>NZ_JAPFHC010000049.1:0-28333 GCF_059803535.1 Pseudomonas sp. RP-B7
CAGCGGCCCCCACCCCAGGCAAAGCGTTTTTCAATCAGGTCCGGGTCGTGCTTGTTGGGGCTGCTTCGCAGCCCAGTGCGAGCAAGCTCGCTCACTACCACTACCCGTTAGCCGGTCCCGAGTGGGTGTTCCTCAATGAGATATTTAGAAACAAAAACTGATGCAGCCTTAGAAAACTTATCCATTGAGAAAAAAGCTCAACACCAGTGAGTTGAAGGTGCTGACTTCCGCCCTTTGCTAAGTTTTCTACTACTGACCGGATACCCAATAGTTCAATGAATAAGCCACTGACAGAACTCCAGCAATTTCTGGGGGCGTACTTCAACCAAGACTGGGTAGAGGAATACTCCTCGGCCGACGAAGTGGTTAACGCATTCCTGCACGACTCACCTAGGGAAACAATCATTACCGTAAAAAGAGAAATTTTAGAGCTGATAAATTCACATGCAAATGAATTAGACCTTCAAAAAAACCTGCTGCATGAGCAGTACTGCTACTACCACTATGCATCTCAGTGGAAGTCAGGGAGATTATGGCTTGAGCACATAATCGAAATCTTCAACGATTATTTAAAACACAAAAATATTCATCAAGAATAAAGTAGGAATTCTTTCCTCGAGAACAAACTAACTCCCACCGATTGAACTACTTAAACAAAACAATCCGCGGGAGCCAAAACTCACCGTTTCACCACCCCTCCTTCAACATCCGCAACTCCAAACACTGCAACAACATAATCGTCTTCCCATCCACAATCTCCCCGCTCTGCACCATCCCCAGCGCCTGCTCAAACCCCAGCTCCAGCACCTCAATATCCTCGCCCTCCTCCTCCAATCCACCGCCTGCCCCCACTTGATCGGCCGGTTGATACTCACCGAAAAAGAAGTGAATCCGCTCCGTCACCGACCCCGGGCTCATGAACGCCGCATAGATCTTCTCCACATGGCCGACGCGATACCCCGTCTCTTCCTCCGCCTCCAGGCGAATACGCTCTTCCGGGCTGGCGTTGTCCAGTAATCCGGCGGCGGCTTCGATCAGGTAGCCGTGGTAATCATTGACGAAGGTGGGCATGCGGAACTGGCGGGTCAGCAGCACCGTGCGTTGCTCGCGGTTGTACAGCAGGATGGTCGCGCCATTGCCGCGGTCGTAGACCTCGCGGTTCTGGGTTTGCCAGCTGCCGTCGCGGCGGCGCAGGTCGAAGGTGTATTTTTTAAGCAGGTACCAGTTTTTCGAAAGGGTCTCTTCGGCGGTGATGCGAACGGGGCTGTTGTCCATGGTCGGTCCTTTGCTCAGGGGGAGGTGAGCATGTCGCGGGGCCGAGGCCAGCGTCAAGCGCGTGATTGACGTAACACTTTGCAAGCAATCCCCGTGAACGACCGTCGAATTAATTCCTTCACCACCGGACCTTCTGTTAAAACCCCTGCTTCACCTTCGCCCTGGAACCTTCATGTCGTCACGTTTTCTGTCGCGCCCACGCCTGCGTCGTTTCTCCCTGTTGTGCATGGCGTTGCTGATCATCGGCCTGCCGGTGGGTTGCAGCGTGCTGCAACACAAAGAGCGCGAGCTGGTGTTTCGCATCGAACCGGGCACCGCCGGTTGGTACACCGGCTTGCCCAAGGCGGTGCAGGAATTCGAGCTCAAGCCCGCCAGCTTCAAGTCGGGACAGAACATCCACGCCTGGTGGTACCCGGCAGCCAAAAAGGACGCACCCGCCATCCTTTACCTGCACGGCGTGCGCTGGAACCTCACCGGGCAGCTGTTTCGCATCGAGCAATTGCACGCGCTGGGCTATTCGGTGCTGGCCATCGACTATCGCGGTTTCGGCCAGAGCCACGGCGAGCTGCCGTCGGAAACCACGGTGTACGAAGATGCGCGCATCGCCTGGGAACGTTTCCAGACCCTGCAACCTGACCCGAGCAAACGCCTGATCTACGGGCACTCCCTCGGTGGCGCGGTGGCGATCGACCTGGCGGCGGAGTTGGGCAAGCAGCTGCCGTTGCCGGTACGGGGACTGGTGATCGAGTCCACGTTCACTTCGTTGGCAGATGTGGCCACGGCGGTGGCGAACACGTCGTTGCCGGTGCGCTGGTTGCTGTCGCAGAAATTCGATTCCATCGACAAGATTGCCGACATCCGCATGCCGCTGCTGGTGGTGCATGGCCTCGATGATCGCTACGTGCCGCCGCGTTTCAGCGAGCAGTTATTCAAGGCCGCCCAGGAACCCAAGCGCTTGATGCTGGTGCCCGGCGCCAGCCATAACAACAGCATGAGCCTGGCCGGTCGCAGTTACGGCCAGGCGTTGGACAAATTGATGCAAGCGAAGATGCCAGCCCAGGTGGTGACACACTCCACAGGCCGCAACGGCGACTCATAAAACGGCTTTTCGGCACTGGGTTCGCGCTTGCGTGTCAAGCGCCAACCCTGGCCATACTGGCCCGCGCCGACAGTTGATCAAATATTAACCTTTGGTTAAATCGCCATACCCGCCGGGGTCTTGCAAAGTTATCCACAGAGATACCCACGGTTTTCGTGGACAACTCTTTTTACTTTTTTACGATTTTTTTGCTGAGCAAAGGCTTTCGGGAAATGTACCCGGCAGCAAAATCTCGCGATTCACATCGCGTATATCGTTATAGCCACACAGCGCCATCGATACGTCCAGTTCACGGGCGATGATCTCAAGCGCCTTGGTCACGCCCGCCTCGCCCAACGCCCCCAAACCGTACAAATGCGGGCGACCGATCATGGTGCCTTTTGCGCCCAGCGCCATCGCCTTGAGCACGTCCTGGCCGGAACGGATACCGCCATCGAGCCACACTTCGATGCGCTCACCCACCGCGTCGACAATCGCCGGCAATTGGCTGATGCTCGACGGCGCGCCATCCAGCTGGCGGCCACCGTGATTGCTCACCACCAGCGCGTCCGCACCGGCGTTGGCCGCCAGCCGCGCGTCTTCCACATCAAGGATGCCCTTGATGATCAGCTTGCCGCCCCAGCACTTCTTGATCCACTCCACATCGTCCCAGCTCAGGCGCGGATCGAATTGCTGGGCGGTCCACGACGACAACGAACTCATGTCCGCCACGCCTTTGACATGCCCGACGATATTGCCGAAGCCCCGGCGTTTTGTGCCGAGCATGCCCATCACCCAACGCGGCTTGGTGGCCATGTTGAGGATATTCGCCAGGGTCAGCTTGGGCGGCGCCGACAGGCCGTTGATCAAATCCTTGTGGCGCTGCCCGAGGATCTGCAGGTCGAGGGTCAACACCAGGGCGTCCACTCCGGCAGCCTTGGCGCGTTCGATCAATTGCTCGATAAAACTGCGGTCACGCATCACGTACAGCTGGAACCAGAACGGCTGGCCGACGTGTTCGGCGATGTCTTCCAGGGAGCAGATGCTCATGGTCGACAACGTATAGCGCAGGCCAAACGCAGCGGCCGCACGGGCCGTGAGGATCTCGCCATCGGCATGTTGCATGCCCGCCAGGCCGGTCGGCGCCAAGGCGACGGGCATTGCCATGTCCTGGCCAATCATGGTCGCGCGGATCGAACGTTCATCGATGTTGCGCGCCACCCGTTGGCGGAATTTGATGTGGGCAAAATCGCTTTCGTTGGCGCGATAAGTACTTTCAGTCCAGGAGCCGGAATCGGCGTAATCGTAGAACATCCTTGGGACCCGTTTTTGCGCCAGCTTGCGTAAATCTTCGATGGTGGTGATCAACGACATCTGAGTGACCTCTCCCTGAACTGAGCACAGAGAGTAACCGCCCATCGGCTATGCAACCAGCCATTGCGTTTGCAACGACGGGCGACTAATCTCGCACAAACCCGCAAAAAAGCGCACAAACATGCACAACACCCATGAAGCCATCGACCTGCCTTCCCTGCGCAAACAGAAGATCCTGTTACTGCTGGAGCGCGACGGCAAGGTCACCGCGTCGGAATTGGTAGAGCACTTTGCCGTGTCCCAGGACACCATCCGCCGCGACCTCGGCGAACTCGCCGCCGCCGGCTTGCTGCAACGGGTGCACGGCGGCGCACTGCCCCGGCCCAAGGACACCGGCAAGGACTTTTTCACCCGCGTCGGCGAGACCAATCAGGCCAAGCGCCGGCTCGCGCAACTGGCCGCAGAACAGGTGGAAGACGGCCAGATCGTGCTGTTCGACTCCGGTTCCACCACATTGCAGATTGCGCAGTCACTGCCACGCTCGATCCGCCTGACCGTCGTGACCCCGTCGCCGATGATCGCCATCGCGCTGGCGGACCATCCGCAGGTCAACGTGATCCTCGCGGGTGGCCAGCTCAACCCGGCGACCTTGTCCACCAGCGGCCAGGAAGCCGTGCGCCTGATTCAGAGCGTCAAGGCTGACGTGCTCTTTACCGGCGTCTGCGCCTTGCACCCGCAGGTCGGGATCAGCTCGCTGCATTTCGATGAAGTGGCGGTCAAACAGGCCCTGCTCGATAGCGCCTCCCATGTGGTGGCGGTGACCATGGCCGACAAGCTCGGCGCGGTGGAGCCCTTTGTGGTGGCGCCGTGCAGCCGTATTCACACACTGATCACCGAGTGGCATGTGCCGAGTGTGGAGGCGTATGAACAGTTGGGGTTGCAAGTGCTGCGAGTGGAAGTCGAATAGCACAACGAAAACAGGCGCCGCAATGGCGCCTGTTTTCTATACGGTCCTGGTTCAATTTTTACCCTGTTGTGGCATCTCGCGTTTCGGCCCGAACATCGCCCAGGCGATCAGCCCAAACAGCGGCACAAAAATCAGAATCACCAACCATAATCCTTTCGACTCCCAGCCCCCTGTGCTGCGCAAAACGATATTGATTGCCCACAATTCCAACAGCAGCAGAATCACTGCCAAACCGATCCAGATGTATTGAATTTCCATGCTTCACCTCCTAGGTCGTGTGCGTTAGGTCAAGCAACGGCCGCCAGGGTTCATAAAACTTTGCACAAAAAACCGGGGGTTGTGGAATGCAACGTGCCACGCGGCCAACCATGCAACCTGCACGACAGCCTGGCTTTCACATAACCCGTATCCATTTGAATTAACTAACTATTTTAAAAACGCTCAGGTTGGTACGACTGATGCACTCCAGTAGGGGACGAGGCGTGCATTTCGACACGCCCTGATTCTCCTGTGAGGTATCACCCATGAATGCCATTGATCTGCTCAAAGCCGACCACGAACGCGTAAAGGCCCTGTTGACTCAATTGAGTGAGTCCACTGAACGCGGGGTAAAAAAACGCACTGAACTGTTGGCCAAGCTGGAGGCGGAAATCAGTTTGCATACCAAACTTGAGGAAGAAATCCTCTACCCCGCTTTCAGGAAAGCCGGTGGCAAGGAACAGGACATCATGTATCACGAGGCCAAGGAAGAGCACCGCACCGTCGACTCGCTGGTATTGCCCGACCTTAAACAGACCGAACCTTCAACCACAGAATTCTCCGGACGCGTCAAAGTGGTCAAGGAACTGTTGGAGCACCACATCGAGGAAGAAGAAACCGAGATGTTCCCGCAGGCGAAAAAGCTGCTGGGCAAGGCGCGCCTTGAAGAGTTGGGCGCCGAAATGGAAGCGATGAAAGCGGCGCACAAGAAATTGCAGTCCAGCAAGCCAATGGCGGCTTAACCACGCAAACCTGCTCAGGCAACTGACGGCTCATCGGTGACTGGCGGCTCGGGCACAACGCCCCAGTCGCCATGTTCATACCAGTCATCACCCAGCATCTCCGCCGGGTGCATCGTACGATCGGCCCCGTTGCCGCAGGCCAGGTCGGTGGCGGCGCAGTAGCGGTCACAGCCCCAGCAGATACGCTCGGGGTGCTTGGGGTGCAGCGGGAAAGGCTTGGCCATGATCGGGTTCCCTGGCGGCTGGCTGTCCCTGCAACGTACCCGGATCGCACTCACCTGGCCTTGACCGGCATCAAGCCCGGCAATCATGAAATATCCTCGAAACTTGACAAGAATCATTATTATTCACGCCAGACCTTCCTAGACTCGGGCTCCCTCTCCCACCCGTCAGGAAGCCTCCATGCGTACCTCTTCTTTGCTGCCCATCGTCCTGCTGCTGAGCACCTCGGCGGCACTCGCCAAGGAATACCCCATCGGCGAACCGCAACACTGCCCGGGGCTGGAAATCGGCGCGGTGTACCTGCAACCGATCGAGATGGCACCTGCCGGCATGATGCGCGCCACCGCCGATTCCGACGTGCACCTGGAAGCCGACGTACGCGCCACCGCGGACAATGCCCAAGGCTTTCAGGAAGGCAGTTTCGTGCCCTACCTGAACCTGTCGTTCACCCTGAAAAAACACGGCAGCGAAACGCCCATCAACGGCGACTTCCACGCCATGGTCGCCAACGACGGGCCGCACTACGGCGACAACGTCAAGCTGCAAGGCCCCGGTAAATACACCCTCACCTTCACCGTACTGCCGCCCTCCGGCCACCACTCCCTGGGCCTGCACACCGACAAGGAAACCGGGGTCGCCCCGTGGTTCGAACGCTGCGAAGTGCATTACGAATTCGTCTATGCCGGCATCGGCAAAAAAGGCGGCTATTGATGCGCCGTGCCCTGTGGCTGGGCGGCGTTCTGCTGAATGGCACGGCGTTGGCGGCGCCGTTGCCGGTGTATGAACTGAGCCTGCAGGACGGTCACTTCAACCCGCCACAACTGGCCGTCAAGGCTGGCGAGCGCTTTAAGATCGTGCTCAAGAATATCGGCCAGGGCCCGGCGGAATTTGAAAGCACGCCGCTGCGGGTGGAGAAGGTGTTGTCGCCCGGCGTGATCACCTTCGTGGTGATCCACCCGCTCCAGCCCGGTGTGTATCCGTTCTTCGACGAGTTCAATCCCCATCTGCCCGAAGGCAGCATCCGCGCCGACTAGGAGCCGTTGATGAATCAAGCGATGTTCATTGTGTGGCGCGAAAGCGTCGAGGCGCTGTTGGTGATCGGCATCCTGCAAGCCTGGATCAGCCGTCAGGCCGGTCATTCGCGCCTGGCGCGTTTCCTGTGGGCCGGGGTGCTGCTGGGGCTGCTCGGCTCCGCCGGTTTGGCCGGGCTGATGCTGTGGGCTGGCGAGACCATGAGCGGCGCCGAGGGCGAATGGCTGCAAGCGGCGCTCACACTGATCGCCAGCGGCTTGATGGTGCAGATGGTGTTCTGGATGCATCGCCACGCGCCCACCCTCAAACACCGCCTGGTGAGTGAAGCCGACCAGCGCCTGGCCAGTCACGGCGGCTGGGGGGTGCTGCTGTTGGCGCTGTTGGCGGTCAGCCGCGAAGGCAGTGAGACCGTAGTGTTTTTGTATGGTGCCGGTGCGCGCCTGCACGACGAGGCGCTGGGGTTGTTCGCCATCGGCGGCGTGCTCGGCCTGGTGCTGGCCGGGCTCACGGTGCTGCTGTTGCGCGGCAGCCGACGCTTCATTTCCTGGTCGGGATTTTTCGCCCTCAGCGAAGCGTTGCTGTTGCTGCTCGGCGGAGCCTTGCTGGTGGCAGCGGTGGACCGTATCAGCGGGCAACTGCTGGCCATGGACATGCCCGACTGGGTCTATGCGGCCTTTGGCGACAGCCGTTGGGACAGCAGCGCCTTGCTCAGTGACAGCCACGGCCTGGGCGCCTTGCTCGCCGACTTCGCCGGCTACCGCGCAGCGCCGAGCCTGATCAGCGTATTGGTGCTGCTCGGCTACTGGCTGCTGGTGGGCGGCGGCCTGCGCCGGGCGCGGCGCGTAGCATGAGCCGCCTGCAACAATTGGGCGATGGCATGCGCCGTCACGCACGGTTGATCCGTGCCGTGCAATGGGCCGTGGTGCTGGTGTACGCCGCCCTGCTGGTGGTGCCGGCGCTGCTGCCACTGCCGGACAGCCAGGCGCGTGTGCTGGGCAACCTGACGCTGCTGGCGCAGTTCGTGTTCTGGGGGATCTGGTGGCCGTTCGTGTTGCTGTCGATGGTGCTGTTCGGGCGCCTGTGGTGCGGCGTGCTGTGCCCGGAAGGTTCGCTGAGCGAATGGGCCAGCACCCACGGGCGCGGCCTCGGCATTCCGCGCTGGCTGCGCTGGGGCGGCTGGCCCACCGTGGGATTTTGCCTGACCACCGTCTACGGCCAACTCATCAGCGTGTATGACTACGCCCAGGCCGCGCTGCTGATCCTCGGCGGCTCGACCCTGGCCGCCGTGGTGGTCGGCTTGCTGTTCGTGCGCGGCAAGCGCGTGTGGTGCCGCTACCTGTGCCCGGTCAGCGGCGTGTTCGCCCTGCTCGCACGCCTGGCGCCGGTGCACTTCGCGGTGGATGAACAACGCTGGAAAGCCAACACCGCACCGCGCCTGCCACTGCCCAACTGTGCGCCGCTCCTGGACATTCGTCGCCTGCAAGGCGCCAGCGATTGCCACGCTTGCGGGCGTTGCAGCGGCCAACGCGGCGCCGTGCAACTGATCGCCCGCTCGTGCAACCAGGAAATCCTCCAGGCCCCACGCCAACCGGCCAACCACTGGGACGCACGCCTGCTGCTGTTCGGCGTGATCGGCCTGGCCATGGGCGCCTTCCAATGGACCGTCAGCCCCTGGTTCATCGCCCTCAAGCAATACCTCGCCGAATGCTTGATCAGCCGCGATTGGCTATGGCCGCTGCAAGACAACGCACCCTGGTGGCTACTCACCCACTACCCGCAACTCAACGACAGCTTCAGTTGGCTGGATGGTCTGTGCATCCTGCTGTACCTGGCGGGCAGTTCACTGCTATTCGGTGGCGGCGACTGGCTGCTGTTGCGCCTGGCCGCGTATTTGGCGGGCGATCGCGCACTGTTTCGGCCCCTGGCCCTGACCCTCACGCCCTTGGGTGGTGCGGGATTGTTTTTGGGATTGTCGGCGACCACGGTGAAATTGCTGCGCTACGAAGGATGGGTGATGGCGTGGGTGCAACCATTGCGGGCGGGGATATTGCTGGCGGCGATAGGCTGGTGCCTGTGGTTGGCGTGGCAACAACTCAAGGGCCTGCCTCGCGGGCGGGCGTGGCTGTGTGTGCTGATGAGTACCGGGTTGATCGGTTATGGCTGGTGGCTGCAGTTCTGGGGCTGGGCCAGTTGAGTTAGGCAAACCCAATGCGGGGAGGAGGCACGCCCCCTCCCACCTTTTCCAAACCCACTCTAGACCTTGAAGCGCGCCACCGTCTGGTGCAGCGCACTCGCCATCCCCGCCAGGTCATGGCCTGCCGTCTCGGTGTGCAACGCCCCTTGCAGCACCTGCTGCGACAAGCTGCGAATACCCACCAGATTGCGATCCACCTCCCGCGCCACCAGCGCCTGTTCCTCGGTGGCACTGGCGATCATCAGGTTGCGCTCGTTGATCTGCGAGATCGACCGGGTGATTTCCTCCAGCGCCTCGCCCGAGCGTTGTGCCACGCCAAGCGTCGCCTGTACCCGTTCGCTGCTGCTGTGCATCGCCGCCACCGCATGTTCGGTGTCTTCGCGGATGTTGCCGATCATCTGCTCGATCTCCTGGGTCGAGGCCTGGGTGCGATGGGCCAGCGCGCGCACCTCATCGGCCACCACCGCAAAGCCACGTCCGGCATCGCCGGCGCGGGCGGCTTCGATGGCGGCGTTGAGGGCCAGCAGGTTGGTCTGGTCGGCAATGCTGCGGATCACTTCGAGCACGCCGCTGATGTCTTGCACACGCCCGGCCAGTTGCTGGATGCGCTCGGAGGTTTCCACCACGCCGGTGGCCAGGGTGTTGATCGACGCCACGGTCTCCTGGACCTGCGCCCGCCCGCGCTGGGCAGTCTGCTCCGACAGGCGCGAAGCCTCGCTGGTGCTCACCGCATTGCGCGCCACATCGTCCACCGCTGCCGTCATCTCGTTGACCGCCGTGGCCGCCTGTTCGATCTCCTGGCCCTGGGACTGCAAGCTGCTGCTGGTCTGGCTGCTCACCGCGCTCAACTCTTCGGAGGAACTGGCCACGCCGTCCACCGACGCTGCAATGTGCCGCACCATCTGGTTAAGGTTCTGCTGCATCTGGTGCAGGTTGCGCATCACACTGCCCTCGGCACTATTGCCCACCGGCACGACGATGGTCAGGTCGCCCTGGGCAATATGGCTCAACACCCGCGCCGCCTCATCCGGCTCGCCGCCCAATGGGCGAATAACGCTGCGGGTGACGATCACGGCCGCCGCGACCACCAGCGCCAGGCACAACAGGAACAGGCCAAGCATGTTGCGCCGCGCCTCGTCATACAGGGTCTGCGCCGCCTGCTCGCGCTCGGCGAACAACCGCCCCTGCATCGCCATCAGCGCATCCAGGCTCTTGAATACCTGCGCTTCGGCCGGCATCACCTGTTGCTTGAGCTGGGCCAGGCCCTGCTCGCGAGCGCCCTGCTTGATCAGCGCCTGCACCTGGGTGAAGGCGGCCACGTAAGTCTCGCGATGGGTTTTCAAAGTGGCGTAGGCGGCCTTGCCTTCGGCGCTGTCGAGCAGCGGTTCAAGGGTGGCAAACGCCTGGGTGATGCGCTGGCGCGTGGCGCCGATGGCCTCCTGGGCCTGCGGGTTGTCCTGGTCGATCAGCAAGTCGCGGGTGTTGCGCCCGTTATCGCGCACACCCGTGGCGATCACCATGATCGGTGCGATCCGCGGCCAGTCCTGCTGCACGATCTGCTCGGACTGCTGTTTGAGGGTTGCCAGGTCGTGCAAGGCGTAAAACACCAAGCCCACCAGGGCCAGCGGCGCAATCGCGAAGCCGATGACAATGCGTTGTGCCGTGGTTAACTGCGTCATTCTGAACATTCCTTGATGAACACCTGCCCACCATGGGCAGCATCTGTAAAAAGCCGGTTGAGGGTGCTGGTCACCCTCGCAATACAAAAGCGGGAAACAACTCGCGGATACGCCCCCACAACTCCGGTAACCGCACCTGCAGCGGCGAACTCGGCAGTTGCGTATCGAGCATGCTGGCGGTCCGCACCATCTGCACGGCAAAGCGCTGCACACCTGCGGCCTGCAAACGCTGGGCCAGCAGCAGCAGGCGTGCGGGATCGATCAAGTGCCAATGCACGGTGGTGCGGCACTCGTAATCCACGCCACTGGCGAGCAAGGTGTCGAGGCTGCGCCAATTGGCGGCGCCGCTGCCCTTGACCTGGGTCACCGACTGGCAGTCCTCGGCCAGCGCCTTGACGTCAAACCCGACCCAATCGGCATGCCGCAACGCATTGGCAAAGCCTGCCGGCTTGATCCCCGCGCTGTGCAAACCAATGCGAAAACCCAGCGCGCGCACTTCATCCATGGCCGCCGGCAAGCCTTCCTGCAAGGTCGGTTCGCCGCCGCTGAATACCACCGCGTCGAGCAGGTCCTGGCGGCGCTGCAGGAACAGCAACACCCGGCGCCAATCAATCTCCGTGCTGGCGCGCGGCGGGATCAGGTCCGGGTTGTGACAGTAACGACAACGCCAGGCACAGCCCTGGCAGAACAGCACGCAGGCGAGCATGCCGGGGTAGTCGAGGGTGGTCAGGGGCACCAGGCCCCCGACCCGTAGCGCTCGACTCATTGGCGCCCGGCCGCAGCGGCCGTTTCGGTAAAGTGCACACGCTCCTGGTGCTCGGATTGCTTGCCGGGGTTGAACGCCGAGACTGGCCGGTGATAACCCATCACCCGGGTCCAGACTTCGCAGCGCTGACGTTGTGGCTGGGTTGCTTGCATAGTGACTCTCCTTGGGGTTGAAAAAAGCTTATCGGGCCGCGGCCAGGACCTCGTCGCACTTGGGGCAGAACTCATGTTCGCCCGCCAGGTAGCCGTGCACCGGGCAGATCGAAAACGTCGGCGTGACCGTCAGGTACGGCAGGCGGAAACGCCCCAGCGCCTTGCGCACCAACTGCTTGCAGGCCTGGGTCGAGGAAATCTGCTCGGCCATGTACAGGTGCAACACGGTGCCGCCGGTGTATTTGCATTGCAGTTCGTCTTGCAGCTCCAGGGCTTCGAACGGGTCCTGGGTGAAGCCCACCGGCAATTGCGAGGAGTTGGTGTAGTACGGCGCGACCGCGCTGCCCGCCTGCAGGATCTGCGGATAGCGCTTGCGGTCTTCCTTGGCGAAACGGTAGGTGGTGCCTTCCGCCGGTGTCGCTTCGAGGTTGTAGAGGTGGCCGGTTTCTTCCTGGAACCGCAGCAAGGTGGCGCGCACGTGGTCAAGCAGCTTGAGCGCGAATTCGCGGCCCTGGGCGGTGTGCATGCCCTGCTCGTCGTCGCTGAAATTGCGCAGCATCTCGTGCATGCCGTTGAGGCCGATGGTCGAGAAGTGATTGCGCAGCGTGCCCAGGTAACGCTTGGTGTAGGGGTAGAGCCCGGCGTCCATATGGTGCTGGATCACCTTGCGCTTGACCTCCAGGCTTTCCATCGCCAGTTCCATCAGGTTGTCCAGGCGTTGCAACAAGCCCGAGGTATTGCCCTTGAACAGATAGCCCAGGCGCGCGCAGTTGATCGTCACCACGCCGAGGCTGCCGGTCTGCTCCGCCGAACCGAACAGGCCACCGCCGCGCTTGAGCAATTCGCGCACGTCCAGTTGCAGGCGGCAGCACATCGAGCGCACCTGATTGGGTTGCATATCGGAATTGAGGAAGTTCTGGAAATACGGCAAGCCATAGCGCGCCGTCATCTCGAACAGGCGGTCGGCGTTGGGGCTGTCCCAGGGGAAATCGTGGGTGATGTTGTAGGTCGGAATCGGGAAGGTGAACACCCGGCCCTTGGCGTCCCCGGCCTGCATCACTTCGATGTAGGCACGGTTGATCAACTCCATTTCGGCGTGCAGGTCGCCATAGGCAAACGGCATTTCCTCACCGCCGATCACCGGAACTTGCTCGCGCAGGTCTTCAGGGCACACCCAGTCGAAGGTCAGGTTGGTAAATGGCGTCTGGGTGCCCCAGCGCGACGGCACGTTGAGGTTGTAGATGAACTCTTGCAACGCCTGGCGTACTTCGGGGTAGCTCAACTGATCCTTGCGCACATAGGGCGCCAGGTAAGTATCGAACGAGCTGAACGCCTGGGCCCCGGCCCACTCGTTTTGCAGGGTGCCGAGGAAGTTGACCATCTGCCCCAGGGCGCTGCTCAAGTGCTTCGGCGGCCCCGCCTCGACCCGGCCCGGCACGCCGTTGAGGCCTTCATGCAACAACGAGCGCAGCGACCAGCCGGCGCAATAACCGGCGAGCATGTCCAGGTCATGGATATGCAGGTCGGCCTCGCGATGCGCACGGCCGATCGCCTCGCTGTAGACCTCATCCAGCCAGTAATTGGCGGTGACCTTGCCCGCCACATTCAGCACCAGCCCACCGAGGGAATAGCCCTGGTTGGCATTCGCCTGCACGCGCCAGTCTTCACGGTCGAGGTATTCGTTCATCGACGTGGCGACTTCCACCAGGGTCTTGCGATCGCGGCGCAAGCGGCCGTGCTGCTCGCGGTAGACGATGTAGGCGCGCATCGACAGGAAGTAACCGGCGTCCATCAATACACGTTCGACGCTGTCCTGGATTTGTTCCACGTCCAGCCGTTCGATCCCCCGCAGCCGAGCCAGCACCGCGCCCAGCAACACGTCGACTTCGGCGGCCTGGTACTCAGCGGTGGCGTTGCCGGCGGCGATCAGGGCTTGGCGGATTTTTTCGGCGTCGAAGGGGGCCAGGGTGCCGTCGCGCTTGTAGAGATGGGTGCTGGCCAGCGGGGTGAGAGCGGTTTGCATTGGGAGGCTCCAGACACTACATATAGATAATTTTGATTCTTTTGACACAACATGCAGTGATGTTACGGAGGTTGGTTTGCGCGGCCATTGATCGGGGTCAAGTTTTTTCAGATCGTGCCCGTAACCATTCCTTCGGTAATGGCGGCAGTTCCACCAGATACAGGGAGACCCGCTCCCACAATTTTGAACCGCACATACCGGCCAGCTCTCAGGCCGCCATTACCGAAGCAACGGATACGGACCCCCTTCATCACCCCCCACTCATATTCATAAACCGCACCACCTGCACCTCCCCCGCCCCGGTGAAATCATGGCGCAACGGCTTACCCCGCAACGCCTTGTGCAACGCCTCGATCAGCGGTTGATCGTCCAGTGGATAGCGCCTGAGCAACCCACGCAGATCCAACGCATCCTCCTGCCCCAGGCACAACAACAAACGCCCCTCCACCGTCATGCGTACCCGGTTGCAGCTGCCGCAAAAGTTGTGCGAGTTCGGCGAGATAAACCCGATGCGCGTGCCCGGATGCCGTGCCAGACGCACATAGCGCGCCGGGCCGCCGCTGCTCTCGGCGCTGTCGAGCAGCTCATAGTCCCGGGCGATCACGGCGCGCACCTCGTCACTGGGGCAAAACGTCTCGCCCCGCGAACGGCCCACATCGCCCAGGGGCATTTCCTCGATAAAGCTGATGTCGATGCCCTGCTCGATCGCATAACGCACCAACGCCGGCACCTCGTCGAAGTTGCGCCCCTTCATCACCACGCAGTTGAGCTTGACCCGCTCGAACCCCGCCGTGCTGGCCGCTTCGATGCCGCCCAGCACCTGGCGCAAATCACCGTTGCGCGTGATCGCGCGAAACCGCTCGGGATCAAGGCTATCGAGGCTGATATTCATGCGCTTGACCCCCGCCGCCACCAACGGCTGGGCCAACCGCACCAGCTGCGAGCCGTTGCTGGTCATCACCAGCTCGCGCAAACCGGGCAGCGCAGCGATGTTGCGACACAGCTCGACAATGCCCGGACGGATCAGCGGCTCACCGCCGGTGAGGCGGATCTTGCGCACGCCCTGCCCCACAAACAGCGCGGCCAGGCGTTGCAGTTCTTCCAGGCTCAGCACCTGCTGGCGTGGCAGAAAGGTCATGGTTTTCGCCATGCAGTACACACAGCGAAAATCACAACGGTCGGTCACCGACAGGCGCAGGTAGTCAATCGAACGGCCGAGCCCATCCACCAGGCTCATATCACTGCACCAACGGCGAGTCGGCGCCCTGCAAGGCGAGGCCACGGATGTCCGCCGCGCCAATCAGGGTTTGCAGGTACTGCACCAGCGCCTTCTGCCAGACGCCCTGCTGCAACTGGGTGCGGATCGCGCCAGCCACCGCTTCATAGGGCAACGGCTGGCCTTCGACGCGCTGGTCGATGCTGATCACGTGCCAGCCGTAGCGGCTTTCCAGGGGTTTGTCGGCCAGCCCCGGGGCCAGCGTGAACAGTTGCCGCTCCAGTTCCGGCACGGTCTGGCCCTTGCTGATCTGGCCCAACGAACCGCCCTGGGCCTTGGATGGGCACGCCGAGTACTTGAGGGCCAACTCAGCAAAACTGCCAGGCTCCTGGGTCAGGCTCAGCAGCAGGATTTCGGCCTGTACATGGGCCATCTGCCGCGCTTCGGCATCGTCCGGCGCGCATTCGAGCAGGATGTGCCGCACCGCCAGCAACGGCGCGCTGTGGAAGCGCCCGCGATTGCTTTCGAAGTAATGCAGGCAGGTCGCTTCATCACACTGCGGCACGCTGATTTCACGCTCCAGCAGCAAACGCGTAGCCGCTTCCTCTTCGTTCTCGCCGGGGCCGATGTCCATGGCCAGGCCGAGTTCGGCAATGCGCTGCTGCAACAGCTCGCGGATCACCAACGCCCGGGCGGCCAGGTACACCGCCGATTCACGGCTCTCGGCCGGGTGGTATTGCAACTCCAGGGCCATCGCCTCGGGCGTGATGGGCACACCGTTGACGCTGACGATCGGCCATTCCTGTTCACTGCTGGCGATCAATTCAGGTGCCGCTGGCACCACCTCCACTTGAGGTTCCGGCGCTGGCGCCGACGATCCACAACCCCCGCCACATCCGCATCCTGTTGTCATGACCGTCTCCTCACGCCTTCTGCCGTACGATTTGATAACGCCGTCCCAGGTACCAGATCGGTGCGCTGACCACGTGCACCAAGCGGGTAAACGGGAACAGCACGAACAAGGTCAGGCCCAGCGCCACGTGGGCCTTGTAGATCAGCGACACCGGCGCAATCGACGCCGCCGCTTCCACCGGCCGCAGCAGCACCACGTTCTGCGCCCAGTCGGCGAGCATCACCATCACCGAGCCGTCCATATGGCCAGTGGAGGCGACGATGGTCAGCAAGCCCAGCAGCAACTGCGCGAGCAGCACCAGCAGGATCAGGATGTCCGACGCACTCGACGTCGCCCGCACCCGTGGATCACCCAGGCGCCGCTTGACCAGCATCAACAAGCCCACCAGGCACAGCAGGCCGAAAAACCCACCGGAGACCATCGCCAGCAGTTGCTTGTGCTCGGTGCTGATCACGTGGTGATACACCGACGCCGGGGTGAGCAAACCGACAAAATGCCCGGCCAGCACAAACAGCACGCCGACATGGAACAGGTTGCTCGCCACACGCATGCCACGGTTGCTCAGCATCTGGCTGGAACCGGCCTTCCAGGTGTACTGCGACAGGTCAAACCGCGCCCAACTGCCCAACAGGCAGATCGCCAGGGCGACATAGGGATAGATCCCGAATACCAGCAAATTCCACTTAGACATTACCCACCTCCCCGGCCGGCACGGCGGCCGGCCCTTGCTGCTGAAAATCCACCCAGTGCAACGGCACCGCACTTTCCTCGCGGGCCTTGCCCGGTGCGCTCGGCATCGCACTGCAACGGTCCTGCTGTTCGGCCTGCATAAAGTCCACGGCCTCCTCTTCCCACACCTTGTCGAGGGCCTCGAGGGAGTCGTCACGCGGCTCGGCGGCGACCTGGGCACGCACCTCGGCCACGGCCTGGTGCGGCTCGGCGCCGGCGATCTGCAACAACGCACGGAAGCAACTGGCATAGGCGCTTTCGCGCTCCTCCAGACGTGCGCCGAGCAAGGCCAACAGGTGCGCCACATCCGCCAGGCCCTCGCGGGCCTCGATGTCTTCGCGGGTCGACAAGAACTCCAGGTACAGCGGGATGTAGTCCGGCAGCTCCTTGACGCCGATGGCAAACCCGGCGGCTTCGTACTGGGCCATCATGTCGACCATGGCCTGGCCACGGTCGCGGGACTCGCCATGCACGTGCTCGAACAACAGCAGCGACAACGAACGCCCACGGCCAAACAGCGCGCCGTAGTGTTCCTGGCCATCCATCAGGTCGTTGGCGCAGATCAGTTCCAGCAGCTCGAACAGCGCACCGCGTTGCTTGGGGCTGATTTCCCGCGACTCGATGATCGCCTGCTCCAATTCATCGCGGCCGCTCACCAGGCGCTCGGTGGGATAGTCCAGCAGCAGCGAAATCACTTTAAGAATGCGCATGGCTCAGTCCTCCCAGATCTGGACGGTTTTCAACACGTCGCGGCGGTTGGCCTTCTTGGCGCCGAACATATTGGTGTCGGAACTGCCGCTGCAGCCGCTGCCAAAGCTGAAACCACAACCGGAACGCTCGGCGAACGCGTCGCTCATGGCGTCTTCGCGGTGCGCACTCGGCACCACAAACCGGTCCTCGTAGTTGGCGATGGCCAGGTAGCGATACATCTCCTCCACCTGAGGCACCGTCAGGCCGACGTCTTCGAGCACTTGCAGATCCTGCACGCCGTCGACTTGCTGGGAACGCTTGAACGCACGCATCGCCAGCAAGCGTTTCAGCGCGCGCTTGACCGGTTTTTCATCGCCCGCCGTGAGCATATTGGCCAGGTAGCGCAGGGGGATGCGCAGGCTGTCGACATCTGGGATCACCCCGTTCATGCCCACGGTGCCAGCGGCCGCTGCGTTCTGGATGGGCGAAAGTGGCGGCACGTACCAGACCATCGGCAAGGTGCGGTATTCGGGGTGCAGCGGCAGCGCGAGTTTCCAGTCCACGGCCATTTTGTACACCGGCGAGCGCTGCGCCGAGTCGATCACCGACTGTGGCACACCATCGGCCAGGGCCTGACGGATCACCGCCGGGTCGTTGGGGTCGAGGAAAATTTCCAGCTGTTTCTCGTACAGGTCCTGCTCGCTGGCGGTGCTCGCCACTTCGCTGATGCGGTCGGCGTCATACAGCAACACGCCGAGGTAGCGAATGCGACCGACGCAGGTTTCGGCGCACACCGTCGGCATGCCGGCCTCGATGCGCGGGTAGCAGAAGATGCACTTCTCGGACTTGCCACTCTTCCAGTTGAAGTAGATTTTCTTGTACGGGCAGCCGCTGATGCACATGCGCCAGCCACGGCATTTTTCCTGGTCGATCAGCACGATGCCGTCTTCTTCGCGCTTGTAGATCGCGCCGCTGGGGCACGACGCCGCGCACGCCGGGTTGAGGCAGTGCTCGCACAGGCGCGGCAGGTACATCATGAAGGTGTTTTCGTACTCACCGTAGATGTCGGCCTGGATCTGGTCGAAGTTCTTGTCCTTGCGACGCTTGGCGAATTCGGTACCGAGGATTTCCTCCCAGTTCGGCCCCCACTCGATTTTCTGCATGCGCTTGCCCGACACCACCGAACGTGGGCGTGCAGTGGGTTGGTGTTCGCCCAGCGGTGCAGTGTGCAGGTGCTGGTAGTCAAAATCGAACGGCTCGTAGTAGTCGTCCAGGCCTGGCAGGTCAGGGTTGGCGAAGATGTTCGCGAGCACGCGGAACTTGCCGCCGATGCGCGGGTTGATCGTGCCGTTGGCATTGCGCTGCCAGCCGCCCTTCCACTTATCCTGGTTTTCCCACTCCTTGGGGTAGCCGATGCCGGGCTTGGATTCGACGTTGTTGAACCACGCGTATTCCATGCCTTCGCGGCTGGTCCAGACGTTTTTGCAGGTGATCGAGCAGGTGTGGCAGCCGATGCATTTGTCCAGGTTGAGGACCATGCCGATTTGTGAGCGGATTTTCATCTCAGTTCTCCTCGATGTCAGTCGGCAATGGGCGTGGCAGGTCATCGCCATGGGAGCCATCGAGCCAGTCGACCTTGGCCATCTTGCGCACCACGACAAACTCGTCGCGGTTGCAACCGACCGTGCCGTAATAGTTGAAACCGTAGGCCTGCTGGGCATAGCCGCCGATCATGTGGGTCGGCTTGAGCACTACGCGGGTCACCGAGTTGTGGTGGCCGCCACGGGTCTTGGTGGTTTCCGAGCCCGGCACGTTCACGATGCGTTCCTGGGCGTGGTACATCATCACCATGCCCTCCTTGACGCGCTGGCTGACCACCGCGCGGGCGGTCAGTGCGCCATTGACGTTGAAGCATTCGATCCAGTCGTTGTCCTCGATGCCGGCGCGTTTCGCGTCGATCTCCGAGAGCCACACAATCGGCCCGCCACGGCTCAGGGTGAGCATCAGCAGGTTGTCGCTGTAGGTGCTGTGGATGCCCCACTTCTGGTGCGGGGTGATCCAGTTCAGCACGATCTCCGGCTCGCCATTGCTGCGCTTGCCCTTCACCCCTTCGATGGTGCGGGTGTTGACCGGCGGCCGGTAGCTCATCAGTTGTTCGCCGAAGGCCTGCATCCACGGGTGGTCCTGGTAGAACTGCTGGCGGCCGGTGATGGTGCGCCATGGGATGTTTTCATGGACGTTGGTGTAACCGGCGTTGTAGCTCACGTGATCGTCTTCCAGGCCCGACCAGGTGGGGCTGGAAATGATCTTGCGCGGCTGCGCCTGGATGTCGCGGAAGCGAATCGCCTCGTGGGCCTTGGGCAATGCCAGGTGGCTGTGGTCGATGCCGGTGAATTCCGACAGCGCCGCCCACGCCTTGACTGCCACGTGACCATTGGTTTCCGGGGCCAGGGACAGGATGACCTCGGCCGCATCAATGGCCGTGTCGATCTTCGGCCGCCCCTGGCTGATGCCCGCCTCGCCTTCGTGATGATTCAGCTCACCAAGGAACTCGACCTCGTCATCGGTATTCCAGTTGATGCCCTTGCCGCCGTTGCCAAGCTTTTCCAGCAACGGGCCGAGGGAGGTGAATTTCTTGTAGATGTTCGGGTAGTCACGCTCCACCACCGCCATGTTCGGCGCGTTCTTGCCGGGCACGGGCGCCACACCGGCGCTTTTCCAATCGGTGCCGCCGAATGGCTGGGCCAGTTCACCAACGCTGTCATGCATCAGCGGCACGGTGACCAGGTCCTGCTCGACACCCAGGTGCCCGACCGCCATGGCCGAGAACGTCTTGGCGATGCCCTTGTAGATGTCCCAGTCGGAGCGCGACTCCCACGCCGGGTCGATCGCCGCCGACAAGGGGTGGATGAACGGGTGCATGTCCGAGGTGTTCATGTCGTCTTTTTCGTACCAGGTGGCGGTCGGCAGGACGATGTCGGAATACACGCAGGTGGACGACATGCGGAAGTCCAGGGTGGTCACCAGATCCAGCTTGCCAATGGCGCCGTCGTCGACCCATTCGGCTTCGGTGGGCTTGCTCTCGCCGCCAAAACCGATGTCTTCGTTCATCACGCCGTTCTTGGTGCCCAGCAGGTACTTGAGCATGTACTCGTGGCCCTTGCCCGACGAACCGAGCAGGTTGGAACGCCAGATGAACATGTTGCGCGGGAAGTTCACCGGGCTGTCCGGTTGTTCGCAGGCGAAGCGCAAGGTGCCGTCCTGCCAGGCCTTGACCACGTAGTCCTTGGGCGCCATTCCCGCCGCCGCCGCATCACGGCAGATGTGCAGCGGGTTGGTGTTGAGTTGCGGCGCGCTGGGCAGCCAGCCGGCGCGTTCGGCGCGGATGTTGTAATCCAGGGCGTGGGTGGGGAACTGCGCCTTGTCTGCCAGGGGCGAGAGCACGTCGTGCATGTTCATTTTTTCGTGGCGCCACTGCGAGCTGTGGCCGTAGAAGAAACTGGTGCCGTTCATCTGGCGCGGCGGACGGTTCCAGTCCAGGCCAAAGGCAAGAGGCAGCCAGCCGCATTGCGGGCGCAGTTTTTCCTGGCCGACGTAGTGCGCCCAGCCGCCACCGCTCTGACCGACGCACCCGCAGAGCATGAGCATGTTGATCAGGCCACGGTAGTTCATGTCCATGTGGTACCAGTGATTCATCGCCGCGCCGACGATGATCATCGAGCGTCCACGGGTCTTGTCGGCGTTGTCGGCGAATTCGCGGGCGATCTGGATCGCCTTCTCGCGGCTGACGCCGGTGATCGCTTCCTGCCAGGCCGGGGTGCCGGGCACGCTGGCGTCGTCGTAGTCCCTGGCCACGTTGCTGCCGCCCAGGCCACGGTCGATGGCCAGGTTGGCGGCGGACAGGTCGAACACACTGGCAACCTTGGCCACGCTGCCATCGGCCAGCACCACGCTGTGCACCGGCACGCGGCGGAACTGCACGGCCTCACCGGCCACGTGCTGGAAGTGCTCGTGGGCTTCACCGGCAAAATACGGGAAGGCCACTTCGGCGACGTCGCCACCGATCAGGCTGAGTTTCAGGTCAATCGCGCGGCCTTCACCGCCCTCTTTGGCGAGGATGTTCCACTTGCCCTTCTCGCCCCAGCGGTAGCCGATAGAGCCTTGTGGCGATACCAGCGCGCCGCTCTCGTCGAGGGCGATGGTTTTCCATTCCGGGTTGTTGTCCTGGCCGAGGTTGTCGATCAGGTCCGAGGCGCGCAGGAAGCGGTCCGGCTGGAAACCGGCGCCGGGGGCGAAACCGGTCACCGGCTTGAGCATCACCAGCACCGGCAGGTCGGTGTAGCGCTTGGCGTAGTCGGTGAAATAGGCGCTCGGGTGGTCCAGGTGAAATTCCTTGAAGATCACATGGTTGAAGGCCTGGGCCAACGCGGCGTCGGTGCCCTGCTTGGGGTTGAGCCACAGGTCGGTGAGCTTGGCCACTTCCGAATAGTCGGGGGTGATGGCCACGGTCTTGGTGCCCTTGTAACGCACCTCGGTGAAGAAGTGCGCGTCGGGGGTACGGGTCTGCGGGACGTTGGAACCCCAGGCGATGATGTAGTTGGAGTTGTACCAGTCGGCCGATTCCGGCACGTCGGTCTGCTCGCCCCACACCATCGGCGAGGCGGGCGGCAGGTCGCAGTACCAGTCGTAGAAACTCAGGCACACCCCGCCCAGCAGCGACAGGTAACGGGAGCCCGCCGCATAGCTGACCATGGACATGGCCGGGATCGGCGAGAACCCGACGATGCGGTCCGGCCCATATTGCTTGATGGTGTAGACGTTGGAGGCGGCGATGATCTCGTTCACCTCCTCCCAGTTGGAGCGGATAAACCCGCCCATGCCGCGCTTGCTCTTGTACGATTCGGCCTTGGCCTTGTCCTCGACAATGCTCGCCCAGGCCTCCACCGGCGCCAGGGTCAGGCGCGCTTCACGCCACAGCTTGAGCAGCGGCTTGCGGATCTTCGGGTACTTGAGGCGGTTGGCGCTGTAGATGTACCAGCTGTAGCTCGCGCCGCGCGGGCAACCACGGGGCTCGTGGTTGGGCAGGTCGTTGCGGGTACGCGGGTAGTCGGTCTGCTGGGTTTCCCAGGTGATCAGGCCGTTCTTCACGTAGATCTTCCACGAGCAGGAACCGGTGCAGTTCACCCCGTGGGTGGAACGCACGATCTTGTCGTACTGCCAGCGCGAACGGTAGACGTTTTCCCAGTCGCGGGACTCTTTGCGGGTCTCGCCGTGGCCGTTGGAGAACTCGTCTTGCTTGCGGTTGAAGAACCGCAGTTGATCCAGTAAGTGACTCATGATGCTTTCCTCATCAGGCGTGCCGTGGGGTGCGTTGCCCCGCGAATTCGTGGTCGATCAGCAGGGTGTGGCGCAGCCTTTGCGGGCGTACCACCACCAGGTCACGACGATGCAGCTCAGGTAGAAACCGACAAACATGTAGAAGGCCATCGCCGGGCTGCCGGTGGCGGCCATGGACGAGCCGAAGGATTTGGGGATGAAGAACGCGCCGAACGCGCCCATGGCCGAGCTGAACCCCAGCACCGCAGCAGACTCCTTGCCGGCATCCTTCAGGGCCTGTTCACGCACCGCAGCGGGTTTGCCGGCGCTGGCCTTCTCGTGAACAGTGCGGAAGATCACCGGGATCATGCGGAAGGTGGAGCCGTTGCCGATGCCGGTGGTGATGAACAGCAGCATGAACATGCCGAGAAAGCCGTAGAAGCTGCCCGCCTCACCGTTCTGCGGCAGGAAGTGCAGCACGCCGAACACCATCACGATCATCAGTACGAAGTTCCACAGGGTCACCCGCGCCCCGCCCAACTTGTCTGCCAGCCAGCCGCCCAATGGGCGTACCAGCGCGCCCACCAGCGGACCGAGAAAGGCGAACTTGAGGGCGACCACGTCCGGGAAGGAAGTCTTGATCAGCAGCGGGAATGCCGCCGAGAAGCCGATGAACGAACCAAAGGTCGCCAGGTACAACCAGCACATCAGCCAGTTGTGCTTGCGCTTGAAGATCACCGCCTGGTCGCTGAACGAGGCACGGGCGCTGGACAGGTCATTCATGCCGAACCACGCCGCCACGGTGACGGTGAGGATGAACGGCACCCAGATGAAACCGGCGTTCTGCAACCATAGTTGGCTGCCATCGGCCAGGGTCTGCGGCTGGCCGCCGAGTGCCCCGAATGCGGCGAAGGTGATCACCAGCGGCACGCAGAATTGCATCACCGACACCCCCAGGTTACCCAGGCCAGCGTTCAAGCCGAGGGCGGTGCCCTGCTGGGCCTTGGGGTAGAAAAAGCTGATGTTGGACATGCTGGAGGCGAAGTTGCCGCCGCCAAAACCACAGAGCAAAGCGATCAGCACAAACACGCTGTAGGGCGTGCCCGGGTCTTGCACCGCAAAGCCCATCCACAGCGACGGCAGCAGCAAGGACGCGGTGCTCAGGGCGGTCCAGCGGCGCCCGCCGAAGATCGGCACCATGAACGAATAGAACACGCGCAAGGTGGCACCGGACAGGCCCGGCAATGCCGCCAACCAGAACAGCTGGTCGGTGGTGAAACTGAACCCGATGGCGTTGAGGCGCACGATCACCGTGCTCCACACCATCCACACCGCAAACGCCAGCAACAGCGCGGGGATCGAGATCCACAGGTTGCGGGTCGCGGTTTTCTTGCCGCTGGCGCCCCAGAACGCCGGGTCTTCGGGGCGCCAGTCGTGGATCACCGGGCCCGATTCGGGCTTTTGCGCGATGGACATGATCATTCTCCTTGGAGCGCTTGTTTGCCGAGCAACGGCTGTTTGCGAATTTCGCTGAGGTACATCCAGGTCAGGGACACCCAGACCACGCCGTACATCAACATGAAGCAGGACGAGCGCACGCCGGTGAGGTCCACCAGGGCGCCAAACATGATCGGCAGCACAAACCCGCCCAGGCCACCGGCCAGGCCGACGATGCCGGACACCGCGCCCATGTTTTGCGGGTAGTCATTGGCGATGTACTTGAAGACCGAGGCCTTGCCGAATGCGAAGGCGATGCCCATCACAAACAGCAGCACGGTGAACAAGGTGGGGCTGAGGCCGATATGGAAATCCAGGGGGCCATTGACGGTCATCACTTGCAGTTGGGTCTGCGGGTAGCTGAGCAGGAACAGGCAGATCCAGCTCACCCACAGCACCCACCAGGTCACGCTTTGCGCGCCCCAGCGATCAGACATCCAGCCGCCCACTGCGCGCAGCACACCGCCGGGCAGGGAGAAACACGCGGCCAGCAGCGCCGCGCTTTGCAGGCTGAAGCCGTATTCCTGCACGTAGTACTTGGTCACCCACAGCGCCAGCGCGACGTAACCACCGAACACAATCGAGTAGTACTGGCAGTAGCGCCACACGGCCGGGTCTTTCAGGCACAGCAACTGCTGGCGCAGGGTCGCGCCACCGGCGCTGCGGTGGGTCTTGTTTTCGCTGGTGAGGAACCAGAACAACAGCGCGGTGATAAACAGGATTGCGCTGAACACCTTGGGCACCAGGTGCCAGGTGCCGAGGGCGATCAGCGCCGGGGCGAGAAACTTGGTCACCGCCGCTCCCGCGTTGCCGGCACCGAACACGCCCATGGCAAAGCCCTGGTTGTCTTTGTCGAACCACTTGGCGACGTACGCAATGCCCACCGAAAACGAGCCGCCGGCCAGGCCGACAAACAGGCCGAGCACCAGGAACTGCCAGTAGGCGGTGGCGTAGGTGATCAGGTACAGCGGCAGCACGCAGGCGAGCATCAGCAGGAAGAACACGATGCGCCCGCCGAAGCGGTCGGTGAGCAGGCCCAGCGGCAAGCGCACCAGGGAACCGGTCAACACCGGCGTGGCGGCCAGCAGGCCGAACTGGGTTTCGTTGAGTTGCAGCAGCTCCTTGATGGGCACGCCGAGCACGGCGAACATCATCCACACCATAAAGCAGACGGTGAAGGCCAGGGTGCTCATGCCCAGCACCAGGCCTTGTCTTATACGGGGTTGAGTCACGGTATGCGCTCCAGAAAGTGATTCCATGAGCGCAGGTTAGGGGCGACACCCCCGCAGAACTTGACCCAGATCAACGTGGGCCGGGTGGGTATGGGGCTATGCTGACCCCGTCTACCTCCAAGGAGGTAGTCAGCAAAACAAGAGAAAGCCTTTATTTATCAATGGATTGCTCTCTTGTGCCGGCTTTTATCCGTGGGAGGGTTCGCCGGCAATTCTTTAGAGGTAGTGCGCCAGGGAAGGCCACATTCGACCCCCTTTCCCGTTCCAGGTGCGCCCATGTCCCGTTGCCGCCCCCTCCAGATCCGCCGTCATGCTTGACTGGCTGCGCAGCTCCCTGCCCGCCCGGGCCGGGCTGGCGGTGATCCTGATTGCGATCCTGGCGCTTGCCAGTTCCCTCAGTGCCGGGCTGATTGCCTGGTTCAGCCAGGGCGATGCGGCGGCGATCAACACCGCCGGCTCAGTGCGCATGGAGACCTACCACCTCAGCTGGAAACTCGCCGCCGGGGCGCGGCCGGACGAGATCGCCGAGGTCAGCCAGAGCCTGCAACGGCGCCTCGACAGCCAATCGCTCAAGGCGGTGCTCGAAGACGGCCCCAACAGCGCACTGCAGCAGAGTTACCAGCAGATCCAGCAACGCTGGAACGAGGAGCTGCGCCCGGCGGTGATGGGCGGCGATGCGGCGCTGTTCCAGGCGCGTGCGCCGGCGTTTGTCGAGCAACTGAACCACTTCGTCGCGCTGTTG
The DNA here is from genome assembly GCF_059803535.1 of Pseudomonas sp. RP-B7. Taxonomy (NCBI): domain Bacteria; kingdom Pseudomonadati; phylum Pseudomonadota; class Gammaproteobacteria; order Pseudomonadales; family Pseudomonadaceae; genus Pseudomonas; species Pseudomonas sp. RP-B7. Next base: position 26,039 of record NZ_JAPFHC010000049.1, read on the forward strand.
CAGCAACAGAGCGAGCACAAGCAAGGCTGGCAACAGGCGATCCAGGGGCTGGCGCTGTTCAGCACCTTGATCATTCTGCTGCTGGGCTTGTACGAATTGCAGTACGGCGTAGTCACGCCCTTGCAGGAGCTGGTGCACGCGACCCGGCGCTTTCGCGATGGCGACTACAAGACCCGGGTCAATCACCGCTCCGAAGACGAACTCGGCCAACTGGCCCTGAGCTTCAACGCCATGGCCGAAACCATCGAAGCCTCCCACCGCACCCTGGAAAGCCAGGTGCAGCGCAAGACCCTCAACCTGCAACAAGCCAACGCCGCCCTCGAACTGCTGTACCAGAGCAGCCGCAGCCTGGCCACGCGGCTGGCCAACGCCGAGGGCCTGGACGAACTGATCCGGCGCTTCCAGAAACGCCTGCCGGGCCTGCGCCTGTCGCTGTGCCTGCAAGGCCACTTCCTCGCCCCGGCGCAGCAGATGCTCGCCCTGCACGGCGAACAGAGCCGCAACATCTGCGCGATCGGCGATTGCGCCACCTGCGAACGCCACCACGTCGCGCCGCCGCAGGTGTTCAGCATCAGCAACCAGGGCGCCGAACTCGGCGAACTCAAGGCACACTTCCTCGACGGCCATGCGCCCCAGGATTGGGAGAAACAACTGATCCAGGCCCTGGCCAACCTGATCGGCACCTCGTTGTCCCTCAAGCGCCAGCGCGAGCAGGACCACCGCCTGTTGCTACTGGATGAGCGCACCATCATCGCCCGCGAACTGCACGACTCCCTGGCCCAGGCGCTGTCCTACATGAAGCTGCAAGTCAGCCGCATGCAGACCCTGATCCGCCGTGGCGAACCGGTCGAGACCCTGGCCAACGTCACCGCCGAACTGCGCGACGGGCTCAACAACGCCTATCGCCAGTTGCGCGAATTGCTCACCACGTTCCGCCTGCAAATCCACGACGCCGGGCTGGTACAAGAGCTGCAAGACACCGCCGAGGAGTTCTCCCGACGCGGCGAGTTCCAGGTGCACCTGCATGTGGACGCGCTGGCCTTCCAGCTTTCAGCCAGCGAACAGATCCATATGTTGCAGATCACCCGCGAAGCCCTGTCCAACTGCCTGCGGCACGCCCATGCGCAGAACGCCTGGCTGCAACTGCGCCAGGTCGGCGAGACCGTCAGCCTGAGCATCGAAGACGATGGCCGGGGTTTCTGCGGCGCCGTCGACACCCGCGAACACCACGGCCTGACCATCATGGACGAACGCGCCCGCAGCCTGCACGGCCACCTCGACATCCAGCCCCGCGAGCCCCAGGGCACACGGGTGCAACTGCGTTTCCAGCCGGAATTTCTCGGCCACTCTCTACAAGGCACCGCCCCATGAACACGTCCACTCGCCACCGTATCCTGCTGGTCGACGACCACCCGATGATGCGCCACGGCATGCGCCAGATCCTCGAACTGGAAGACGACCTGCGCGTCGTCGGTGAAGCCGGCAACGGCCAGGAAGCCCTCGACCAGATCGACGCACTGCAACCGGACCTGGTGCTGCTGGACAACAACATGCCGCACATGAACGGCCTGGAAACCCTGCGCCGCCTGCGCGCCATGGACTACGCGGGCAAGGTGCTGCTGTTTACCGTGTCCGACGCCGAAGACGACATCCGCGATGCCCTGCGCCTGGATGCCAATGGCTATCTGCTCAAGGACATGGAACCGGAGCTGGTGGTCGAATTCATCCGCGACGCCCTGCATGGCGCCCTGGTGATCAGCCCCGGCTTGACCCGCGTACTGGCCCAGGCACTGCGCTCGCCGCAGCCGCACGCGGCGGTGGAATTGACTGAGCGCGAGCGGCAGGTGCTGAGGACGATTGCCAGTGGCTACAGCAACAAGGTGATCGGGCATAAGTTGGGGATTACCGAGGGGACGGTGAAGGTGCATGTGAAGAATCTGCTGCACAAGCTGGGGTTGAGGTCGCGGGTGGAGGCGGCGGTTTGGGCGATGGAGCATTTGCGCCAGGTGGGGTGAACCCAGGCACTGCGAATCCCCTGTGGGAGCTGTCGAGCCCTAGCGAGGCTGCGAAGGCGGCGGCACTGCTGGTGGAGATGTTGGCTGAACCACCGCTTTCGCGGGCAAGCCCGCTCCCACATTTGAGCTGTGTTGCTGGGATGTCAGCGCTCGGCTGGAGATCCCTCTCACACCGCCAATCCCCTGTGGGAGCTGTCGAGCCCTAGCGAGGCTGCGAAGGCGGCGGCACTGCTGGTGGAGATGTTGGCTGAACCACCGCTTTCGCGGGCAAGCCCGCTCC
>NZ_JAPFHC010000004.1:0-219738 GCF_059803535.1 Pseudomonas sp. RP-B7
TAGCGGTGTTGGCTGAACCACCGCTTTCGCGGGCAAGCCCGCTCCCACAGGTGATTGGTGTTGATGGATAGTGAGTGCTCGGCTGGAGATCGCCCAGGCACTGCCAATCCCCTGTGGGAGCTGGCTTGCCTGCGATGACGGTCTGTCAGCCTCAGCGCCAGCTCCAGGACACGCCGGTGTAGATGCCGCGACCATCGCCCGGTGTGGAACGCGCCATGTCTGCGCCCTTGTCGTCGTAACCCGGCGTGACGGTATTGGCGTAGCGACGGTTGGTGAGGTTGCGCAGGTCAACCCAGGCTTGCCAGTCGTGCTTGGGGGCGTCGTAACCGAAGGTTGCACCCAAGAGGGTGTAGGACGCAGCCGTGTAGGAATTGGCATAGTCCACTGCCACTTTTGACGAATGCTCGGTGTTGAAGCTGGTGTAGAAACCGGTCGGATGGCTGTAGCGCAACTGCCCCTGGTAGTAGTGCCTGGGGATACCCGGCAAGGTGTTGTCGCCGAAGCGCTCATCGTCGCGGTAGTGGAAGTCGCTGAAGGTATATGCCTGGCGCAGGTCGAGCTTGCCACTGCCGCCGCCGTCCCACAGCGGGCTGAGCAGGCTCAGTTCGATGCCTTGGTGGATGGTCGGGCTGGCGTTGTTTTCGGCGACGATGGCGTTGGTCGTGGCAGTCTGCGCCTGGGTTTCGACGGTGAGCAGTTCGTGGCGCACTTCGGAGCGGTACAGCGCCAGATCCCACTGGCCGAACCAGTGTTCGCCACGCCCACCGACTTCCAGGGTGGTGGCGGTCTGGTTTTTCAGGCTGACACCTTCGCGCTGCAAGCCTGTAGCCGCGCCGCTGTGGTCGGGAAAGTACTTGTTGGAACCCCAGATCATCGACCACGCATGCGGCGGCTCCACCGAGCGGCTCAGGTTGCCGTAGACCTGCAATTGCGGCGTGAAGTCGTAACGCAGGCCGACCCGTGGTGCGTAGTCCCAATCGTGCTGGCTCAGCGGTGCGTGGGTCTCTGGGTAAGTGACTTCGGTTTCGCGGCGGGTATAGATTGCCGCGAGGCCGGTGGTCAGCCACAGGTCCGGCACCAGCTCCATCTCGTTGCCGATGTGCAGCACGGTGTCGGAGCCCAGGTAGCTGTAGTCGCGGGTCTTGGTGCCGGGGGCATAGGTTGCGGTGTTGCCGGCCGGTATACGCACGTATTCCGCGCCACCGTTATTGGGCATCGCCTGGGTAGTACGCAGGCCGATGGTGGTCTTGCTGTCGTGCCCGAACAGCGTGTCCTGGCGGATGTAATTGAGGGTGCTGCTGATGTCGGTGTAGGCGACTTTCAGGCGGATGGTGCCTTCGCGCAGGTCCATCGGGTAATCGTGGTAGGCCAGGCCGAATTCGACGCGGGAGTTGTCGTCCAGCTGCAAGGTGGTCTTGTTGGCGATCCAGGTCGAGCCCGGTTGCAGGCGCTTGGAGTCACGGGCGGCGTTGAGGCTGTTGGCGGCACGGGGGTCGTGGCTGATCTGGTCGCGCGTCAACTTGCCGGGGGTATCGTTGGTGGTTTCGCGGTAACGGATGTAAAAACGCGTTTCCAATTCCGGGCTGAAGCGGTAGCCGAAGTTGGCGGCGAAGCCTTTGCCGGTGGCTGCGCTCTGGCGTTGGTAGCCGTCGGATTCGGAGTCGGTGAGGCTGATGTAGTAGTCGGCATCCCCCAGCACCTGGCCCGAGCTGATCTCGCGCTGGGCGTAACCTTTGCTGCCCACTTCATAGCGCAGTTGCAGTTTGGGCGCATCGTAGCCGGTGCGGGTCACGTAGTTGACCGCGCCCCCCAGGGCCAAGGCGCCCTGGTCGAAACCATTGGCGCCGCGCAGCACTTCGACGCGGCTTTGCCACAACGGGTCTTTCAATTCATAGGGCGTGCCGCCGGGGCCGGTCAGCGGCAGGCCGTCGAACATTTCATACAGGCCCGAGCCATGGGCACCGGGGCTGCGGTTCAAGCCCGAGCCACGGATCGACAGTTTGATCCCTTCGTTGTTCGCTGCCTTGGCGTACACCCCGGCCTGGTACTTGAACACGTCCTCGTTGGTGCTCACCCTGCCCTGCTGCACGCTGTCCATGTCGATGTAGTTGGTGCCGCCCGGCACGCTCTTGAGCTGGGCCTCGGCGATTTCGCCAGCGCTGGCTTCGCTGCTGGTGACTTCGACCGGGGCCAGTTGCAGACCTTCGGCGTGCACCAGTGAGCCAAAGGTCAGGGCAGCGAAAAGGAGCGGAGGTTGACGCAGCAACATGGGGTGGGTCCTTGGAAATCGGGGAGGCGAAAATGGCGGGGCCCAGATGGGAAGACAAGGATCGCGCTCAAGTCACGCCTGATTAACCGGGTATTTACCTGTGGCGTACAAGCGATCAGCAATGGCGGCCTGTCAGAAGGAAAGGATCGATCTAACCGCGGCTGAGATTCAGCGTCTGCAACAGCTCATCGGCCTCTGAACCGGGAGGAAACCGCAAACCATACATTTCATCGGTCGCCAAAATCTCGGCCAGGGTGTCGTGCAACTGCGCCTCTGTCGGCGATTCCCGCAGCAGTTTGTGCGCGGGCAATAACAACTCCGCAGAAACGCCTTGAACGCTCGCGGCATTGATGACGGCAAACAGGATAAATCGCAGGCGAATCTCGCGATCAGTCGGCCAACGCGTTTTTTGCTTACCCAAGGCAGCCACTCATGTTTAAGAAAAGTCCGAGGCTATTGCCGAGCCGAGAGCGTTTCAAGCAGCGTCCGTGCACTTAGGCCCGTTCCTACACTGGAAAGCGAAACAACGTACTGGCTCAGGCCGTTGAACGCGCCCGCGTTGCCTGCCAGCACATCAGCGAGCCCAGCGTTACCAGGACTGCGCCTTGCCAGAACTGTGCAGTGAGATGCGCACCCAGCCACACAGCGGCAAATGCCGAAGACAACACCGGCGCAGAGTACGAGGCAGTGGCGAGCAACGTCAGGTTGCCGCGCAGTATTCCGACGTTCCACAGCGCATAACCGCCGGCCATGGCCACACCGGCCGCACCCAGTTGCAGGCTGCCATTGAAAGTGAATGCCGGCAGCACTTCGCTGCTCAGCGCGTATTTCAACCAGAGCACACTGGCGGCCAGGATGAAAAACAGCATCACCAGATTTTGCCCGCCGGCGTAGCGTCGGGTGACATTGCAGTAAAGCGCAAAAGTGACTGCACAGCCGAGCGCGAGGCTATAGCTCAGGGGGTTGCTGTTCACATTGGCGACGATGGTGGCCAAGGCCAGGCCATCGCCGCTCACCACCCACACGATGCCGAACAACGCCAGCACGGTGCCAGGCAGGATCAGCCAACGGGCCTTTTGCCCATTCATGACGATGGCGAGCAGTACGGTCAGGCATGGCCACAGGTAATTCACCACACCCAGCTCAATCGCCTGGTTGTGATTGCTTGCGTAACCCAATGCCAGCGACAGGCACAATTCGTACGCCACAAACAGCGCACTGCCCACAATCAGGTAGAACCAGGAGGTGGCGCGCACCCGCGGCCGTCCCAGGAACATCACCAGCAGCACCGCTCCCAGTGTGTAGATCAACGCCGCACCGCCCAATGGGCCGAACAGTTCACTGACGCTGCGGATAAGCCCGGCGGCGGTACTCCACAGGAGAATCGCTACCAAACCGCATGCAGTGGCTGCACGCTCGCTGTTGATCTGCATTGAGGCCTCTTGGGCAAAGCGGATGGGGTGCTAGGCGGCTGAAACCGTCTATCACGGGGCAATTGGACATTTTTAGCCACAAGGATGTAAAGCAAGACGAGGATAACGCCATGCTTTTTCCCTGCTATGGCGTACGCATGTGGCTCACTGTACCGGCAGAAAATTCATCAGCAACAAGCTCTGCGCATAGTTGACCCCGATCCGCCGGTAGCGCTCATCCAGCAGTTGGGTCAACAGGTCGAGGCGCGCGACGACCTTGCCAAACTCCACGGCAAAACTGAGGTTGCTGCCCTCCTCCGAGATTTCGTTGGAGAACAGCAGCAACACGCCATTGGCATCCTGGCGCTGGCTGAGCAGCCAGGTGGCCTTCTCGATGTTGCGTGCGGCGTTGCTGACGAATTGCGGGTTGATTGAATCGGTGAGGTAAAACTCGGTGCGCCCGCCGTGGGCGGTAACGATCATGCTGCCGATGGCATAGATAAACGCACCGACACGATCGCCGCGAAACTCCGGGCTCAAGGAGTAGCTCAACGCCGCCAGGTCGCGCCGCTCGCCAAGGGCTGGCAACGGGCGACGGTTTTCGATCGCCAGGCGGATTTCCCGGGCCGCGCTCACCGCATCCGGGTATCCCGATTGCCGCCATTGGCTGGGGTTGCGCAGGTAGAGTTTGTTCATCAGCAAATACAGACTTTGCAGATTGGCGCGCATGCCCAGCGTCGCCATGCGATCAACGCTGGTCTGAAAGAACTCATCCGGCTTGCCGTTGCTCAATTGCTTGGCCACATCTCGCGCCTGCTGCTGGCTGCAACCGACAGTACAGAGCATGAACGCGGCAGCCAGTAGCAGAGGCTGACGCGTCCAGCGACGCTTGCATGAAGTAAACAGACGAACTATCGGCACCAGGTCTCGCTCTTGTGACCACAGGGAGTATTTATGTGGTGGGGTCAGAGATAGAGCGAGGAAATGCAAAAAAGTGCGATAGGCGCTTGCTTAAACAGCGGCCTCAAGCAAAAAGACCGTGGAAGGCCCGGCGCGGAACGTAGGATTGTGCCGGCTCGCCGCGATCATATGGGGCGTGGCGTGGTGGGCTTCGAGCGCAGCTTTGGACGCCCACTTCTCGATCAGCACGAAACTGTCCGGGTTGCCGGAGACGGGGTGCAGGTCATATTGAATACAGCCTTGCTCGGCCCTGACCAGCGGCGCCAGTTGCGCGAACGCTGCCAACTGGTCCGGCCCGCGGCCGGGTTGGGTCTGGATAATCACGACAAGCCGTACTTCATCTGACATGGATAACACCCTTCACTGTGGGAAAAATGAACCGACACAGTACGCCAGCTGACCAGCGAGGCACAGTCCTACAAAAAAGCTCGTATTGCAGGCTTTCCTTTCACGCCGTTTTCACAGACGGAGGCTTATGGTTAATCCAGCTCCTAATGAACATCCCTTTAGCCCGTGCCCCCATCGCGGGCTTTTCTTTGTCTGGGATTTATCAGGCAATGTGCGGCAGCGCCGCGAGCCGGCTGGCCCATCAGCGGCGGATGGCGGCCTACGGTTCCTTGCTCGATGGAAGCGAGGTGACCAGGCCTACGCAGCGATTCAGCATCTGGACGCCGAAGGCTTCGGAAACTGCCACGTGCTCTTTTTCGGTGTTGGCAACCTGAACATTTTTTGCCTCTCGAATGAAATAGGCTCGCATCTTTTTTTGCTCATCGGAGGGCTCAGAGTAGGCGTCATCAGGGTAAGTCGGCGTGGGTTCCCCCTTCTGCCTGGCGTACATCACCAAAGTGCCGTCGTTCTGCCAGGTCCGACAGAACGCGATTTCGCCCTCGGTCAACTTGATCTTGTCTCCGTCGCTGCTCCACGCCCAGGTGTTGGAAGCGCAAATCAGGCTGGTGCCGGCGAGCAGGAGGCTGGCGGTCAATCGTTTCATCGGGTGTGATCCTTCACGGTAGAGGGTCGATGCCATCGCGGGGCGCAGTCGTTCGGACCGCGTGTTCGACAGTGGGTTCCGGGCTAACGTGGCAGCGCCTGGATGACATCCGCCGCCATCTTTTGCGCATCCCGCGTTCCATCAATGCGCAACACCTGCGCCGTTTGCTCCGACAGCCACCTCTCGTGCCACGCGCGGTTGCGCCCTGAAAAGCCCGGATCGTCATACTGCGAAGCCCACTCCCGAAAGGCCACATGGATCTGGTGCATGTCGCCACCGGGCGCGATCCGATCGCCAAAGTGCTGTTTTTCACGGGCCGCCAGGCGTTCGAGACGAACGGGCGTGGGTGTCACCACGAACACGATCAGGTCGACAGCAGCCATCAGGGCGTCGCCCCAGCCCATGCAGGAACCGGTCAACAGCCAAGCTTCGCCACTGAGTGTTTGCTGAATCAATGACACACGTTCATCGGCGGGTCGCTTGGTCGTAAACGGCGGGTTTGTGGGCATCCAGTAGAAGTCATCGACGTCGACGTGTTGCACATCGAGCCGCGTGGCAAGGTTCTGGCCCAGGGTGGTGACACCTGCGCACGAGGCGCCAGTGATGTAGATCCGCATGTTTTCCTCCGTGAACGAGCGACCAGCCTACTGCAGATCGCCGAGGGGGATTGTTCACGGCTAACTACGCGATCCACTTTCGCACGCCTATCAAGGTTCGTATCGCCTTAGAGGCGTTTGAAAAGCCGAAATGGAAAACCCGTAAATGGATGGATGTGCTTTGCTCATTTGTCCAGATTCAGTAGTTCGTGCATCCGTTCGCCGATGATTCCCCGCAACCACTTCGCATGAAACTCCATGTTTTCCAGAGAAGTGCCCTGCGCAAACCGGAACTCGAATACCTTGTTCTTTTGTCCCTGAAACACCACGCTAAAATGGCCATCGCGGTCAAACGCAGCGACCACATAGGGGCAGATGTAAATAATGTCGCTGAATGGCACGCGCCATTGAGTGGGTTTACGTCCGCGCCGAGTGACCGTGAGGGTCAGCAGTCGCTGGTTTTCGTCGAACGTGAAGGCCTCCACGCTAGGCTCAGAAAATATCCACGCAAAGACCAAGCCCATAAGCACGACAAAACCAAGCAGGAACAGGATGAACGACGACGTTGTGAAACTCGACTCATCCCCGGATGGCACGTCCTGCATCGCGCCGAGCCCGACAAAAAGCAGTATCGCCAGGCAGAAGGCCGGCAACAGCATAAGCACCGCGCAGCAGAAGCCCAAAATGGCCGAACCGGTGTTGCTAATGGTCAAGAAGTCCGGACCGCTATGCCAAACAGGCGGATGGGCGGCGGTGCTTTCAGTGCTTGGTGCGGCAGGAGGTGTTGCGAAGTGATCAGGTGGACGTTGACGGTTCATCCAGCAGGCTCCAAGGGTGCGGCGTAGACATTTTCGCTGCACTAGCACCGATATATGTAAGGATACTTTCCATCACACGGATGAAAAAAGGAAGACGCCATGGAAGCAGTAGTCCGGCTTGCCAAACTTGCCGATGTCGATGCGATTTTCAAGATTCGAACCAGCGTTCAGGAAAATCACTTATCTGAAGATCAGTTAGCGGATATGGGGATAACACCTGAAGCCATAAGTCAGGCAATTTCAGAGACTCCGTGCGCTTGGGTCGCGCAGGTCTGTGGTGTTCCAGTAGGTTTTTCGATGGTCGATATTGAAGATGGCTGCGTATTCGCGGTCTTCGTCCTACCGGAATTCGAAGGGTACGGGTTGGGACGTAATCTGATGCACAAAGCAGAGTCTTTCCTGTTTCAACGCCATCAGAAGATATGGCTAGAAACCGCTGAAGCAAGCCGTGCGAGCGGATTCTATAGAAACCTTGGCTGGCAGCCCGTGAAGAATCTAGGGCAAGGGGACATTCGTTTTGAGAAGCAACGGAAGTAAAGCCTGCAAAAGATCAAGATTTTACTCTTGACGACTACCCGAGCTACCAGACCCAGCCTTTATGGCAAGAGCCTACATCTCTAGCGGAAACAGACTACTGACGAGCACACCGAAAAGACCTCCTACTTAAGCATCCGCCTACCGTAGCGGAGCCATAACAATAAAAAGAGGTCATGATCCATGAACGAAGCTACCAGTCTCGCCCGCGTCGCCGTTGTGCAATTCGATCCGCAAGTCGGCACACAAAATCGCCAGTCCAACCTCGCCAACAGCCTTAGCCTGGCCCTGCAAGCGGTGAACAATGGCGCCAACCTGATTGTGTTGCCGGAGCTGGCCAATACCGGTTACCTGTTCAGCAATCGCCAAGATGCGTTCGAGCATGCCGAGTCCATTCCGGACGGCCCAAGCATCCGAGCCTGGATGGATTTTGCGCGAGACCGGCAGGTATACCTCGTCGCCGGGCTGGCGGAGCGCGAGGGCATGCAACTGTTCGACACGGCGGTGCTCTTGGGCCCGGATGGTTTGATCGGCAAGTACCGCAAGGCCCACCTGTGGAACAAGGAAAAGCTGTGGTTTACGCCGGGCAATCTAGGTTTCCCGGTGTTTGAGACGCCCATCGGCCGCGTCGGCTTGCTGATTTGCTGGGACATCTGGTTCCCTGAAGTCCCTCGCATACTGACCCAGCAAGGCGCCGACATCATTTGCAGCTTGAACAACTGGGTGTGGACTCCGCCGCCGCTGTTCGATGAAGCGGGCAAATGCATGGCCTCCTACCTGACCATGACCGCCGCCCACGTCAACAACGTATTCATCGCCGCTGCCAACCGGATCGGTGAGGAACATGGGGGGCGGTACCTTGGTTGTTCGCTGATCGCTGGCACCAACGGTTGGCCAATCGGCAAAGTCGCCTCGCCGAATGAGCAGGCCATTTTGTATGCCGACATCGATCTGTCCAGCGCCCGCAGCGCACCGATCTGGAATGATCTGAACGACCTGCAGCGTGATCGCCGCATCGACCTGTATGACGGCATGCTCGGCTATCGCCACCACCCGTGCCTGCCACGTTGATGGGGGCAGGATCATGGACTTTATCTCGACGAAACCGTCATCAGACTCGGCTGCTCGCCATCTAACGATCCTGATTGCTTTTACACTCGTCACCATCGGAACGATCACCGCACTGTCGGTGATGTATTCATCGTCCGCGCCGGGCTACTGGCCCGCCTATAACGACATGGTAGCCGGCCTGCCTTCACCGACTGCCTGGTTGCGCTGGGTGGTCGGTGATGTCAGCGAGGTGGCGTTTTACAAACATGAGTTTGCATCTATAGGCTTGCTGCTTGGCGGTGCATTCGGTTACTGGACCAGCCGTTACGCCCAGCGCTGGCAGGGTTTCAGCATCAGCTATGGCACGGGTCTTTGGCCTTGGCTGGTGACTAGCTCATTGCTTGGGCTCTTGCTGAGCAATGCACTGTGGGGCTGGACGGTTAGTTCCGAATCCTGGCAGCCCACGTTTGCGGCATTTGTGTCGTTACCGGCGGCCATGGTGTTGCTGTTTGGAGGTGGCTGGAAGGTCACACTGAATGGTGCCCTACTCGGTGCGACTCTAGTGACGCCAAGTTGTCTGTTGTTCGTGAATTACTTATGCCTCCCGTTGGGATTGCCGGTGGTGATCGGGAATGTCCTGGGTATGGCACTGGGCAGCGTGGCGGCGTTTTTGCTGTGTCGGGCATTGCCAGGGTTGGTTAGCCGTAAACCTGAGAGCAGGGTCAATGTCCCCCCTACCACGACCGTTGCTCCACCGGACTACGGAGTTCGCTGGACATTGCGCCGAGTGTTGGCCGACTTTTCGGAAGCGCCGTTTTTTGGCAATGAATGGGCGAGCCTGGGGTTGCTCGCCGGGGTTTTGCTGGCCTATGCGTTGAATCCCTTAAGCCCTGCCTACGGGTCGGGATGGTTGCCCCATTTGGTCACGGGTCAGGCGCTGGCCTCACTGCTGGGCGTCCTGTTGTGGCGTCAGCAATGGCGAAAGCGTGGGTGGTATCCGACCTATGTGCCGTTGGTGTCCGTAGTACCTGCGGCGGTGTTGACCCATGGAGGGAGCGCGAGCGTGATTGTGCTCAGTGCTTTGCTGGGGGCGCTGATCGCACCGCCATTGGCCTGCGCGATTGCCGGGAGGCTGCCAAAGCACATGCATCCGTATATTGGCAATGTGTTGTCGATGGCGATCAGTACCGTGTTGATCGTGCCGGTAGTTGGTGCTCTGACTGCTAACTGACTCTGGGGAAATGACGGGTGTCTTTGTCAATGCACTCGTCATCCGGAAGGTCTCAGCCTGCCTGGAAAAACCGGGCCGATTCAATCAAATCGCTTCTGCATAAAAAACCGGCTGTATCCAGCGACGGGATAATCCTTAAGTTCTCCAAATAGGCTGAAGCCCAAGCGGCGGTAAAAGTCCGGAGCCTGGAAAGAGAATGTGTCCAGCCAGATACCTTGGCAGCCTTTCTCACGCGCCTGAGCTTCCGCCCTGGCCATCAATTTTGCGCCCAGACCCTGCCCTCGCGCCGCTTCGGGCACCACCAGCAATTCAACGAATAACCACTGTCCAGAAATTCTCGCGTATAGCCCACCTTGAGTGGCGCCCACGTCATCCTTGATTAAAAGCGCAAACTTTTCAGTTTCGATAAGGCCCGCTTGGGCTTGGTTGTATTCTTTCAATGGCGCCAGAATCGCCTGGTAGTCGACCTCTTGCGGCGCGTCATTCAGCTCTATCCGTAAGCCCACGGTGTTCTCCATTCAAGTAGTTTGTGGTTAAACGACTGCCCAACCATTGCTCCGGTTGCGTTTCGACGACACACGCGAAAAAACAATTACGAAAACCAGAGAAAGGAGACAGGGGAGATACGCATCCAGCATCCGCTGGTGTGCAGTTCCCACGACATTCGCCCGAAAACGCGCAAGCGGATTCCAGATATGGGCGATGCCAGCGGCATTGGGAGAAGCCGCCTGACCTCTCTGGACCAAGAAGCCGATCAGGCGCTTATATTTACCCGCCAATTCGGCAGCAGCGAAGGCACTCTGCGTCATTGGCGCTTAACCGTGCGATTCCCGTGAGGCGAACATTTCATCAGAGATGGAAACCTTTCTAGTGCTTCCGTGACTGGTAAAAGACGCCTCCGAACATCAAATCGTTATTTGGCTTGGCGAAGCACAAGCTCTGACAGACGGGTCTTAACCCGGAAGCAGAATTCACGGATTTGAAATTGATAAGCCGGCATAACCATGTAGTTCAAATCAGGACCCAGCGAGTCTTTGATTTCCATGTATTTTGCAGTCTTGGCCGCAATGCCTTGGTATTCCGCTTCGTATTTGGCGTAAGACGCTTTGTTGTAAACCTTCAAAACATCCAACTCTTTACGGCATTGCTCAGCGCGATTTTGGTTCAAGTTTGTTTCAGAGTCTGACTGATCGGCCTCAGCAGAAGCGTGGGCTTGCGCGTCAGCACTGGCGGCGGGTGCAGCCTCATATCGCACAGTATAGGGTGTCGAAGGTGCGGCTTCAGGTGGTGCTTGTTGAACTACGGCAGGAGGCGGCGTCACTTCTTTAGGTTTTTCTGGAGTTTTCGTAGCGCATCCCGAGAGGGCAAGTCCTACCACTACAACGATGCCACACATTTTATCCATCGGTTCCACCAAAAAGTAATTACGGCTGGCTGAGTCGTTAGGTTCTGGGTAAAAGTAAAAACTCACTCAATGATCGAGTGTAAATTTTCTACCAGCCTCAAGGCGCTCAGCCCCTCTTCCTTGAGTACACAGATGAAGGATAGTAGTAAAAAAACAAAGACATGACGAGAAAAAGCTCGCCAGAAAAGCCACAGAGTTAGTGGGACATTTTCGGTGGGACCAAGCTGCGCATATACCCTGATTGCATCGCGCCTGGTTCCCACATTTGCGAGCATCACCATCGTCAGTGATCGGGGATGGTGGGCGTCCACGACCACGAGTCTGCAAAGTGTCTGGAGAATTCGGGGCGATTTACTTAGAAACTGCGGGTAACACAGTCAATCAACAACTCGCGTAGTTTGCTGTTAAAACGGCCCCAACAGCTCTTCATCGGTGCGCCTCACCATGAAACAACAGTCCCCCGCTCATTCATCCAATGCTTGGTATTGGATCGGTAAACTCACCCCTCCACAGCCAATGCTCACCTCAGTTGTGCGTGAGGCCTTGCTGGCTTCCATGCAAACGAACGCCCTTGTCCCATTGACACTGCTGACGGCCCCCGCTGGTTACGGTAAAACCACGCTGCTGATGCAATCGCACGCAGCCATACGGCAGCAGACACCCAAGGCAATAGTGGCCTGGTTGTCACTGGACGAGTCTGACGCAGACCCCAATCGCTTCCTCGCGTACCTGATCCTTTCGCTGGACCATGCCGGTGTTGCGCTGGCGCACTTGCCGCGCCTGGCAGCCTTGCAAGCCTTGGATGTACAACCACAACGCACGATCCAGGCGCTACTGCGCGCGCTTGCCGAGGAAGATCGGGCGATCACGCTTTTTTTGGATGACTATCACCTCGCCGCCAGCCCGGAAGTGAGTTCGATACTAGGTGTATTAACAGAGCAAGCTGCGTCGGGCTTGCGTTGGGTGGTCGCCAGCAGGACCCGTCCGGACTGGCCGCTGTCACGCTGGAAAGCCAAAGGCTGGGTACACGAGATCAGCGCCCGGGAGTTGATCCTGTCCTTGCACGAGGTGCGTGGCATTCTAGGCAATGGATTGGATGAGAACGACCTATGTCGCGTACACATCGCGACCGAGGGATGGGCCGTGGCAGTGCAATTGGCACGCCTCTGGCGTACCAGCATTGACGGCTCGGTGTATGGCTTGACAGCGTTCTCCGGGGGAGTGACGGACGTTGCGAACTACCTCACCGCGCATGTATTCAACAGCCTGTCCGCGGACTGCCAATCACTGCTGCTGCAGACCTCTTTGCTGCAACGGTTCAATGCCGATTTGGCAGATGCGGTGCGCGGCCGCCATGACAGCGCAGACCTCTTCAGGCAACTATCGCACCTCGACACGCTACTGATTCCCCTGGACCCCGAACGCCAGTGGTTTCGCTATCACGCATTGCTACGTGACTTCCTGCGCTTGCGTATCGACAGTCATCAAGCCCAGGCAATTCACCGCGCCGCCGCACATTGGTTGGCGCAGCAACAGGACTGGAGCCAAGCCATTCATCACGCGCTCAAGGCGGGGGACATCCCACTGGCGGTGAACCTGGTGGTCCGCGCAGGCGGCTGGGAACTGGTGCTGCACCATGGCATTCGTTACGCCCAGGGTTTGTTGAGTCAGTTCGACGCCGTTACCTGCAATACCCAGCCGGACCTCCTGCTGCTCCAAGCCTACCTGCACGCCAAGCTGGGCGATCACAAATTGTCCACACAGCTGTTGCACCTGGCCCGTGGCACGGTGGTCGGGGATGCACGACTGGCCCGAGACTTTCATGTTATCCAAACCTTGGCGAATGCTTACCAGGACTGCTTTGAGTGCCTTGATGCTGATGTTACGACGTTCCATAGCAGCCCCTATCCCCTTGACCAGACCCTCGCGCAAGCCACGCTGGAGTGCGTGCACGCACTGGCGGACCTGACGCGCGGCGAGTTGGTTTCGAGCCTGCGCACCATCAGGGACGCTCACGTCAAAATGCGCGTGATCGCCAGCCCGCGTGGCGAAAACTACTGCCGGATCCATGAAGCCCAGGCCCTGGCGTTATCAGGGTCTATCAACGAAGCCACTACATTGGTGGACGAGGCCCTGGCATTTGCCGACGGCCATTTTGGTCAGGAGAGTTCGCTGCGGGCCCTGGTCGGCTGCTTCAAGGCACGCCAGCTCTATTGGCAAGGTACTTGGTCCGAAATCCAGCCGTGGCTGGACGACGGCTGGGCTGCATTGGAACACGCCGATGGCTGGCTCGATGTGGTTGCGATGACGGCGGAGGTAGCGTGGCGTTCGCGGTTACGCAGCCATGGGTTGCATGCCGCACTGCAGGAGTTGGACCATGCCGACCACCTGGCGCACGCGCGCCAGTGGCCACGGCTATTGCGTCTGGTACAGGCCTGGCGCATCGATGCCCAGGTACAGAGTGGGCAACTGCATGCCGCTCGCCAAGCGCTCCTGCAGGCCAATCTGGAACAGATTGCAGGTCAGCGCGAAGACTGGCGTAGTCAGGAAGCTGCCAGCCTGGCATTGGGCCGCTTGCGGTTGCTCAGCGGTCACTCGGGCGCCGCATGGACCGACCTTCAACGAACCGCTGAAGAGATGGAGAACAAAGGTCTGCGTCTACCCGCCTGGCGCTTGAGGTTGATGGCCCTGGCCGCGGCGAAAAACGGCCGGCAGCTCCAAGCAGAAGAACTCGACATGGCCCTTGCCCCGATCATGCAGTACGCCCTGCCCGGCCTGTTGCTGGAAGTCGGCCCCAGCCTGCTGCCGGCACTGGAGGCCTACCCCAAACCCACAACACTACTGACCACAGCCATCACGCGACTGCGCGGCTGGCGCTCGCACCCAACGCCGGCGCACATGGCCCTGAGTGGCAAGGAAGCGCAGATACTGGAGCTGCTTGTCAGCGGTCAATCCAACAAGGCCATCGCCCTCGCCCTGGACATCTCCGAGAACACGGTAAAGTTCCACCTCAAACACCTGTTCGCCAAGCTGGGCGTGGACAACCGCACCGCGGCAATCAGCGCTGCAATACGCCAAGGGCACCTCGACACCACTTTCTAAGCCACCAACCCACCCAGGCGGGTAGGTCTTGCCACCTACCGGCCTGCGACCTACCCGCCCCATCTGTGGCCCCCCGCCCAGCGCCCTGCCTAGCATCGTGACCATCAGCAATGAGGGGCGCCATGCCGTCCTTCTCCTGCTTGCGCCAAGACACGACCCAGGAGACGAACCGTGCAGAAAAGCCGAAAAACCGTACGCGTAGCCACCGATGTGGGCGGCACCTTTACTGACCTTGTGTACTTCGAAAGTGATCCCGTCACCGGCCAGCAGACTCTGCGTACGGCGAAGGTGGACACCACGCCACCGAACTTTGCCCAAGGCATTCTCAATGTCATCAAAAAGGCACGGGTAACGCTTTCGGAAGTCGACTTCCTCGCCCACGGCACCACTGTTGTCATCAACGCGCTTACCGAACGGCGTGGGGTCAAGACCGCGCTGATCACCACCCGAGGCTTTCGCGACATCCTGGAAATTGCCCGGGCCAACCGCCCAGACTATTTCAACCTGAAATGGGTCAAACCTGCGCCGTTTGTGCCGCGCTACCTACGCCGGGAAATCACCGAGCGCCTGCACACCGACGGCCGTGAGCGCGAGCCTGTAATACTCGATGAGCTGCCCGCCATCATCGACGCCTTGCGCGCCGATGGCGTGCAAGCCATTGCTATTTGCCTGCTGCATGCCTACGCCAACCCCAGCCACGAGCAGGCGGTATTGGCCGAAGTGAAGCGGCTGTGGCCTGAAGTATCGGTGGTCGCTTCACATCAGATCACCCGTGAATGGCGCGAGTACGAGCGCTCCAGCACCACCGTGCTGTCGGCCTACGTGCAACCGATAGCGGCGCGCTACCTCGATGAACTGGAGGCGGGTCTGCGCAGCGCAGGCTACGAGGCGCCGCTGTATATCATGCAGTCCAATTGCGGCGTTGACAGTGTGGCCCACGCCAGGGACATCCCGATCACCATGGTCGAGTCCGGGCCGGCCAGTGGTTTCTGGGCGGCCGCCGAGTTGGGACGCTTGATTGGCGAACCCAACTTGCTGGGGCTCGACATCGGCGGCACCACGGCCAAATGCGCACTAATCCGCGATGGCCAGGTCGCGATCAAGACGGACTACTGGATCGAACGAGACCGCCTCAATGCCGGTTACCCCATCATGGTGCCCGTGGTGGACCTGGTGGAAATCGGCAACGGCGGCGGCTCCATTGCCTGGGTCGACGGGTTTGACAAGCTGCATGTCGGCCCGCAATCAGCGGGCGCTCTGCCCGGCCCGGCGGCGTACGGTAACGGTGGCACCGACATCACCACCACGGATGCCAACCTGGCACTCGGCCGGATCAACCCGGCGTACTTCTGCGGCGGCGAAGTGGTAGCCGACCTACAAGCAGTAGCGGACGGCTTCAGCCTGCTCAGCGAACGCTTGGATCTGCCTGCCGATGAAATTGCCCGTGGTGTGGTGCGCCTGGCCAATAACAACATGGTCAACGCCCTGAAGCTGGTGTCGCTTAGCCGTGGTCACGATCCCCGGGACCTGACCCTGATGGCCTTTGGCGGCGGTGGCGCGCTGCATGCGGTCGCCTTGGCTCAAGAGCTGGGCGTCAAAAAAGTCATCGTCCCGCGCGGCGCCTCGGTGTTTTCAGCCTGGGGCATGACCCTGTCGGACTTACGCCGCGACCTGTTTATCAATCGTTTTGTCGACACCACCCAGCCACAGGCACAGGCGCACACCCAGGCGTTCCTGAACGAACTGATGGCCTCGGCCCGCGAGCAGTTCATCGCCGAGGCTGTGCCCCCGGAGCGGGTCGAATTGAAGGTCAATTGCAAGCTGCGCTACCAGAACCAGGAACACTCGGTCGAAGTGCCGCTGGACGCCGATGAACACCTCGAACGTGACTGGGCACACATCGAGCATCGTTTTCATACCCTGTACGAACAGCATTACACCTACTGCCTGGACGCTCCCGTGGAGATCGTCGGCTTCCACCTGGTCGCCATCGCGCAAATTGACAAGCTGATTCCCGAATCGCTTGCAGTGACAGGGCGAACGCTTGAGGCCGCACGCAAGGGCCACCGCGTCGTCGACTACGCAACCGATGGCATCCACGACGCGGCCATCTACGACTACGCCCTGCTGGAACCCCAAATGTGTTTCCACGGCCCCGCCATCATTGAAGACGCCGGCACCACCGTCGTCGTTCATCCACAAAACCGGGTGCATGTGGATCGCTTCGGCAATCTGCACATCACGATCAACGGCTGACGGGAGTCTCGCCATGCATACGCTCGACATCTTCACCCGAGACATTATCCAAAATTCGCTTCAAGCCATTGCTGACGAAATGTTCGTAGCGATGCGCAAAGCTGCCATGAGCCCCGTCATTTATGAAGTGCTGGACATGGGCACCGGCATCACCGACGCCAATGGCGAGATTGCCAGCTCCGGCGCAGGTATCCCGGCCTTCGTAGGCGTGCTGGACAAGGCCGTCAAACAGATCTTGCTGCAACATGCCCGCCCAGGGGAAATCGAAGACGGCGATGTGTTCATCTGCAATGACCCCCACGGTGGCGCAGTCACTCACCTGAACGATGTGGTGCTGGCCATGCCCGTGTTTGCCGAGGGCAGGCGCGTGGCCTGGACCGCGAATATCGCCCACTGGAACGATGTCGGCGGCATGGTCCCCGGGTCGATGTCCACTGAGGCTACCGACATCTTTCAGGAAGGGCTGCGCCTGTGCTCGGTCAAGCTGATCAGCCGTGGCCAACCGATCCGCTCAGTGCTGCAGATACTGCGGGCCAACACGCGCATGCCGGATTTCATGGAAGGCGATCTATGGGCTGGCGTAGCGGCGGTGCGCGGCGGGGCCTTGCACCTGCGTGAGTTGACCGCCAAATACGGTACTGACCTGTTTTTGCTGGCGATGCAGGACTTCATGGACCTGGGCGAAAAGGTATCGCGCAAAGCCCTGGCCGAACTGCCCAATGTCAACCTTTCTCTGGTGGAGCCGCAAGACGACGGCAGCCTGTATTCGGTGTCGGTGCAGATCCATGACCGTGCAATGACCGTGGACCTGCGCGACAACCCCGACCAGTGCACCGGGCCCACTAACCTCAGCCGGGATGGCGCGGTGGTTGCCGCCCAAATGGCGTTCAAATCCCTGACTGCCCCGCAAGGCATTACCAATGGAGGCACGTTCCGGCCGTTGAATGTACTGACACGCCCCGGTTCGCTATTCGATGCGCAACTGCCCGCCGCAGAGGGGTTTTACTTTGAAAACCTGATTCGCGTACACGATCTGATCTTGCGCTGCCTGGCCCAGCATTTTCCCGACCGCTTGCCGGCGGGCAATTTCTCTTCGGTATGCGCCACTGTTATCGGCGGCCGGCATCCGGATACCGGTCGGCTGTTTACCCTGGTGGAGCCGGAAATCGGTGGTTGGGGCGCCGAGCCCGGACGTGACGGCAACAACGCCGTTTATTGCGGCCTGCATGGCGAGACCTTCAACTGTCCAGTGGAAGTCTGTGAGGCCCGTTACGGCCTGTATGTCGAGCGCATGGCGCTGAATGACGAACCCGGTGGGCACGGCCAGTTCCGCGGCGGACGAGGCATCTGCATCGACTATCGCGTACGGGCCGATGACAGCTTTCTGACCTGTGGTTACACCCGCTCGGTCGTTCCACCCTGGGGCCTGCAACAGGGCCAGGATGGCACCCCCAATTACGTCGAAGTGCTGCGCGGCGACAACCCGCCGGAACGCTACGCCATGGCCAGCAGCATCCCTCTCAATGCCGGCGACCTGGTGCGGGTACGCACGGGGGCCGGCGGTGGCTACGGCGCACCCGCAGCCCGTGACGCGGCGGCCGTGCGCGACGACTTGAAGAATGGCTACCTCGACGCGCAAACCGCCCGCGCCGTGTACGGCGTCATGCCCTGATCCCAATACACCGCCGTGCGGCGGCTTTCCATGCGTTGACCTACAACAATAAGAGAGAACCGTCATGTTGCAACTTCCACTCTCGCGCTTCGGCGCTGCGTGCTCGCTGGCGTTGGTGTTGGGCAGCAGCCCTTCAACCCAAGCCGAACAATTCATCGGCTTCGGTCAACCAGGGCTGCCGGGACGCTGGGCTTTGGAAACCTTCCCGGTCTTCAACCGCAACACCGACGGCAATGTACGTGCCGGTGGCAATACGGTGCTTGCGTACTTTTCCGAGACCGGTTTTACCGACACCACCCGCGACCAATTGCAGTTCTGGGTCGGCGCCGTTCCGGGATACGCCAGCACCAACGACGCGAAAAACGTCAGCCCCTGGGGCATCGCCTCACCCAATCTCGGCTTTGCCTACTACTACAACGTGGTCGAGCCCGCCAGCGCCTATGGTTCAGAGGACTACACCACGTTCTGGACCAACCCGACGCTGACGGTCGAGTTCCCCAACGGTAACAACGAAGTTGCCGGTTACGGTGCCTTTGCCAACCGCTATGCGCTGAGTTTCAGCCTCGCCAATTACCTGCGTGTCGGAAAATTCGCCGCGACCTTCACCCCAGTTGGCATCCATTACGCCGCACGTAACCGCAACACCACAGATCTCGGCAGCGGCGATCCCAAGCGCTTGCAAGGCGGTGTCAGCCTATGGCTGGCCAACGTCGCCGCCGGCTACCTCGTCACCGATGACCTGTGGCTGGGCGCGCATCACGTCTACCACATCAACAATCGAACAGCCTCGGACTATGCCGAGTCGCGGGTTGGAAAAATCGGACCGTCGATGACCTACACAGGCTTTTCCCAACAGGGACTCTACCTGTCTGCAAATCTGAATTTCGACTACTACCACAGCGCCAACCTGCCCCATTCCAATGAGCTGACCATGGCGCTGGTGAAGTTTTTCTAGCGCCAATTGGCCCCCTATCCGAGGAAATAACCGATGCAAACCCCAACCCCCACTCCCCCACCACACGATGTGCCGGTGACAGTGCGCTGGCTTAACCCGATTGGTTGCTCGATGTTCGACGCACCGATCGCCGAGTTGCTGCACGGCATCAAGCACCCCTCGACACACCTGGAAGTGGTGTCGTTCGATATGCAGCCCAGCCCGACACACCTGGAGTACCGGGCCTACGAGGCAATGACCTACGAGCGCACGGTACGCATTGCCCGCGATTGCGCCCAGCAAAACATCGATGCCCTGGTGATCGGCTGCTTCTACGATCCGGCCCTGGAGGATGCCCGGGAAATCTCCGGCAACTGCCTGGTGGTTGCTCCCTGCCAGGCCAGCCTGCAGATCGCCGACCAACTGGCTAACCGTTATTCGATCATCGTAGGGCGAGATAAATGGATGGAGCAAATGCGCGAGCGCGTTCGCGGCTACGGCTCGGCGGATCGACTCGCCTCTATGCGCGCGCTGGGCATGGGCGTCGATGAGTTCCAGAAAGACCCGGCCCTCACCCGACGCCGAATCATTGAACAAGCGTTTTTGGCGGTCGAGGAAGATGGCGCGGAAGCGATCATTTTGGGCTGCACCATCGAATTCGGTTTCTTCGAACAGGTGCAGCGTGAGGTCGGCGTACCTGTGATCGACCCGGTGGTCGCCGCGTTCAAGATGGCCGAAGCCATGGCGGGGATGAAGCAGCGCTTCGGCTGGAGCCCCAGCCGTGTCGGCAGTTGCGAGCCTCCACCGGAAGCCGAAATCAAAGCCTTTGGCCTGTTTCAGGGCCCGGTGCCCATCGGTAACCGTGTGCAAGCCTAGCCCTTACTTGGAGCAATCCCTATGAGCGACGTCACGCCAATGCCCGCACAAGCCAACTACACCTCCACTCGGCAAGTGGGCGATGTATTCAGAGACGTACCCCTGACCCGCGAGCACCTCAAGTGCTGCTTGGCGCTGTTTTTTGTGTTCGCCATTGAGGCGTGGGAGATGATGATCATCGTCTACACCGCGCCGCTGATCGCCCAGGATTTTTCCCTGGATGCACTTGCCGTCGGCCACCTGATCGGCGCCATGTTCATCGGCATGCTGTTGGGCTCGTTAGTCTGGGGCAAGCTCGCCGAACGTATCGGCCGCAAGGGCGCGGTGGTCTGGAGCCTGGCCATTTACGGCGTGATCTCGTTGGCGAGTGCGTTTGCCCCCGACTACGCCTCGCTCTACGCGTTACGGCTGTTCTCGGGCGTGGCCGCAGTTGGCATGATGGTGGTGACGTTTGCTCACTATCAGGAGCTATTGCCCGTGCGCCATCGCGGCGCGCTAACCGTGTACCTGGCCTCGGGATGGCCAATCGGCATGCTACTGGCACTGGGGGCGACCGTATGGCTGATGCCCTATGGTTGGCGCACAATCATTGCGGTGAGTTCACTGGGTGGGTTGTGGGCTTTGGTGGTGGCGCTCTGGGTGCCGGAGTCGCCGTACTGGCTGGCCAACGCCAAGCGCCAAGCGCAGGCCCGAGCGGTCATCACGCGATTAAGCCGAGGTACCGTGCAAGTGCCTGAGGATTGCCTGCTGCAAGTGGACCAAACGACGTCAGGGCGCCAGCGGGAGCTGTTTTCACCGGCGCTGTTGAGGATCAGTGCGTTGCAGATCCTGGTGAATTTTACGTTCTCCTGGGGTTACTGGGGCTTGCAGACCTGGCTGCCGACGCTGTTGCAACAACGCGGGCTGAGCCTGCCGCAAAGCTACGGTTTTATTGCACTGTCGGCACTGTGCATGATCCCCGGCTACATGGCGGCGTCGTGGCTCACCCATCGTTATGGCCGCAAACACGTCATTATCGGTTTCATCAGTGCCTCGGTGCTCGCTGGCTACGGCTTTGCCAACGCTCAAAGCCTGGAAATGCTGTACCTGAGCAACTTCGCCCTGGCGTTCTTCAGCCTGGGGGCATGGGGGGTGTGGGGCACCTGGATCGCCGAGCTGTACCCGACCCCATTGCGTACCATCGGTTACGGGTGGGCGATTTTTGCGCAACGCGTGGCCAATATCCTGGCACCGTCTTTGATCGGCGCACTGGTGGCTTACGGCGCCTCCTTCAATATGACCACCACCTTTATCAATGCCTTCATGCTGGTAACCGTGTTGCTCGCACTGTTCATTCCTGAAACCGAGGGCAAGGCGTTGGATTAGCACAATGCCCATCGTGCTTTCAGGCATATGTGATCCATCGTGACTGACAGCCCACGCCCTGCCCCCTGCGTTTGAATAACCCCAGACCTCGAGCGGGTCATCCAACCGGATGCCCCATCAAATTGCAGACACGGAATTCACTATGGACAGTCAACAATGGAGTGACGGATTCACCTTCACCATGCAACGCGGTCCCTTTCAGAACAACGGCGCCACACCTTGGTACACCCGTGTACAGGTAGGCACACCAGGGCAATCCCTGAAGGTGTCGATGGACACCGGAACCAATATCACCTGGATAACCTCCAGCCTGTGTTCGCCCGACCGATGCCAGCACTTCAGCGCAGGCCGGTTTGACCATCAGGCGTCCAGCACCTTCACCTTTACGGATTGCCTGCAACGGCCCTACAGCTTCGGGCCCTGGGGCACGATGCAGGTAGAATCCGGTTCGGATGTATTGACTCTGAATAACACCGCATTGCCCATTCAACTTCTACTGGCGGCAGACTACACCGGAACGCAGTTTCGCCAATTGGACTGGGACGGCGGCATGGGCTTGCCCAGCAGCAGCGCCTATGTCGACGGGAAAAGCTCGTTTGTGTTTCAGGCGTTGATGAATGCTGGAAAAATCGATCCCCATCAACCCTTCGTTGCCTTCGACTGGGACCCTGCTTCGCGTCGGGGCGTGTGCCAGATGGGGGCAGTGGATGCGGCTAAAACCCATGGTCCGCACCTGTTTCTTCCGTGGTCGCTCTACAGCAAAGTGCGTGGTGTGGAATACACCTGGTCGACTCCGCTGACGTCCTACACCGTAGGCGGCGACGTTTTGGCCAGGAACGTAACCTTCGCGCTGGACTCTGGCTCATCCCGATTCAAAGGGGATGACCGGCTGATGCGCCAGACCCTTGAGCGTATTGCCCAGGGCGGCAGTCCAACGGTCGTCCTGGGCTTCGCCGATGGCGAAATCACCCTGGGTGCCGACCTGTACAACGTTTTGATCGAGGACGGTCCAGACAAGGGTAAAACCCTTCCTCAATTCGAGCCGCTGGGACTGACCGACCTGGTGTTGGTGGGTTCGCTGGTGATGGAGTATTGCTACACCGTCTATGAGTATCGTGTGGTGCAATGTCGAGCAGGCACTTACTCACTCGCGCCGGTTGGGATATGGCTGTTTAACCGCCCGCAGGGGCCCCAGATTATCAGCCGCTCATCTTCACGGCGCTTTGAGGCAAAGCCGCGCACGCTTGTCAGTGGAAAGCTGGTGCTCCGCCCGCCCCTAGCGACTGCCCATACAGCGCCGCCGCTTTGCGCCGCTGGCACCTGGAAAAATGACTACGGCTCGACAATGACGTTGACGGTCACCGGCAATGTCATTACCGGTTCGTATCAGTCATCCACGGGCTCAACGGGCCGATACGCAGTGACGGGTTATCAAGCGAGTACAAGTCCTTCACGGGAAAAAGGGCTACCTGTGGCATTGGCTATAGACTGGCACTCGCTGGATGAGCAGCAGGCCGACCCGAGCTGGCATTGGGTGTCGGGGTTGTGCGGACAGCTCCATCGGATCGCAGGCGAGGATCGGCTCAATCTATCGCACGTGCTCATCGCCACCGAAGATTTTCCCGATCTGGCTAAACAAGGAGCGTATCTGGACAAACTGAGCTATCGACGGGTTGCAGATGAGGCCATAGAACTACGTCCTATCACCCCCACCTTGGCTTCGGAGCACGACAACCGGTTAAATGGCACTTGGATGGCAGTGCAAGGATATAACCTGAAACTGCACGTTAGAGCGTCAAGCCAGCATGCTTTAGGTTGTGTCAGCGGCACGTTGACGACGCCTACCGGGCGGGTCGAGGTATCCGGTTTTACTGACATCAACGCGAACTCGGGCGGGCTGTCACGGCAATCGGTAAGCCTCGCCGCACCGCAAAAGAGCGGTGAAGCGGTACTGGCCCTGGCCGGTTCGCTGGATCTTCAAGTGGATGAATTGACCTTGCTGGCGCTGCTCACGTCATCCAAAACAGCGTCACAACGTTATGTGCAAACACAGGTCCAGTCGATCATGTTCAGGAGGACTCACTAAATAATCCGCTTGGATTCAACCTGGCTTGCTACCGGGCCCATTGGAGGAAACTCCAAACGAAAGCTCGTTCCGGATGAATTGCTGTCTACGCTGACCCGACCACCATGCAACTGCATAATTGAGCGAACGATGGCTAAACCTAGCCCACCAGAATCGTCCGGCTGACTACGTGACGGATCGCACCGATAGAAGCGCTCAAACAGTCGAGGGAGATGCTGCGCTGAAATCGGCTGGCCTTGGTTATGCACGATAATTTCAATCCTGTCCCCTAAAGCCATACTGCTAATGGTTACCGGCGTAGCAGGAGAGCCATAACGCAGTGCGTTGGCCAGCAAGTTGGCCAGTGCTCTGCGGATCAAAGCAGGATCAGCACGCAATTGATCATGGGCCTGATTGATCAGCGCGACATCACGTTCTTGCGCAACACCTTCAAAATACTCACACAGTTGCTCCACCAGGTCGTGCAGGTTGATAAGCTCATCACTGACACATGCATGCGATTGCTCGGTGCGCGCGAGAAACAGCATGCTATCGACCATTCGCGCTAGACGCTCATACTCTTCCTGATTCGAAACCAGCAAGTTTTGATAGTCTTCGATTGAACGACAATGCCTCAGGGCCTGCTGGGTGTGCCCCATCAGATTGGTGAGCGGAGTGCGCATCTCATGGGCGAGATCCTCCGAGAATCGTGATAGCTGGGCGAACCCCTCTTCGAGGCGTGCAAGCATCTGGTTAAGCGCTTGGCTGAGTGCTTGTAGTTCACTCAGTTCGTTGAACTCATCCAGCCGCAGATGCAGATGGTGTACATCAATTGCGGCAGCGCGCTTCGCCAGTAAGCGCACAGGTCGTAAGCCTCGCTGACTTACCCACCCGCCGAGCACAAAAGCCAGCAGCGCACCGACCGACATCGCGAGCCAGAGCTTGAGTCGGTAAGCCCCCAGCATCTGCTCGCGCTCGCTCAACAACTTGCCAGCAATCAGGGTCAAGCCGCGATCACCTTGCATGACATGCTGCCAGGCAAAGCGCACTGCCACCGAAGAGTTACCGTCACTCAACTGAGCCTGGGCTACAGCCGGTAACGCGGGCAAGCTCATGCCGACGGGGTTGATTTCGATCAGCACCTGACCTGTGTCATCGATGATCCACAGCAAGTTGTCGCGATTGCCCAGCATATTTTCGTATAGCTTGGGCCGCTTTCTGAGTTGCTCGACGCTGATACTGTCGTTGATCAACGCATGCATCCGCTCCAGGCGCCCGAGCAGGGCCTGGTCATCGCGCCAAGCGATTTCTCGCTGTAACGACTGATAAAGATAAAAACCAATGGACCCCAGCAGCAGCGCACTGACTAACGCGAACATGAGCGCCAGGCGCAAGCTCAGGTTACGCGCAAACAGTTTCAGGATTGCACCTCAAGCATGTAACCGATGCCACGCACTGTATGTATCAACTTTAGTGGGTAAGGATCGTCAACCTTGGCGCGCAGTCGTCGGATGGCGACATCGACCACATTGGTATCACTGTCAAAGTTCATCTGCCAGATTTGCGAAGCAATCGAGGAACGCGATAGCACCTCTCCTTCCCTACTGACTAACAGGTGCAACAGGGCAAACTCCTTGTTGGTCAGGGTCAGGCGTTCACCCTGGCGCGTGACCTTACGGCTCAACAGATCCACGCTCAGGTCTGCAACCAGGAACTGTTCGACCTCACGGGGCGGCCCCCTGCGCAGGAGCGTACGTACACGCGCCAATAACTCGGCATAGGAAAAGGGTTTGACCAGGTAATCATCGGCCCCTGATTCAAGCCCCTTGACCCGATCCTCCACAGAGTCCCTAGCAGTTAGAAAAAGCACCGGGGTTTGCCACTTGCGTCGAATAATCTGAAGCAATTGCCAACCGTCCAGGCCCGGCAGCATGACATCCAGGATGATCAAGTCGAACTCACTTTCCTGTGCCAGATACTGGCCCTCCAGGCCATCTAAGGCGACCTCCACCACGTAGCCCGATTCAGTCAGGGCTTTGTGGAGGTAATCCGCTGTTTTCGCTTCATCTTCAACGACCAGGATACGCATCTTTTCCTCCAGAATTGGAGCATAGGCTAGCGCGCTTGGTCGTTTTGGCACATTACATCTTGGTAATCATGAGGCAATCATTCTGACGGTGTGCACGGGGCATCATGCCTGGCGATGACTCAGCCAGACAAAACAAAGGAAAAAAGCATGCGTATACGCCTGTCAGCTTTATTGCTCAGCTCACTTGCAATGAGCTCTGCGCTCGCCGTTGCAGCCCCGGGTCAAGTTGTGCAGCGCAACGACGTTTCATTGGCAATGGCCAATGATTTGCTAAATACCGCGCTGGCAGCGTGTCACGCCGAAGGCCGCACAGGTGTTGCTGCAATTGTCGACAGTGGCGCAAATCTAGTCGCCTTGCAGCGTGACGATAACGTGGGCCCACACAATACATTAGCCGCCCAACGCAAAGCCTATACCGCCCTATCGACCAAGACGCCCACACGACTGTTGGCAGAGCGTGCTCGCAGTACCCCCGATGCGGAAAACCTCAACACCCTGAATGAGCTATTGCTGCTAGGCGGCGGCGTGCCGTTGCTGTTTGAAGGGCAAGTCATTGGCGCGATCGGAGTGGCCGGTGCCGGCGGAGCAGCAAACGATGAAGGTTGCGCATTGGCCGCTATCAACAAAATTTTACCTACCGTCAAAAACTAAGGACATCATCATGACTGGATTGAAAACATTCTTCGCTGGCGTTGTATTGAGTGTCGTATCGTCACTGGCATCAGCGGCAGGAAACCCGCTGAGCGTGCATGTCCTCAACTTACAAGATGGCCTGCCCTCCCCTGGTATCAATGTCACATTGGAAAAACAAGACGGTAAGAACTGGGACATGCTCAACAGCGCTTCGACAAATGAACAAGGTCGTATTCCCGGGCTATACCCCGAAGGTCAGGCTCTGGAGAAAGGCATCTACCGTGTAACCTTCAAGACAGGTGAGTGGTTCAAAGCGCATAAGATTCCAAGTTTCTTCCCTGAGGTACCGGTAATCTTTGAGGTAGACGGTGCCGTTGCGCACTACCACATTCCATTACTGCTCAGCCCCTATGGTTTCTCTACCTATAGAGGTAACTGAGCCTCTAACGGGGGCAGTCCAATGAGCTTGCAAGGTGTCTAGAGAATACGGGGCGATTCATTGCTGAGTTTCCCGATCACGATAAAAATGAGGTATGCGACCATTAAGGGAGGGCAAATAACTCCACCGATAAGGACGCGCAGAGGAGGCTGGTTGTCGATGCAGCCATGCCAAAATCGCCTCAGCGGCGATAGTCAATGCAAGTTGCTGGCCTGGACATTCATGTCGTCCTGATCCGAAGCTGAAGGTTCGTCGTTGCGTTCGTTTGACCAAGAGTCTATCGGGGTCTGGGTTCGCGTAGGAATCCCTATTGGCTGAAGCGAGTAACACTAGAACGGTATCGCCCGCCTCCAAGACGCTGCCCCCGATAGTGCATCGCTTAGCAACGAATCGCCGGGTGTTTTGCACGGGCGAGTCGTAACGCGCTACCTCTTCCACCAAGTCTGCAACGAGCATCTGCGTAGGTAGCATGTCTTTAATCAGATCAGGGTTACGATGGAGCGCTACAAGGGTATTGCCGATCAGGCCTGCGGTGGCTTCGCAGGTCTGTGACAACAGGCCGATCAGGTTAGCGATCAATTCATCATGATCTCTCCAGGCGGTGGCTTCGCATCCACTCCAGATATGGCTCAAGAAGCGGCTACTTTCATCGTCGTTGCTCAGCAGCGCGCTGACTAATTGACTAAGTCGGGTGGCCCCGGAATCAGCTTCACCGAGTTGAATTTCGTCGCTTAACGGCGACAGGCAGGCGACGAAATCCCTCGTCAGCCTCGCTACTTCCTGTAGCCGGTTGGATGGAAAGCCTATCAAAGCGGCAATAACGGAAACCGGTAACGTGAACATCAACTCATCTAGGTTGTCGACCGGGTTATCGAGGGTCTCGACCACACGTGACACGATGTCTGCGATGCTATCTGTTTGGACAGAGGCCAAGGCAGGTTCGATAACCATCCTGGGGCACAGGTGCTGTGGGCCTTCGTTCATGCGCATCAAACGACCGAAAATCATTCCTGCCACGCCTTGCGCAATGGCAGGAGGTATCGGCTCGTTTAGCGGACGCACCCGACAGTCTGGATGCCCCAGAATGGCTTCGACAGCTTCGGCACTACTTGCAATCCATAAACGAAGATCTGCATCGAATAGCAGGCCGTTTTGTCGCCTGAGACCTGAGTAATAAACGTAGGGATCAGTATGGGTAGCGGCTTCAAAAGGCGTCATTGCGTAAGTCCTGTTCACAAAGAACGGCTACTATCGAGCACCCCTCATGGTGACGATTCGCTCAGGAACGAAATATGGACGCTCGAAGCAATGACACCGCGATTTCTCGGGTAGCCGGCGCTATTGCCGAACCAGCGAGGACGAAAATGCTGTGTTCGCTGATGGACGGCCACGCCCGTACCAGTACCGAAATGGCCGTCATCGCCGACGTCAGTGCGTCCACGGCGAGCGCGCATTTGGCAAGGCTAAAAGAGGACGGGTTGGTAAAGTTGCACACGCAAGGCAGGCATCGTTACTACAGTCTGGCTGACGCGCAAGTGGCCCAGGCTATTGAGGCCCTCATGGTGATCAGCCAAAACGCACCTACACGATATGTGTCCACGACCCCAACCCGACTGCAGTTCGCGCGTACCTGTTATGACCACATGGCAGGAACACTGGCTGTACAACTGCACGATCATTTCGTGGAGTCAGGCTGGTTAACCGTGCCAGTTTCCGGGGAGTTGTATCAGCTTACGATGAGCGGCGAAAAAGCCATGACCGGGCTCGGTATCGAGATAGAAAAGGTAAGGGCACAGCGGCGTCGTTTCGCGTGCTCCTGCTTGGACTGGAGCATGCGGCGCCCTCATCTTGCCGGAGCACTCGGAGCGGCTTTTCTACAGACGGTCATAAGCCGCAAGTGGGTTATCCAAGACCTTGATAGTCGGGCACTCGCATTGACATCCAAGGGACGAAAGGAGCTGTCTGGCCTATTCGGGATCATTCTGGAAAACGATGAGAGGGAGAGATCAGTCGTGCGGAATGCGACACGACCCGCCGAACCGGCTTTGCCGGCACGATAATTACTTATTCCTTCAACTAAGCATCTATCGAGAAGCAGGCATTGCTTCGCGTGCCATATCGAAAATCAAGGTGTCTTGGCGGGACGCTTACCTTTTTCTGGATTTAAGCACCACCGGAGCTTCAACATCGAAGGATAGGGACATGAATCACATCTACAAAACGTTTCTACTACTTATGGGTATCGGTATTGCGGTGTTGTGCTCGATGAATGTCGAAGCTATAACGCGGGAAGAAATGCTCAAGCTCAATGCCGCGTACCCGCCCGGTAGTGTGGTTAGCTGTGAGACGCGGCTTGAAGGAAACGGGGAAAATTTATTGCCAACGCTCCTGAAAACTCGCGCGCACATCGAAGAAAGAACGGGGAACCTGACCCGTACTGATGTGAGCGTAACGTTTGTCCCACAGGGATCATCAACCACCACAATGACCGTGAATTACCAGTCGCGAGCAACCATGGAAGATGACGGTGAGTTAGTTGATATTGACCCAGATAGCCTAACTGTCTCATTCAGCCCTTCAAATCCAGCCAGCGAGTCCATTGTGGCGAACAAAATGCGCAGTACTCTCCCCCCTACTGGAAGCGATCTAAGGCTATACAAGACGGTAACAATCACCGATTTCCCTTCCTTCATAATCACTCCCCAAGATCAGCCTCCGATCTACTGTTTTAAGGAAGAATAAGCAGTGACACTTTGCATCATCGATGCCGTGTCAGACTTGGAATACGCTAGCCCTTGGTCGATCTGATGGAGTGGTCTGGGATTACTGAGCAGAGCGAGGCGATGACGCTGATTATTGGCGACGCGAACCTGCTGCTGGCACAGCGGACAGGAAATTACCAAGCGGGTTTACAGGAGGATCGGCGCGACCGCGAAGCCATCAAAATAGGAAAGTTCTGGGACACTTCCACAATAGTTATGGAATACCTATGAAAAGACGCCTCCCGCTTCCCGAATGCCAGAAACACAAAAGCCCCGCATTGCGGGGCTTTCGTATGAATCTTGGCGGGAAACCAGGGATTCGAACCCTGGGAACGCTATTAACGTTCGCCGGTTTTCAAGACCGGTGCATTCAACCACTCTGCCAATTTCCCTTTTGCATCACAGGATTAGAATAGACCATCCCGTCTCAGCGGGCGCCATAATACCCGAATGAAACACACTGTCAAACTCTCGCCATCGCTTGTTACAGAGCGTCTGTTATGATCTTTGCGACTGAACGTTTCAAAACTCAAGGAGTGTCGCCATGCGCGAACAGAATTACGCAGTGAATGGCAATGCGCAGGCTGAGCAGCTTGAAGTCAGCCGCGTATTGCGCAACACGTACGGCTTGCTCGCCCTTACCCTCGCATTCAGCGGCGTGATGGCGTTCGTGGCGCAGCAGATGCGTGTTGGTTATCCGAACATTTTTGTCGTGCTGATCGGCTTCTATGGTCTGTTTTTCCTGACCAACAAACTGCGCGATTCGGCCTGGGGCCTGGTGTCGGCGTTTGCCTTGACCGGTTTCATGGGCTTTATCCTCGGCCCGATCCTTAACCGCTACCTCGGCATGGCCGGCGGTGCGCAAGTGGTCAGTTCGGCGTTTGCCATGACCGCGCTGGTGTTTGGTGGCCTGTCGGCCTACGTGCTGGTCACCCGTAAGGACATGAGTTTCCTGGGCGGTTTCATCACCGCAGGCTTCTTCGTGCTGCTGGCAGCGGTGGTAGCTGGGATGTTCTTCCAGATCAGCGGCCTGCAGTTGGCGATCAGCGCGGGTTTTGTGCTGTTCTCCTCGGTGTGCATCCTGTTCCAGACCAGTGCGATCATCCACGGCGGTGAGCGTAACTACATCATGGCGACCATCAGCCTGTATGTGTCGATCTACAACCTGTTTATCAGCCTGTTGCAGATCTTCGGCATCATGAGCCGCGACGACTGATTTCAGCCGACACAAAAAAAGCCCCGTATCGAAAGATGCGGGGCTTTCTTGTTTTCAAGGGATCAGTACTGGTTGGGCTCCATCTCCAGGTCCACCTTGAAGCGTTCGGCAATGTCGCGCTGGATACGTAGCGCCAGGTCTGCAATATCGTGCCCGGTGGCGGCACCATAGTTGACCAGCACCAGCGCCTGCAGCTTGTGCACGCCCGCATCGCCATCCCGAAAGCCCTTCCAGCCAGCCTTGTCGATCAGCCAACCGGCAGCGAGTTTCATCTGCCCATCTGCCTGCGGGTAGGCCACAAGATCGGGGTATAAGGCTTGCAGTTCAGCCGCAAGGGCTTGGGAGACCAACGGGTTCTTGAAGAAGCTGCCAGCATTGCCCAGCTCTGCCGGGTCTGGCAGTTTTTCGCGGCGGATGCTGCAAATGGCGCGGCTCACATCGCTCGGTGTCGCCTCGGTGATCCCTTGCCCGGCCAGGCGCTGCTGCACCGGGCCGTAGTCGAGTTTCAGGTGGCTGACGCGGCTCAGGGCGAAACGCACGCGCAGGATCAGCCAGCGCCCGACTTCGTGTTTGAACAGGCTGTCACGATAGGCGAAGTTGCATTCCTCCAGGCTGAAATCCCGCAGTTCGCCGGTTTGGCGATCCAGGGCGGTCAGGCCGGCGAATACGTCTTTGATTTCTACGCCATAGGCGCCGATATTCTGCATCGGCGCGGCACCGACGGTGCCGGGGATCAGGCTGAGGTTTTCCAGGCCACAAAAGCCTTGCTCCAGGGTCCAGAGCACAAAGGGGTGCCAGGCCTCGCCTGCTTCGGCTTCAACGATCACCTGCTGGCCATCGTCCTGCAACACCCGAATACCTTGGGTGGCCATGCGCAACACCAGCGCCGGTATGTCCTGGGTCAGCAGCAAATTGCTGCCGCCGCCAATCACCAGCAGTGGCAGCGCCTGCGCGGCGGCGTAGGCCAGGGCCTCACGAACATCGGCGTCACTGCGGGCTTCGGCGAACAGTCGCGCGCGCACATCGATGCCAAAGCTGTTGAAGGGCTTGAGCGATACCTGCGCAAGCACGTGCAAGGTCATAACCGCCCCTTAATTTCGATCACCAATAGGTCACAGGCTTGCTCGATCAGGTCAAGGACCCGCTCAAAGCCTTGTTCGCCTTCGTAGTATGGGTCTGGCACCTCGTCGACCTCAGCGTCATAGCGGCGCAGGAACAAGTCCAGCTCTGCCTTGCCCTGCCCCGGCTGCAGCGCCTTGAGGTTGCGCAGGTTGCTGTGATCCATGGCCAGGATCAGGTCGTAGCGCGCGAAGTCGGCTCGACCGACCTGCTGCGCACGCTGTGCCGACAGGTCGTAGCCGCGCGCCAGCGCCGCACGCTGGCTGCGCTGGTCCGGCGGGTTGCCGACATGCCAGTCACCAGTGCCGGCGGACGCGACTTCAACCTGCCCGGCCAGCCCCGCATCGCGCAACTTCTGGCGCAACACGCCCTCGGCCGTTGGCGAGCGGCAGATGTTGCCCAGGCAGACGAACAGGACTTCCATCAGGCCCCCAACAGGCGACGGACGCGCTCAAGGTCTTCCGGCGTGTCGACACCGGCGGGCGGCGCTTCCAGGGCGTCGCCGACGTGGATGCGCACGCCGTGCCACAAGGCACGCAGTTGTTCCAGGGATTCGGTGTTTTCCAGCCAGCAGGGGCCCCAGCTGACGAAGTCATGCAGGAATCCGGCGCGGTAGGCGTAGATGCCGATGTGGCGGCGATACGGCACACCCTCCGGCAACGCGTCAGGATGCTTGGCGAAGGCGTCGCGCGCCCAAGGCAAGGTCGAGCGGCTGAAGGTCAGTGCCAGGCCGTTGATGTCGCTGACCACTTTCACCACGTTCGGGTTGAACAGCGTAGCGATGTCTTCAATCGGCTCAGCCAGCGTCGCCATGCGTGCTTCGCCGTGGGCAGCGAGGTTGGCAGCCACCTGGTCGATGACGCTTGGCGGGATCAGCGGCTCGTCGCCTTGTACGTTGACCACGATGGCATCGGGCGCCAGGCCCAGCTGCGTGGCCACTTCGGCCAAACGGTCAGTGCCGGAGTTGTGGTCTTCGCGGGTCAGCACTGCTTCGGCGCCGAAGCCTTGGCAGGCTTCGATGATGCGTGAGTCATCAGTGGCCACCACCACCCGCTCGGCGCTGCTCTTGCAGGCCTGTTCCCACACCAGCTGGATCATCGGCTTGTTGCCGATCAGTTGCAGCGGTTTGCCCGGCAAGCGGGTTGAGGCAAAGCGCGAAGGAATGACAACGGTAAAGGCGGTGGTCATTTATCCAGGCGCTCATCGGAGGTCAGGGTACGGGCTTCGCTTTCCAGCATGACCGGAATGCCATCACGGATCGGGAAAGCCAGGCCGGCGCCTTTGCTGATCAGCTCGGTTTTGTCGGCGCTGAGCTTGAGCGGGCCTTTGCAGATAGGGCAAGCGAGGATGTCGAGCAGTTTGGTGTCCATGAGTGTTTCCTGGAAAGAAGCGTTTTAAGGCAAGAGACGGGCGGGCAACAGACGCATCAGTTGCGTGTCGAACCAGGCGACGAACGCCGGCGACGGCACCGCATCCACCGCAAGATACCACCAGTCGGGCTGGGCAAAGGCGCGGCACTTGACCGCGTCCTTCTCGGTCATGACCAGCGGCAATGATGGCGTGAAATTCAAGACCTCTGCGCTGTAGGGCGCATGGTCGGCAAAAGCATGGGGGATCGGCTGCCAGTGTAGCGATTCAAGCGTGTTGAAGAAACGTTGCGGGTTGCCGATGCCGGCAACCGCGTGAACCTGCTGGCCAGACGAAAAATACTCGACCGATTGACGCTCACCGGTCTTCAAGTTGATCAACGCCGTGGGCTGTAGACGGAAGGCAAAGCCATCTTCGCGATCAGCGGTGGCACCGTTATAGAGCAGCGCATCCACGCTCTCAAGACGCTCCACCGGCTCGCGCAACGGCCCGGCAGGCAGGCAGCGGCGGTTGCCAAGGCCGCGCGCGGCGTCGATCAGCACCAGTTCCAGGTCGCGGGCCAGGCGATAGTGTTGCAGGCCGTCATCGGACAGGATCAAGTCCAGGGTTTCACTGGCCAGCAGCGCCTTGACTGCACGGCTGCGGTCGGGATCGATCATCAGCGGCACGCCACAACGCTGCACGATCAGCAGTGGCTCATCGCCAGCCACTGCAGCACTGTGACTGGCCTCGACCCGCCACGGCAACTGCGGTGGCTTGGCGCCATAACCCCGGCTGACCACCCCCACACGCAACCCGCTGCGACGGCAGTGCTCGATCAACCACAGGATCAACGGCGTCTTGCCGGTGCCGCCCACCGTGATATTGCCGACCACCACCACCGGCACCGGCGATTGATAGATCTCGCCCTCGCCCGCCAGGAAGCGCGCGCGCTTGCCCTGCACGACGCGGCGATACAGCGACTCCAGCGGGCGCAACAGCGACAGCGCCGGGTGCCCTTCATACCAGGCCTTGAGTAAACGATCGGACATAGCCATCAGGGTTGGCTCGCCGCCTCGACGGTACTCATTCGCAGATGGCTGAAACCGAGCTTGCCAGCAGCGTCCATCGCCGTGATCACCGCCTGATGCTGGGTCTTGCCATCGGCACTGATCGACAGCGGCATCTTGGTATCGCCGCCGGATTCTCGCTGCAAGGCATCCATCAGGCTGGCCAGGTCGTTTTTCTCCAGCACCTGGTTATTCACCGAAAACACCCCCTCGGCACTGATGGCGATGTCCAGTTGCTTGACCTGCTGGTCTTCTGCCGGCGAGCCGCTGACCGCTTCGGGCAAGTCGACGCGCAGCTCGGTCTGCCGGGTGAAGGTGGTGGTGACGACAAAAAACAGCAGCAGGATAAACACTACGTCGATCAACGACGCGAGGTTGATGTCGACGTTTTCCCGTTGCTTGCGGCGAAATTTCACGCTCGACCCTCGACCAGATCCACATCACGGTCGCCCTGTACCACTTCCACCAGCTTGATCGCCTCCTGCTCCATGCCCACCACCAATTCATCGATGCGCCGTTGCAGGAAACGGTGGAAGAACACCGAAGGAATCCCGACCATCAGGCCGGCGGCCGTGGTTATCAGTGCCTTGGAAATACCACCGGCCAGTACGGCAGCGTTGGTGGTCATGCCCGAGCCCATGAACGAACTGAAGATGTCGATCATGCCCAGCACGGTGCCCAGCAAACCGAGCAACGGGGCCATGGCGGCAATGGTGCCGAGGGCATTGATATAGCGCTCCAGCTCATGAATGACCCGGGCGGCGGCCTCCTCGATGCACTCCTTCATGATCTCGCGACCATGCTTGGAATTGGCCAGGCCGGCGGCGAGGATTTCACCTAGAGGTGAGTTGGCGCGCAGTTCCTTGAGTTTTTCCTTGTCGAGCTGCTTGTTCTTGATCCAGCCCCACACCTGCCCCAGCAGATGTTCGGGGGTGACGCGACTGGCGCGCAGGGTCCACAGGCGTTCGGCGACGATGCCGAGTGCGGCGATGGAGCTCATGATGATCGGCAACATCATCCAACCACCGGATTTGACCAATTCCCACACAGTGAATGTCCCCTCGAAAAAGTGCGCCACTTTACCATATCGGTTCGTCAGCGGGGTTCGCCGACCTTAGGCTCAAAGGGTAATGCATCACGCCAGAAACGACGTTGACTGCGCGCAACAATCGGCGGTGCGAAGGCGCCCAGTCGCAGACGCACGGCCCCTTGCTCGGCGCTGTCGTAGATCCGGCTACCCAGCGCCTGGTAGCGCTCCAGCACTTGCGGATGAGGATGGCCAAACGCATTGCCACGGCCGCGGGAGATCAACACCGAGTGGGGCGAAAGCCTTTGTACAAAGGGCCAGGACGAAGAACTGCGACTGCCATGGTGGGGTGCCTGCAGCCAGTCGGTCGCCACCGCCAGGGGTGACTCAAGCAAGGCCCGCTCGGCGGCGCGGTCAATATCGCCGGTCAGCAACAGGCGCTCGCCATTGGCCTGGACCTGCAACACACAGGACTTCGCGTTGCCTTCAACCGCGTCCGACCATTGCCACAACTCAAACGCCACGCCGTCCCACTCCCAACGCTCGCCGCTCACGCATGGCTGGGTCCCGAGGAATGTCGGCAACCTTTCGGTCTCGCCGCCCACTACCCGGCGGATGGCCAACCCACGGGCAACCGCGGCCGCACCACCGGCGTGGTCGACGTCGGCATGGCTCAGCAGCAGCATGTCCAACCGCCCTACCCCGAGCTTTTTCAACGCTGGCAACACCACGCTGGCGCCCAGATCGGACGCACCCGAACGCGGCCCCGCATCGTAAAGCAGGGTGTGCCGACGGGTGCGCAGGATCAATGCCTGACCCTGCCCGACATCCAACTGCAGCACCTCGACCTGCCCATGGGGCACTGATTCCCTGGGTGGAAACACCGCCAGCAACAGCATCGGCCAGCCCAGCAGCCGCAACGGCACGCCCTTGGGCAACAGCAACAACACCGCGCCCGACAGGCTGATCAGCCAGCAGCCCAGCGGCACCTCGGCCGGAGTCCAGGCCGGCAGTTGTTCCGCCAGCAACGCGAGGCCGCGAAACAGTCCGTCCAACGCAGCACCGGCCAGCCACAATAGATGCTCGCCCACCCATGGCAGCGGCAAGAGCGCAGTCCCGAGCAGCGCCAACGGCAACACCACCAGGCTGATCCAGGGCACCGCGAACAGGTTGGCCAACGGCGCGCTCAGGCTGATCGGCAGCCCCAGCGCCAGCAATACCGGAAACAAACCGAGTGCAATCAGCCACTGCGCACGGGTCCACGCCTGCCACACACTCCAAGCGCCCAAGCGCCCGCTGAACGCCAGCACCAACACGGCAACGGCCGCGAACGACAACCAGAATCCAGGCTGCAAACTGGCCAACGGCTCCAGCACCAATACCCCATTGAGCGCGAGCAGCAGCGGCCACCAGGCACCCAGATGGCGAAACCGCAAGCGCCACAGCAGCACCAGCCCGACCATCACGCAGGCACGCTGCACGGGCACACCGAACCCTGCCAGCAAGCCGTAGCCCAGCGCAGCGGCAAACGCCAAGCCACACGCCCACGGCAGCCAAGGCAGGGCCCGCGGCCAATAGCCGTAGCGCGCCAACCCGGCGACCAGCGCGTAGATCAACCCCGAGAGCAAACCAATGTGTTGGCCGGAAATCACCAGCAGGTGCACCGTGCCGGTGGCTTGCAATACCTGCCAATCCTGCGGCGCCAGTGCCGAACCGTCCCCCAGCACCAACGCCGCCAACCCAGCCTCGCGCCCCTGGGCATCCACGCTCGACAGGCGTTGGCGCACGCTGTCGCGCCAAGCGTTACGCGCAGGCGACAGGCGCATGCCATCCTTTACCGAGCCCGTGGCGCCAATACGATGGGCAAGCAACCAGGCCTCGCGGTCAAAGCCATGAAAATTAAGCAACCCCGCCGGCCGCTTGAGCGTGACCGCCACGCGCCAGCGTTCACCGCTGTGCACCGCCGGCCCAGCGTGCCAGGACACTTGGATACGCTTGGGCAACCGGGCATTGCGCGAGCGACTGTCGGCCAGCTCGAACCGTACACCGCTGCCAGTCTGCTGCGGCAACCCGACGACACGCCCTTCCAGCCAGCGTGTCTGCCCATCCAGTGCCGGCCTAAGGCGATCATCCAGCGCCCACTGCGCACTCAGGCACGCCCAACTCAAGCCGAATAGAAAGAACGCCAGGCAATAGGTGCGAAATGGCAACAACATCAACGCCACCACTGGCATGGCCAGCAGCAGGCCGACAGACGGCAACACCGGTAAAAAGCGCAGGGTCAACAACCCCAGTGCAAACGCGAACATCCCTGCTCTCATGGATCATCCCTTTCAAGTGATCCATTCAGTCTTAGCCGAGCGCCCGGTACTGCCTTTGATGTTTTGTCACAAAGTCTGAATTTTCTGTTTATAGAATGTGGGCATACTTGCCCCTCGATCTGACCTGGAAGCCTTATGCCTCGGCGCTTATTCAAACGGTACATGCCCGACCCCAGCAGTATCAGGGAACACAAGTCCTTACGATTCCTCGGCACGTTGCTGCATGACCCCAACCTCTGGCACCTCAACCGGCACTCGGTGGCACGGGCCATGGCCGTGGGTTTATTCGCGGCGTTTATCCCGATTCCGTTGCAGATGTTGTTGGCGGCGGTCCTGTCGATCACGGTGCGCGGCAACATGCCCATCGCCGTCAGCCTTGTGTGGCTGACCAATCCGATCACCATGCCGGTGGTGTTCTTTTGCACCTATTTGACCGGCGCCTGGCTGATGAATGTGCCGCCACGCAGCCTGCCCGACGACCTGACCTGGGAGTGGATCAGCGGCCAGCTGAGCACCCTGTGGCAGCCGTTCCTGCTGGGTTCAGTGGTATTGGGGTTGGTGTTGGGCGCGCTGGCCTATTGCCTGACCATGGGCTACTGGCGCTGGTGGGTGGCCCACCAATGGAAGAAGCGCAGACTACGTCGCGCTTGAGGCCTGGCGCGCCTGCAGGCGCAGGTGAATGCGCAGGCCTTGTCCGGTGTTTTGCGCCCACAGGCTGCCGTCCTGACGCTGCACGGCGTTGCGTGCGATGCTCAGGCCCAGGCCAAAGCCGCCGTCGCCGGGCCGCGAGCCATCCAGGCGGGTGAACGGCGCAAAGATACGCTCCAGATCGCGCTCATCGATACCACCGCCCTGATCCTCCAGCCACAAGTGCCAGTAATCCCCCTCGCGCCGCCCATCCAGGCTGACTGCACCCTCGGCGGGCGAATGGCGTATGGCATTGCGCAGGATATTCTCCAGGGCCTGGGCCAACGCGTTGAGGTTGCCGCGCACCCAGCAATCGGCGCCCAGCAGGCACGGCAGGCGCGATGCCGGCCAATCACTTTCAAAACAGGCGTTCTCACGCAACATGTCCCACAACGCCTGCACCTGAATGTCTTCCCGGGGCAGCGGCGCACGCTCGGTATCCAGCCAGGCGAGTTGCAGACTGTCCTCCACCAGGCGCTGCATTGCGTCGATCTCCCGGCTCAAGCGCTCACGCAGCTGCGTCAGATCCTGTTCGCTGTCGCACGCCACCCGCAGCCGGCTCAGCGGGGTGCGCAGTTCGTGGGACATGTCCCGCAGCAGTTGTTGCTGCAAGACCACCGTGCCCTGCAGGCGTTCGGACATGTGATCAAACGCACGCCCCAATTCGCCCAGCTCATCCTGGCGACTGATGGCCGCCTGGGACAACCGTGTATTCAACTGGTCGGCGCGCCAGGCATTGGCCTGCTCACGCAGTTGATTGAGGGGCATGATCAGCAGGCGATAGAGCCCGATGCACAGCAGCAACGTGAATAAACCGGGGATGACCCCATTGGTCACCACTCGCCAGAACACCTGGTAGCGCCCCGGCATAAAACGTTGCGGCAACTCGATCACCAGCGAACCCGCCTCCGGGTTCACCGGGAAGGGAATTTTCAACCACGGCAAGCCTTTCACATGCCGGCTGACCGGCCAGTCCAGCCCACGCAGGAACGTCAGGCGTTGACTTTCCTTGTCGCTCAACGGGTAGCTGCTCAAGGACTGCAAGTCATTGCCAATCACCCCGATCCAGGTGCGCTCACGCGTGCCCATCTGCTGCAGCCACGCATCAACCCCGGCGTGCCCACCGCGGTTCCAGGCCTGTTCGGCACCGACCGCGTAACCACTCAAGGTGATCCTCGCTTCGTCGGACAGGTACTGGTTCTTCTGCTCCATGTACCGACCCCAGGACCAACTGAGCCAGATCATCAACAAACAGAAGGCGATCAACAGGCACGCCAGTTTCCAGAATAACGAGTGCTTGCCCGGCAACCGCTGCAACGGACGTTCAAAGGCTGTCATCGGCACCGCTCAGCACATAGCCCTTGCCCCACACCGTGCGTACTTCGCGCTCGCCGTAGCCAACGGCCTTGAGCTTGCGGCGGATCTGGCTGATGTGCATGTCGAGGCTGCGATCATGGGGCGCATAGCCGCGCTGCAACACGTGCTGATAAAGGAAGGCTTTACTGAGGACTTCTTCACCGTTGCGGTGCAGGGTTTCCAGCAAGCGGTATTCGCTGCGCGTCAGCCCGGCCCACTGCTCCTGATAGAGAACGTCGCACAGCTCGTCGTCAAAACGCAGGGTGGGCGCATCGTCGCGCAGCGGTGAAAGGCTCGGCAACGGGCGGCGGTCGAGGGCCACCCGGCGCAGGATGGCTTCGATGCGCACGCGCAATTCGACCATACTGAACGGCTTGGGCAGATAGTCGT
This sequence comes from Pseudomonas sp. RP-B7, assembly GCF_059803535.1. Taxonomy (NCBI): domain Bacteria; kingdom Pseudomonadati; phylum Pseudomonadota; class Gammaproteobacteria; order Pseudomonadales; family Pseudomonadaceae; genus Pseudomonas; species Pseudomonas sp. RP-B7. The sequence continues at coordinate 39,993 of NZ_JAPFHC010000004.1, forward strand.
CCGCCCCCAGGCGAAAGCCACTGATACGATCGGCCTCGGCGCCCAGGGCCGACATCAGGATGACCGGGATCGAGTGGCTCTGGCGCAAATGCGTGAGGATCGACAAGCCATCCATCCCCGGCAGCAGAATATCCATCAGCACCACGTCGAACGCCTGGTCACGGGCCATTTGCAAGCCCTGCTGACCGTTCTGGCACCACGTCACCTGGAAACCACAGCGCCCCAAATGCTCGTGGACATAGGCGCCGAGCACAGGGTCATCTTCAATGGTCAGGATACTGGGTAGGCCAACTGCTGCGGGATTCATTAGCGTCTGCAAGTCATTCTCAATGACCGATTATTCAAGATTAACCCGCCGCAGGCAATCGCCATCCGCCCCCCAATGGCCCGAAGATTGCCTCATATCATTAATTTGCAAGATCCGACGCCGCTCAAATGGCTACACTGCGCAGGTGGCGCGGCCCGGATGCTGGCGTGGTTTATCGATAACAATGTGGTAGCAGGAGAGTGGCGTGCTTAGAAGAATGGGGATAAAAGGCCGCGTACTGTTGCTGACCTTATTACCGACCAGTCTGATGGCCCTGTTGTTGGGGGGCTATTTCACCTGGATGCAACTGTCGGAATTGCAGACCCAATTGCTGCAACGCGGCGAAATGATCGCCGAGCAACTGGCGCCGCTGGTCGCCCCGGCCCTGAGCGCGAAGAACACCGAGCTGCTGGAGCGCATCGCCACCCAGTCACTGGAGCAGCCGGACGTGCGCGCCGTGTCGTTCCTCAGCCCGGACCGCACGCCCCAAGCCCACGCCGGCCCGACCATGCTCAACCAGCCGCCCATCGGCAACAGTTCGCACCTGCTGCAACGCACCGGCAACGATGCAACGCGTTACCTGCTGCCAGTATTTGGCCGTCATCGCAACCTCGCGGGCGAGTTGATCCCCGACGAAGCCGACCGCCTGCTGGGCTGGGTCGAAGTCGAACTGTCCCACAACGGCATGTTGCTGCGTGGCTATCGCAGCCTGTTCGCCAGCCTGCTGTTGATCGCCATCGGGCTGATCTGCACCGCAGCCCTGGCCCTGCGCATCAGCCGCACCATCAACTCGCCGATTGGCCTGATCAAGCAAGCCGTAGCCCAGCTCAAGGACGGCAACCTGGAAACCCGCCTGCCGCCGCTGGGCAGCCAGGAGTTGGACCAGCTCGCCTCGGGCATCAACCGCATGGCCGAAACCCTGCAAAACGCCAGGGAAGAACTGCAGCACAGCATTGACCAGGCCACCGAAGACGTGCGCCAGAACCTGGAAACCATCGAGATCCAGAACATCGAGCTGGACCTGGCGCGCAAGGAGGCCCTGGAGGCCAGCCGCATCAAGTCCGAGTTCCTGGCCAACATGAGCCATGAAATCCGCACTCCGCTCAACGGCATCCTTGGTTTCACCCATCTGCTGCAAAAAAGCGAATTGTCGCCGCGCCAGCTGGACTACCTGGGCACCATCGAAAAATCCGCCGACAACCTGCTGGGCATCATCAACGAAATCCTCGATTTCTCGAAGATCGAGGCCGGCAAACTGGTGCTCGACAGCGTGCCCTTCAACCTGCGGGATCTGCTGCAGGACACCCTGACCATCCTCGCCCCTGCGGCCCATGCCAAACAGTTGGAGCTGGTCAGCCTGGTCTACCGCGACACCCCACTGGCGTTGGTGGGCGACCCGCTGCGCCTCAAACAGATCCTGACCAACCTGATCAGCAACGCAATCAAGTTCACTCGCGAAGGCACCATCGTCGCCCGGGCAATGATCGAAGACGAACAGGAAGACAGCGTGCAACTGCGCATCAGCGTGCAGGACACCGGCATCGGCCTGTCCAGCCAGGATGTGCGCGCGTTGTTCCAGGCCTTCAGCCAGGCCGATAACTCGCTGTCGCGCCAGCCTGGCGGCACCGGCCTGGGCCTGGTGATTTCCAAGCGTTTGATTGAACAGATGGGCGGTGAAATCGGTGTCGACAGCACGCCTGGGGAAGGCTCGGAATTCTGGATCAGCCTGAACCTGCCCAAAACCCGCGACGACCTCGAAGACCTGCCGTCTGCGCCATTGCTCGGGCGCCGCGTGGCGGTGCTGGAGAACCACGAACTGGCGCGCCAGGCCCTGCAGCATCAGCTGGAAGACTGCGGCCTGGAAGTCACGCCGTTCAACAGCCTGGAAAGCCTGACCAACGGCATCACCAGCGCCCATCAGACCGAGCAGGCCATCGACCTCGCCGTGCTTGGCATCACCGCCAATGACATCCCACCGGAGCGCCTCAACCAGCACCTGTGGGACCTTGAGCACCTGGGTTGCAAGGTTCTGGTGCTGTGCCCGACCACCGAACAGATGCTGTTCACCCAGTCGGTACCCAACCCCAACAGCCAGTTGCAGGCCAAGCCTGCCTGCACCCGCAAACTGCGCCGCGCCCTGGCCGACCTGATCAGCCCGCGGCCCTCGCGCAGCGAGCCCGGCGAGCCGCTGTCCAGCCGCGCGCCACGGGTGCTGTGCGTGGACGACAACCCGGCCAACCTGCTGCTGGTGCAGACCCTGCTGGAAGACATGGGCGCCAAGGTCCAAGCGGTAGAAAGCGGGTTCGCCGCCATTGACGCGGTCAAACGGGAAACCTTCGACCTGGTGCTGATGGACGTGCAGATGCCTGGCATGGACGGACGCCAGAGCACCGAGGCGATTCGCCAGTGGGAAAGCGAGCGCCACGGTACGCCGCTGCCGGTGGTCGCCCTCACCGCCCACGCCATGGCCAACGAAAAACGTGCCCTGCTGCAAAGCGGCATGGATGACTACCTGACCAAACCGATCAGCGAGCGGCAGTTGGCCCAGGTGGTGCTCAAGTGGACCGGCCTGGCCCTGCGCAACCAAGTACCGGAGCGTGCCACCGACGGCCTCGCCCCAGCCGTGAAGCTGCTGGTGCTGGATCATGAAGAAGGCCTGCGCCTGGCCGCCGGCAAGACCGACCTGGCCGCCGACATGCTGGCCATGTTGCTGGCCTCACTGGAAGCCGACCGCCTGGCCATCACCGTGGCCCGCGAAGCCAAGGACCACAACGCGCTGATCGAACGCGTCCACCGCCTGCACGGCGCCACCCGTTATTGCGGCGTGCCGCAACTGCGCGCCGCCTGCCAACGAGCCGAGACCTTGCTTAAACAGGACGATGCAAAGGCCTTGCATGCCCTGGACGAACTGGACATGGCGATTGCGCGGTTGGCGAGCGAAGCGCGGGTCAGCGCCTGAAGCAACGCTTCAGGAAACCGCCTTATGTGGGAGCCCGCTCCCACAAGGGTCATGTGTTTTCAAATGATTAATCGCAGGGAGCATTTTTTATGCGCGTCATACTTTTCAGCAGCCAGACCTACGACCGCGACAGCTTCCTCGGCGAGGCGCTACCGTCCGGCGTGGAGCTGCAATTCCAACCCGCCCGCCTCAACCTCGACACCGTGGCACTGGCCGAACACCACGAAGTGGTTTGCCCGTTTATCAACGATGACCTCAGCGCCCCGGTGCTGGAACACCTGGCCAAAGGCGGCACCCGCCTGATCGCGCTGCGCTCGGCCGGTTACAACCATGTCGACCTGGCCGCCGCCAAGCGCCTGGGCCTGACTATCGTGCGCGTGCCCGCCTATTCGCCGCACGCCGTCGCCGAACATGCGGTGGCGCTGATCCTCGCCCTCAACCGCCGCCTGCACCGCGCCTACAACCGCACCCGTGACGGCGATTTCAGCCTGCACGGCCTGACCGGCTTCGATCTGGTCGGCAAGACCGTCGGAGTGGTCGGCACCGGGCAGATCGGTGCGACGTTCGCCAAGATCATGGCCGGTTTCGGCTGCCAGTTGCTCGCCTACGATCCGTACCCCAACCCGCAGGTGCTGGCCCTCGGCGCCCGCTACGTGAGCCTGCCCGAACTGCTGGCCCAAGCGCAGATCATCAGCCTGCATTGCCCGCTGACAGCCGACAGCAAACACCTGATCAACGCCGACTCCCTGGCGCACATGCAGCCAGGCGCGATGCTGATCAACACCGGGCGCGGCGGCCTGGTCGACACCCCGGCACTGATCGAAGCGCTCAAGGATGGCCAGCTCGGTTACCTGGGGCTGGATGTGTACGAGGAAGAGGCGCAATTGTTCTTCGAGGACCGCTCCGACCTGCCCCTGCAAGACGACGTACTCGCACGCCTGTTGACCTTCCCCAATGTGATCATCACCGCACACCAGGCGTTTCTTACCCGCGAGGCGCTGTCGGCGATTGCATGCACGACCCTCGCCAACATCGCCGCGTGGGCCGAGGGCCGCACGCAGAACCTCGTTGAAGGATGATCAGCGGTCATATACCAGGCTCATGATGGGCCAGCACCCGTGATAGGATGCCGCGCCTATTTGGAGGATCCATGGCCGAACACGATTTCCGCTTCAGCTTGCTGAGCCCGCAACACACCCTGATCGAATGCCGCGCCCTGGTGCCGGGCCGTTACCAGATCACCGGCAACGGTGGTTCGATCAAGCACGGCGACGTGCTGATCGTCACCCTGCGCGGCAGCAAAACCCTGTCGATGCGCCTCACCGTCGAAGGCGACGCGCGCTACTCCATCCGCCCGGCGGGTCAATGGGTCGCCATGGCCCACGGGCCGAAATTCGGCGAATTGGAAATTCACACCTGGAAGGTCAACTGCGACAGCTGCGACACCGTGCTGGAGTTTGAATTCGCGGTGGAAACCAAGCTGAGCAAAGAGCCGCTGCAACCGGCCGCCAACGCGCGCATCAAGGAGCTGGGCTGGGCCAGCCAGGGCGACAAGCACCGCTGCCCGAAATGCCAGCAGGCCGCACAATGAAAGGCCTGCTTCTGCTCGCCGCCGCAGGTGCGGCCCTCACGGGTTGCGCCGCTGATACGGCCAAGCTCAAGCGGGATCACAGCTACGTGGTGGAATGGATCGGTGAGCGGCCACTGATGGACTACGCGCACCTGACGGTCACCCTCGGCGAGGACGGTCGTGCCTATGGCAACGGCGGCTGCAACCATTGGTTCGCGCCGTACACCCTCGAGGGCGACAAGCTCAGCTTCGGCCAGATCGGCAGCACCCGCAAACTCTGCGCCGAGGCCTTGATGGAGCAGGAACACCGCTTCTTCCAGGCCCTGCAAGGCGTGCAGCGCTGGGACATCTCGCCGATCGAGCAGACGCGTTTCTGGCCGGCAGAAGGCAAGCCGATTCGCCTGTGGCTTGAAGAGGGCTGACAGCAACCTTTTCAGGATTGAACGAGGTCAAAATGTGGGAGCGGGCTTGCTCGCGAAAGCGGTGGATCAGTCACAGATGTGTTGTCTGATCCGCCGCTTTCGCGAGCAAGCCCGCTCCCACATTGGTTTGGTGTTGTTGCTTTAACCGCGTAGTGCCTTCAGCTTTGCAATCACGCCTTCCGCCGTTTGCTCCCCCATCAACTGTTCACGCACCTTGCCCTTGTCATCAATGATGTAGGTTACCGGCAGCGCCTCGCTGCGCGGTATATCAAAGATCCCTTCCGGGTTCTGCGCCAGCACCGTGAACTTGATCCCCAGCTTCTCGCTGGCGGCCTTCAACTCCTCACCCTGCACATTGTCGAAGTTGACCCCGAACACCCCGACGTTCTGCCCTTTCAACTGATCCGCCAGGGCGTTCAGTTCAGGGATCTCGGTACGGCACGGGCCACACCATTCGGCCCAGTAATTGACCACGACCCATTGTTTATCCAGGCGTTCAGCCGCGACTTTCTTGCCGTACTGGTCAACGCCGTAGTCATTACCGCAGCCGCTGAGCAGCAGGGTTGTGATGATCGCCAATGCACCGATCAGTCGACTTGTCATGGGGTAATCCTTCGTAAAAATGAACGTTGGCTGCGACCTATCGCCTCTTACGGTTTAAGGACGGGACGCTGCGCAGGTAGAATACCTGCCACCTTACGCAAGATGCGACCCGCACATGACCGATCTGACGCTTTATCACAACCCGCGCTGCTCGAAATCCCGCGGTGCGCTTGAACTGCTCGAAGCCCGTGGTCTCACCCCGACCGTGGTGCGTTACCTGGAAACCCCGCTGGACGCCGCGCAACTGAAGGCCTTGCTCGCCAAGCTGGGCCTCAGCGCACGCCAATTGCTGCGCACCGGCGAAGACGAATACAAGACCCTCAACCTGGCCGACGCCAGCCTCAGCGAAGCACAACTGATCGCCGCCATCGCCGCGCACCCCAAGTTGATGGAACGGCCGATCCTGGAAACCGCCGACAAAGCCATCATCGGCCGCCCGCCAGAGAACGTGCTGGAGATCCTGCCGTGACCACACCGTATGTGCTGGTGCTGTATTACAGCCGCAACGGCTCGGTCAGCGAAATGGCCCGGCAGATCGCCCGGGGTATCGAGCAAGGCGGCATGGAAGCGCGCCTGCGCACCGTTCCGGCGATCTCCACCGAGTGCGAAGCCGTGGCGCCGAGCATCCCGGAGGAAGGCGCGCTGTATGCCAGCCTCGACGACCTGAAACACTGCTCGGGCCTGGCCCTGGGCAGCCCGACCCGCTTCGGCAACATGGCCGCGCCGCTCAAGTACTTCATCGATGGCACCAGCAACCTGTGGCTGACCGGCGCCCTCGTCGGCAAACCGGCCGGGGTGTTCACTTCCACCGCCAGCCTGCACGGCGGCCAGGAAACCACGTTGATGTCGATGCTGCTGCCATTGCTGCACCACGGCATGTTGATCACCGGCTTGCCCTACAGCGAACAGGCATTGCTCGACACCCAAGGCGGCGGCACGCCCTACGGCGCCAGCCACCACGCCGGGCCGGACGGCAAGCGCCTGCTTGATCAACATGAGATCGCCCTGTGCCGCGCCCTGGGCTTGCGCCTGGCGAACACCGCCACATTGCTGGAGAGCGGCCGTGGCCAGAAAGCCTAAGGTCTTGCCGCCCCAGGCGTGGTTGGAGCCACGGGTCAAGGTTGCACGGGCGTTGAGCCTGCTGGCGTTCTTTGGGCTGGTGGGGTTGCTGTGCGGCTATTACCTGTTCGTCGCCGACCTGCACGGCGCACGGCCGTGGGTGATCCTGCTGATCGAACTGGTGCCGCTGCTGTTGCTCGCACCGGGAATGCTGCTGGGCAGTGCGCGCGGGCATTCGTGGATGTGCTTTGCGGTGAACCTGTATTTCATCAAGGGCGCGCTGGCGGCGTATGACCCGAACCGCCAGTGGTTCGGGGTGCTGGAGATGCTGGCAAGCCTGGCGGTGTTTTGTACGGCCTTGCTATATGTGCGCTGGCGGCATCAGCTCAACCGACAGCTCGCACCTTGACCTGTAGTGAGCGGGCTTGCCCCGCGCTGGGGGGCGAAGCCGCCCTAAATCCAGACACCGCGGTCTTGCTGATACACCGCGGTGTACCGTTTGGGGCTGCTTCGCCCCCCGGCGCGGGGCAAGCCCGCTCACTACAGGCTAGTGATTGACGGTGTAAGCCAGCATCATCGACAACTGGCACATCGGCCGCCCACTCTCGGCATGCCACTCGTTGAACGCCGCCTGCACCGTCGCCAGGTCCCGCAGGCTGGTGGGTGCCTTGTCGACGATCTTCTGTGCGTTCAACGCCGCCACCACGTCAAAACTCGGCACGAACGTATCCTTGCCGACCATGCGCAAAAAGCGCGGTGCCGATAGCCCGCCCAACTGGTGGCCGTGCTTGCTCAGGTACTTCCACAGCCCAACGATGTCGGTCACCGGCCAATCGGCGATAAACGCGCCGAAGCTGCCGTGTTCATGGGCGATGTCCAGGATCATCTGCGCATTGCGCGGCACACTCTTGAGCTTGCCCAGGTGGCGGATGATGCTGGTGTCCTGCATCAGCCGCTCCAGGTGCTCGGCGCCCATCAGCACAACTTTTTCCGGGTCGAAGCCGAAGAACACTTTCTCGAACGCCGGCCACTTGGCATCCACCACGCTGTGTTTCAAGCCCGCACGGAACACCCGCAGGGCCAGGGTCGACAGGTAGCGGTCGTCGCTGATCTGGCGCAACTGCGCCGCAGTATTCGGTACGGGTAGGTGGGCTTCCAACTCGGCCGCCGAACCGAAGCGGTTCAGACAGTATTCGTGCAGCCACTTGTAATCGCGCATGCCCTCTCCCGGGATTCGAATTGAAAACGGCGCCCGCGAGCGCCGTGTGTCAGAGCATTGAAGTCGCTTAGAGGTTCACTATATTGACGAAACGCGAAGCGGCGCTTTCGTCGATCTTGAGACTGGTGAAATCGAACAGGTTGCGGTCGGCCAACTGCGACGGCTGCACGTTCTGCAGGCTGCGAAAGATGCTCTCGGTGCGGCCCGGTGTCTTGCGTTCCCACTCCACCAGCATTTCCTTGACCACCTGGCGTTGCAGGTTTTCCTGGGAGCCGCAGAGGTTGCACGGGATGATCGGGAATTGCTTGAGGTCGGAGTAGGCCTGGATGTCCTTCTCGTTGCAATACGCCAGCGGGCGAATCACCACGTTGCGCCCGTCATCCGCGCGCAGCTTGGGCGGCATGGCCTTGAGCGAACCGTTGAAGAACATATTGAGGAAGAAGGTCTCGACGATGTCGTCGCGGTGATGGCCCAGGGCCATTTTGGTCGCACCGATTTCATCGGCAAAGGTGTAGAGCGTGCCCCGACGCAGGCGCGAGCACAGCGAGCAGGTGGTCTTGCCTTCCGGAACCAATTCCTTGACCACCGAATAAGTGTCTTTTTCGACGATGTGATACTCGACACCCAGCTCTTTGAGGTAGGCCGGCAGCACATGCTCGGGGAAGCCCGGTTGTTTCTGGTCCATGTTGACGGCAACGATCTCGAACTTGATCGGCGCGACCTTTTGCAGGTGCAGCAGCACGTCGAGCATGGTGTAGCTGTCTTTGCCGCCGGAGAGGCAGACCATGACCTTGTCGCCGTCCTCGATCATGTTGAAATCGGCGACCGCTTCACCGGCCAGGCGACGCAGGCGTTTCTGCAGTTTGTTCTGGTTGACTGTAAGAGTGCCCATGGCGCTTGAATCCGCAAAAGGTGTGTGACGAAAAGCGCAGCATTTTACGCAAAAATGCTTCAATGGGCGACGCCGATCCAATGTGGGGGCTGGCTTGCCTGCTCCCACACCGACCATGGCAGTCCCGACAGACTTCACCGCGATTAGGGCCAATGTTTACAGCGCGATTTGCTCTAAAGGCCCTACAGTCATTCCGGTCATCCCTTCCTATACTGCGACTTGAGGTCGCACGTATATATCCAGACCTTTCAGGCCAATTGGCCCGTGGGCGCTCCGATGGGGGGCGATGGTAATAACAACAGGAGTGACTGGCATGATCCATCACGTCGTGGGGCTGTTTACCCATCCTGACCAGGAATGGCGGGAAATCCGTGGCGATAAAGAAGAAAGCATCGGCCACATGTACCTCACTCACACGCTGATTCTCGCGGCGATCCCCGCCGTATCAGCCTTTATCGGCACCACCCAGGTCGGCTGGGTCATCGGCAACCGCTCGCCCGTGATGTTGACTCAGGAAAGCGCCCTGTGGATGACCATCATGTCGTACGCGGCCATGCTCGCCGGCGTGGCGGTGATGGGCGCCTTCATCCATTGGATGGCCCGAACCTACGACGCCAACCCCAGCATGTCGCGCTGCGTCGCGTTTGCCACCTATACCGCGACACCGCTGTTTATCGGCGGGCTGGCGGCGCTGTACCCACATATGTGGCTGGGCATGGTCGTGGGCACGGCGGCGATCTGCTACACGGTGTACCTGCTGTATGTGGGGCTGCCGACGTTCATGAGCATCGATCCGGACGAGGGCTTCCTGTTTTCCAGCTCGGTGCTGGCCGTGGGCCTGGTGGTGCTGGTGGCAATCATGGCGTTTACCGTGATCGTCTGGGGCTTGGGCGTTGGGCCTATCTATACCAATTGAGCGTTTCAGACCGTGAGCAAGGCCACCGCAAGGTGGCTTTGTGCGTTATGCATGACCATTCGGCGCCTGAACCATTCGGAAACACTCGGCGTTGCGGCATACTGGGCGCCTCTGGAGATACGTACAGCATGCCCGAGCAACTCAATACCCGCGTCGAAGATTGTTTCCTGCAAGCCGAATCCTTTTTCAAACGAAGCTTCAAACGCCCCCAGGTCAGCCTCAAGCTGCGGGGCCAGAAGGCCGGTGTCGCGCATTTGCACGAGAACCTGCTGCGCTTCAACCCCCAGCTGTACCGTGAAAACAGCCAGCATTTCCTGAAACAGACGGTGGCCCATGAAGTGGCGCACCTGATTGCCCACCAATTGTTTGGCGAACGCATTCAGCCCCATGGCGAAGAATGGCAATTGATCATGCGCGGGGTGTACGAACTGCCGCCGGACCGTTGCCATACGTATGCGGTAAAGCGGCGTCAGGTGACGCGGTATATCTACCGTTGCCCGTGTGCGGACAGTGACTTTCCCTTTTCGTCGCAGCGCCATGGGTTGGTGGCTCAGGGGCGGCGGTATTTGTGTCGGCGGTGTCGGCAGACTTTGGTGTTTACTGGAGAGACCCGGGTGGAGTGACAGCCTCTTCGCAGGCAAGCCAGCTCCCACATTGGATCGGTGATCGACATGACAACCCGGTCAAATGTGGGAACGGGCTTGCCCGCGAAGGCGCCGGATCAGTCAACCAATAACCCTGGCCTGCCGCAAAGCCTCAATACGCTGATTACTGAAGCCCAATTCAGCCAACACTTCATCACTGTGCGCGCCCACCGCCCCGCCAATATGCCGAGGCGCTGGCAACCCCTCAGAGAACTTCAACGGACACGCCAACTGCAGCTGGGTCGAACCATCGCCCCGGGGCACCTGGCTCAACAATTCCCGCGCCTTCAACTGGGGATGCTCAAGCGCCTCACTCAAACTCAACACAGGTTCGACGCAGGCATCCACCTCGGCAAATAACGCGCACAGCTCCTCAAAACTGCGTTTCTCAAACTCAACCTGCAAAGCCTGCTTGAGCACTTTTTGCCGCTCCGGCTCCGGCGACAAGCCTTGCGCCGCCAACTCCGGCCGTCCCAGCGCCGCACACAGCGACTGCATGAAAGCCGGCTCCAGACTGCCCACCGACATCCATCGTCCATCCCGGGTCCGATAGTAATCGTAGAAACTGCCACCGTTGAGCACGTGGTTTTCCCACTCCGGCTCCACCCCGCACGCCAGGTAGCCCGCTGCCGCCATGGCGTTCAGGCTGAAGGAGCAATCGGTCATGCTCACGTCCAGATATTGCCCCACCCCGCTTTGCTGCCGCGCAATCACTGCCGCGAGCAACCCCACCACCGCATGCAACGAGCCACCGCCCACATCCGCCAACTGCACGCCCAACGGCAGCGGCCCACTGTCCTGGCGCCCGGTGTAGCTGGCCACACCGGACAACGCCAGGTAGTTGATGTCGTGCCCGGCGCGGTCCTTGTAGGGGCCGGTCTGACCGTAGCCGGTGATCGACACATAAATCAGCCGGGGGTTGATCGCCTTCAGCGCTTCATATCCCAGGCCCAGGCGCTCCATGACCCCGGGGCGGAACTGTTCGAGAATAATGTCGTAGTCCTTGACCAGCGCCCGCACGATCTCCAGCGCCTCGGCTTGCTTGAGGTCCAGGGCCAGGCTGCGCTTATTGCGATTGAGGTAGGCGTGGCTCGCCGAAGTCCCCCGGTCATGGGGCGGCAGCACCCGCAGCAGGTCCATGCGCGTTGGCGATTCGATGCGCAGCACTTCGGCGCCCATGTCCGCGAGCATCAAGGATGCAAACGGGCCAGGCAGCAAGGTGGAGAAATCCAACACTTTGAGGGACGCCAAGGGACCTGACATGGGCACTCCAATTCCGTTTCGATTGCCCACAGACTAGGCAGCCTTGGTCCTACGGGCAATCGTCAGAACGATCAGCAACAGTGACCGTTTTGATCACGGCGGGCTTTTTCCTGGCGGCGGCTTTATCATTGGCCCACGTTTGCTTGCCGAGTGTGCCATGAAGTTTGCGATAGCCCTGTTTTCCGCAGCCCACGCGCCCTCCTCGCGCCGCGCCTTGCTGTTCGCCCAGGCGGCGTTGGCAGGCGGGCATGAGATTGTGCGGCTGTTTTTCTACCAGGACGGCGTGTACAGCGCGTCCAATAACATCGTCACCCCGCAGGATGAGCAGGACATCGCCCGCCAATGGCGTGAGTTTGTCAGCCAGCACCAGCTTGACGGCGTGGTATGCATCGCCGCCGCCCTGCGTCGCGGGGTGCTCAACACCGAGGAGGCCACGCGTTATCAGCGCAGCGCGGTCAACCTCGATGCACCGTGGGCGTTGTCTGGCCTGGGGCAACTGCACGACGCCGCACAAACCGCCGACCGCCTGATCTGCTTTGGAGGGCCGTGAGATGTCCAAATCCCTGTTGGTGATCAGCCGCCAGGCACCTTGGTCCGGCGCGAGTGCACGGGAAGCGCTGGATATCGTGCTGGCCGGTGGCGCGTTCGATTTGCCCATCGGTTTGTTGTTCATGGATGACGGCGTGTTCCAGCTCGCACCGCACCAGAACGCCAAGGCCGTGCAACAAAAGGACCTCAGTGCCAACCTGCAGGCCTTGGGGCTGTTCGGTATCGACGATGTATTTGTCTGCCGCCACAGCATGGCTGTGCGTGGCCTGACGCCGCCCACCGAGGCACAACCATTGAGCAACGACGCTATTTCCCAATTGATTGACCGTTACGACCAGGTGATTACCCTCTGATGTCGACTTTACATGTGGTGTCTCACTCGCCGTTTTCCGACAGTCGCCTCGACAGCTGCCTGCGCATCTGCGGCGCCGAGGACGCGATCTTGCTGTGCGGCGATGGCGCCTACGGGCTGCACGCCCCCGCCCTGCACACCAAGGGTGTGAAGGTGTTTGTGCTGGCCGAAGACATGCAGGCGCGCAACCTGCCATTACCCGACTGGGCCGACAGCGTGGACTATCCCGGCTTCGTGCAACTGTCTATCGACTATGACAAGGTCAACAGCTGGCTATGAACACCTTGACCGTAGGCGAACGCACCTATGAGTTGGACAAGGACGGCTACCTCGTCGACTTGAACGACTGGTCCACAGAAGTCGCCAGCGCCCTGGCTGCCGCCGAAGCGCTCGATCTGACGCCCGACCACTGGGAAATCCTCGAACTGCTGCGCGGCTTCTACGCCGAGTTCCAACTGTCCCCGGCCACGCGCCCGCTGATCAAGTACACCGCCTTGAAGCTGGGCCCGGAAAAGGGCAACAGCCTGCACCTCAACAAACTGTTCAACGGCACTCCCGCCAAACTCGCCGCCAAGCTGGCGGGCCTGCCCAGGCCGACGAATTGCTTATGACCGACTTTGCCCCGCTGACCCTCGAAACTCCCGCCGAACACCCGTTTGCGCCATTCGTGCGCATCCTGGGCAAAGGCAAGCGCGGCGCACGCAATCTCACCCGTGAGGAAGCCCGCGAAGCCATGGGCATGCTGCTCGACGAAAAAGTCGAAGACACCCAGCTCGGCGCGTTCCTGATGTTGCTGCGCCACAAGGAAGAAAGCCCGGAAGAACTCGCCGGTTTCACCGAAGCCGTACGCGAACGCCTCAACGCCCCGGCGCTGAACGTCGACGTGGACTGGCCGACCTACGCCGGCAAGAAGCGCCACCTGCCGTGGTTTCTGCTGGCGGCCAAGTGCCTCGCGCAAAATGGCGTACGCATCCTCATGCACGGCGGCGGCGCGCATACCGAGGGCCGGTTGTACACCGAGCAACTGCTGGCAACCTTGCAGATCCCGCTTTGCCGCAACTGGCAGCAGGTCGAAAGCGCTTACCAACACGGGAACCTGGCATTTATCCCGCTGGGCGACTGGGCGCCACAACTGCAACGCATGATCGACCTGCGCAACACCCTCGGCCTGCGTTCGCCAATCCACTCCCTGGCACGTCTGCTCAACCCGCTGAATGCACGCCTGGGCCTGCAAAGCATTTTCCACCCCGGCTACCAGGGCGTGCACCGCGATGCCAGCGGCCTGCTCGGCGACAATGTGATCGTGGTGAAGGGCGACGGCGGCGAGATCGAGATCAACCCCGACAGCGCCAGCCACCTCTACGGCACCACCGGCGGCGAGAGCTGGGACGAGGAGTGGCCCGCCCTCTCCGCCCAACGCCACGTCAAACCGGCGACCCTGGAGCCCGAGCATTTGAAAGCGTTGTGGCGCGGTGAAGTCGAGGACAGCTACCCGCAACTGGCGCTGATCGCCACCATGGCGCTGGCCTTGCGCGGTCTTGGCCATTCGCGGGAGCAGGCTTTCGTGTTGGCCCAGCAATACTGGGACGCACGGAACAAATCGATTTAATCGATAATTCACCCGCAGTCTTTGCGCTTTTAAATCGAACCCATCCCTTTAGACTGGGCTCCAACGCTTATTAGTTGAGGAGCCAGTCATGGGTTTGCTGATCGAAGGACGCTGGAAAGACCAGTGGTACGAAAGTAGCGCAGATGGCGCTTTCCAGCGTGAACAGGCGCAGCGCCGCCACTGGGTGACTGCCGACGGTTCGCCCGGCCCGAGTGGCGAGGGTGGATTCAAGGCCGAAGCCGGTCGCTACCACCTCTACGTGTCCCTCGCCTGCCCTTGGGCCCATCGCACCCTGATCATGCGCAAGCTCAAGGGCCTGGAAAGCCTGATCGATGTGTCCGTGGTCAGCTGGTTGATGCTGGAAAACGGCTGGACCTTCGACAAGGCCCACGGCTCCAGCGGCGACGCCCTCGACGGTTTTGCCTTCATGCATCAGCGCTACACCGCCGATACCGCCGACTACACCGGCCGGGTGACGGTGCCCGTTCTGTGGGACAAGAAGCTCAAGCGTATCGTCAGTAATGAATCGGCGGAAATCATCCGCATGTTCAACAGCGCGTTCAATGGGCTGACCGGCAACACCCTGGACTTCTACCCCGAGGCGCTACGCCCGAGCATCGACGCACTGAACGAACGCATCTACCCGGCCGTGAACAACGGCGTGTATCGCGCAGGCTTTGCCACTTCGCAGCAGGCATACGAAAGTGCGTTTGATGATGTGTTTGCCGAATTGGATCATCTGGAGCAGCACCTGAGCGACCATCGCTACCTGGCCGGCGAGTTCCTGACCGAAGCGGATGTGCGCCTGTTTACTACGCTGATCCGTTTTGATGCGGTGTATTACGGGCACTTCAAATGCAATCTGCGGCGGATTGCGGATTATCCGAACTTGTCGAACTGGCTGCGGGAGCTGTATCAGTGGCCGGGAGTGGCCGAGACGGTGGATTTTGCGCATATCAAGGGGCATTACTACGCCAGTCACCGCACGATCAATCCGACGGGGATTGTGCCCAAAGGCCCGTTGCAAGCATTTGATACCCCGCATGATCGCTTGAAATTGAAGGGCAACGCAGTTTGGAGCTGATCCGGGCTGCTCGCTGAACTTGAAGGCCTCATCGCGGGCAAGCCCGCTCCCACATGGAATGCGATCCCCTGTGGGAGCGGGCTTGCCCGCGATGCTTTTAGTTTTCAGACCTGGGACTGGGCGCCTTCAAACCACTTGAGCTTCTCGCGCAACACCACCACTTCACCGACGATCACCAGTGTCGGCGCATGCACTTCATGCTCCGCCACCATGCGCGGCAAGTCGGCCAGGGTGCCGGTAAACACGCGCTGGTTGGACGTTGTGCCTTGCTGGATCAATGCCGCCGGGGTATCGGCTGCGCGTCCATGCTTGATCAGCTGTTCGCAGATGATCGGCAAGCCGATCAAGCCCATGTAGAACACCAGGGTCTGCGACGGCCCCACCAGGTCATGCCAGGGCAGGTCCGAAGTTCCGTCCTTCAAATGCCCGGTGATGAAGCGTACCGATTGCGCATAGTCGCGGTGAGTCAGCGGAATCCCGGCATACGCCGCGCAGCCGCTGGCCGCCGTGATGCCCGGTACCACTTGGAACGGGATGCCGTGGGCCGCCAACTCTTCGATTTCTTCGCCACCACGGCCAAAGATGAACGGATCGCCACCTTTAAGGCGCAACACCCGCTTGCCTTGCTTGGCCAAGTCCACCAATTGCTGGTTGATCTGGTCCTGGGGCACGGCGTGGTCGGCGCGACGCTTGCCGACGTATACGCGCTCGGCATCACGGCGGCACAGTTCGAGAATCGCTGGCGCGACGAGGCGGTCGTACAGCACCACATCGGCTTGCTGCATCAGGCGCAGTGCGCGGAAGGTCAACAGGTCCGGGTCACCAGGACCGGCGCCCACCAGGTAAACCTCACCCGGCGCATGGGGCGGCTTGCCGTTGACTTTCTCCACCAACAAACGCTCGGCTTCAGCACCCTGCCCGGCCAATTGGCGATCGGCAATCGGGCCCTGGAACACCTCTTCCCAGAACGCGCGACGTTGCTGTACATCCGGGTACAAACCTTTGACCTGGGCACGAAAGCGCGCCGCCAACCCGGCCAATTGGCCGTAGGTGGACGGAATCCAGGTTTCCAGCTTGGCCCGGATCAGCCGCGCCAGTACCGGCGCATCGCCGCCACTGGACACCGCGATCACCAAGGGCGAGCGGTCGACAATCGCCGGGAAGATCACGCTGCACAAGGCCGGCGCGTCCACCACATTGACCGGCACGCAACGGCGCTTGGCGTCGCTGGACACTTGCGCGTTCAGTGGCTCGTCGTCCGTTGCCGCGATGATCAGGGTGCAACCGTCGAGGTCGGCCTCCTGATAACCGCGCAAAATCAGTTCCCCGCCACTGCCCAGTACCAACTCGCGGAGTTGGTCTTCGATCTGGGGAGCAACCACCCGCAGCAACGCACCGGCGTCGGCCAGCAGCCGGGATTTGCGCAAGGCAATCTCCCCGCCACCGACGACCAACACACGACTGCCGCGCAGGTTATGAAACAGCGGCAGAAATTCCATTTAGCCGATGACCTCAACGCCCGCCATATAAGGCTTGAGCACCTCGGGTACACGGATGGAACCGTCTGCCTGCTGGTAGTTTTCCAACACGGCCACCAGGGTACGGCCTACCGCCAGGCCCGACCCGTTGAGGGTGTGCACCAGCTCCGGCTTGCCGGTTTCCGGGTTGCGGAAACGCGCCTGCATACGGCGGGCCTGGAAATCGCCGCAGTTGGAGCACGACGAGATCTCGCGGTACTTGTCCTGGCTCGGCACCCACACTTCGAGGTCGTAGGTCTTCACGGCGCTGAACCCCATGTCGCCGGTGCACAACGCGAGTACACGGTACGGCAGCTCCAGCAGTTGCAGGACGCGCTCGGCGTTGGCAGTCAGGCCTTCGAGGGCTTCCATCGAGGTCGACGGCTCGACGATCTGCACCATCTCGACCTTGTCGAACTGGTGCTGGCGGATCATGCCGCGGGTGTCGCGACCCGATGCACCGGCTTCGCTGCGAAAGCACGGCGAGTGGGCGACGAACTTCAATGGCAGCGCTTTGGCGTCGAGGATCTCGCCGGACACGATGTTGGTCAGCGACACTTCCGCCGTCGGGATCAGGTACAGGTCGGCTTCGCCTTCGCGGCTGATCTTGAACAGGTCTTCTTCGAATTTCGGCAGCTGGCTGGTGCCCATCAGCGCCGGTGCCTGCACCAGGTACGGCGTGTAGGCTTCTTCGTAGCCGTGCTCGGCGGTGTGCAGGTTGATCATGAACTGCGCCAGGGCGCGGTGCAGACGGGCCACCGGGCCGCGCAGCAACGAGAATCGCGCGCCGGACATCTTGGCGGCGGTTTCAAAGTCCAGGCCGCCGGTCAGTTCGCCCAGGGCGACGTGGTCCTTGATCTCGAAATCAAAGGCTTTTGGCGTACCCCAGCGGCGCACTTCGACGTTGCCGTCTTCGTCTTCGCCCACCGGCACGGATTCATGCGGGATGTTGGGGATGCCCAGCAGGATCGAGTCCAGTTCGGTCTGGATCTTGTCCAACTCGACTTTACCCTCGGACAGCTCAGTGCCCATACGCTCGACGTCCGCCATCAACGGCGCAATGTCTTCGCCGCGCTGTTTGGCCTGACCGATGGATTTGGAACGCGCATTACGCTCAGCCTGCAGTGCTTCGGTGCGGGTCTGGACGGTCTTGCGCTGTTCTTCCAGCGCTTCGATGCGCGCAACATCCAAGGCAAAGCCACGGGATGCCAGGCGGTCCGCTACGTCCTGAAGGTTGCTACGTAACAGTTTGGAATCGAGCATGTCGGTCTCTCGTTTATCAAAGTTTGGTCAAGGACAGGCCGGCCCAGGTGGCGAGCAGCCCGCCGAACACGCTGATACCCAGGTAACCGAACGCTACCAGGGCCTGCCCGCTTTCCAGCAAGCGCAGCGTATCCAGTGAAAAGGATGAAAAGGTCGTCAGACCGCCTACAAAGCCGACAATCAAGCCGGCGCGAATTTCAATCGGTACTTCCGGGCGCAACAGGAACCAGCCGTACAACAGCCCGATAATCAAGCAGCCGACCAGATTGACCGCCAGGGTCGCCGCATAAAAATGCTTCGGCCAGTTGGCACTGACCCAGGTGCTGGTGGCGAAACGCAATAATGTACCAGCGATGCCGGCTGCGGACACGGCAAGAATCGTCTTGAGCACTACTTTCTCCGCTGTTTGGGGCTGAGTCGATCAAGTTGGGCGAGGTGATTGAGCTTTTCCCCGATCTTCAGCTCCAGGCCACGGGGCACCGGCTGATAGAGCGCCAGCGGTTCAAGCGCGTCGGGGAAGTAATCTTCGCCGGCCGCATAGGCGTCTGGCTCATCATGGGCGTAGCGGTATTCATCACCGTAGCCCAATTGTTTCATCAGCTTGGTCGGCGCGTTGCGCAGGTGCAGCGGCACTTCCAGGGAGCCGTATTCGGCAGCGGCGCGCAGGGCAGACTTGAAGCCCATATACACCGCGTTGCTTTTTGGCGCACAGGCCAGGTAGGTGATGGCCTGGGCCACCGCCAGCTCGCCTTCCGGGCTACCGAGGCGCTCCTGCACCTCCCACGCCGCCAGACACAAGCTCAGCGCCCGCGGGTCGGCGTTGCCGATGTCTTCACTGGCCATGCGCACTACGCGACGCGCGAGGTACAACGGGTCGCAACCACCGTCGATCATGCGCGCGAACCAGTACAGCGCACCGTCCGGGTTGGAACCGCGTACGGATTTATGCAGCGCGGAAATCTGGTCGTAGAACGCTTCACCGCCCTTATCGAAGCGTCGGCGCGTGTCGCCGAGCAGGCTTTGCAGCAGGTCGACGCCAATCTCGCTGCCGTCTTCGGCCAGGTCGGAGGCGTTTTCCAGCAGGTTGAGGAAACGGCGCCCATCACCATCGGCGGCGGTGAGCAGGATCTTGAAGCCTTCGTCGCTGAGACTCAGCCGGCGCTTGCCCAGGCCCTTGTCTTCGCTCAAGGCACGGTGCAGCAGCTTTTGCATCGCCGCTTCGTCCAGGCTCTTGAGCACATAGACCCGCGCCCGCGACAGCAAGGCATTGTTCAATTCGAATGAAGGGTTCTCGGTGGTGGCGCCGATAAAGATCAGCGTGCCGTCTTCCACATATGGCAGGAACGCGTCCTGCTGCGACTTGTTGAAGCGATGCACTTCGTCGACGAACAGGATGGTGCGCTTGCCGTATTGCCCGGCCTGCTGTTTGGCGACGTCGACGGCCTGGCGGATTTCCTTGACCCCGGCGAGTACCGCCGAGACCGTTTCGAAATGCGCATCCGAGACCTTCGCCAGCAACCGCGCCAGGGTGGTCTTACCCACCCCTGGCGGGCCCCAGAAGATCATCGAATGCAGCGCACCTTGCTCCAGGGCTTCGCGCAGGGGCTTGCCACGAGCGAGCAGGTGTTCCTGGCCGACGTACTCATCCAGGTTGGTCGAGCGCAAGCGCGCGGCCAGGGGTTGAGCAATCGGGTCACTTCGAAACAAGTCCATGGGCAGCGTTTGAAACCTCTGGGCAGATTATTCCTGGATCACGTCGGCACCCTTGGGGATGTCGAACTTGAACTTGGATGCGGCGACCGGCTCGTTGGCCTTGACCCCGGAGAACAGGATGTCGGTGCGCTGGCCGACGCTGTCGATCAGGCGCATGTTGTTGATCACGCCGTTGCCGAACGACAGGTGCAGGCTGTCGAACAGCGTGTCCTTGGATTTTGGCTTGAGGGTGAACTCGATCACGTTGCTGGTCTGCTTGGAGGTGATCTCGAAGCTGTCGCTGATCTTCGACACATCGCCCGACAACAGCAGCGCCGGGGTCTGGTTCAGGCGCGGGTCGAGCTTCTTGATGGTTACCTGCTCCAGGTCCGGGTCCCACAGGGTGACTTTCTGGCCGTCGGAGACAATGGTCTGATCGTTCGGCGCGTCGGTTTTCCAGAAAAACAGGCCAGGACGCTGCACGGCCATTTCGCCAGCGGTTTCCTGCAATTGGGTGCCGCCGCCGTCCAGGGTCAGTTGGGAGAAACGCGCGGTCAGGGTCTTGGATTTGTCCAACAGGTTGGTCAGGCTGGCGACCGAGGCCGGATCAGCGTGCGCCGAAACAGCAGTCAGGGCCAGTGCCGGCAACAACAGCATGCGGATAAGACGCATGGGAGTCCTCATTGAGTAGT
The DNA here is from genome assembly GCF_059803535.1 of Pseudomonas sp. RP-B7. Classification (NCBI taxonomy): domain Bacteria; kingdom Pseudomonadati; phylum Pseudomonadota; class Gammaproteobacteria; order Pseudomonadales; family Pseudomonadaceae; genus Pseudomonas; species Pseudomonas sp. RP-B7. Next base: position 60,605 of record NZ_JAPFHC010000004.1, read on the forward strand.
CAGGGCGCGCCGTGTGCTGCCACACGGCGCGGGATCAGTCGCGCATCTGCCCGGGGGCAATGATTTCACGCGAGCCGTTGGTGTTCATCGCGGTCACGACGCCGGCCATTTCCATGGCTTCGATCATGCGGGCGGCGCGGTTGTAGCCGATTTTCAATTTACGCTGCACGGCAGAAATGGAGGCGCGGCGGCTTTCCAGTACAAAGGCCACGGCTTCGTCGTAGAGGGCGTCGGTTTCCGCATCGTCGTCACCGCCACCGCCGCCGCTCTCGAAGCCGCTGCCGGCTTCTTCGACGCCGTTGAGGATGTCGTCGTTGTATTCCGGGGCGCCACGCAGTTTCCAGGCTTCCACCACACGGTGCACTTCATCATCGGAGACAAAGGCGCCGTGTACACGGATCGGCAGACTGGTGCCCGGTGGCATGTAGAGCATGTCACCGTGGCCCAGCAGTTGTTCGGCGCCACCCTGGTCGATGATGGTCCGCGAGTCGATCTTGCTCGATACCTGGAACGCCATGCGCGTCGGGATGTTGGCCTTGATCAGACCGGTGATCACATCCACCGACGGACGCTGGGTTGCAAGGATCAAGTGAATACCGGCCGCACGGGCTTTCTGGGCGATACGGGCGATGAGCTCTTCAACTTTCTTGCCGACGATCATCATCATGTCGGCAAATTCGTCGACCACCACCACGATGGTCGGCAGCTTGGTCAGCAGCGGTGCTTCGTCGTGGATGCTTTCGCGCTTGTACAGCGGGTCGGCCAGCGGAGTGCCGGCGTCCTGGGCTTCCTTGACCTTGGCGTTGAAGCCCGACAGGTTACGCACGCCCATCTTCGCCATCAGCTTGTAGCGGCGCTCCATCTCGGCGACGCTCCAGCGCAGGGCATTGGCGGCGTCCTTCATGTCGGTGACAACCGGGCACAGCAGGTGCGGGATGCCCTCGTAGATCGACAACTCCAACATCTTCGGGTCGATCATGATCAGCTTGGCGTCATCCGGGCCGGACTTGAACAGGATCGACAGGATCATCGCGTTCACACCCACCGACTTACCCGAGCCGGTAGTACCGGCGACCAGCAGGTGCGGCATCTTCGCCAGGTCGGTGATCACCGGCTTGCCGCCGATGTCGTGGCCCAGGGCCAGGGTGACCGGCGACTTGAAGTTGTCGTATTCCGGCGTCGACAGCACTTCGGAGAAGCGCACGATCTGGCGGTCTTCGTTGGGAATCTCGATACCCACGGTGGTCTTGCCGGGAATCACCTCCACCACGCGGACGCTGGTCACGGCCAGGGAACGGGCCAGGTCTTTCGCCAGGTTGGAGATGCGGCTGACCTTGACGCCAGCGGCCGGCTGAATTTCGTAACGGGTAATGACGGGGCCGGGGTGGATCGAATCCACCGTCACTTCGACGCCGAATTCCTTCAGTTTGATTTCCAGCAGATGGCCGACAGCAGCCAGCGACTCCGGGGAATAGTTGAGCTGTTTCTTTTCGGCCGGGTCGAGGATCGAGATCGGCGGCAAGGTGCCTTCGACGGCGCTGTCGACAAACAGCGGCGCCTGTTTCTCTTTCTGCACACGGGCGCTCGGCTCGGGGGCCTTGGTCGGCACTGGAGCGATCACCGGCGGCACCTGCTTCTCGCGGTCCGACATGTGCTTGCTCAGGGCCTGTTCGCGCTCGATCAGGCGCTCCTTGACCTTGGCCTGCTCGCGGCGGTCAGGCGTGCTTGGTGCCACCACTTCGTTGACGCGTGTGTCCACCTCACGCAACTGGGCCACCATGCGCTTGCGCTCGACCCGGGCAGCCCACCAGCGATTGGCGGCGCCCTGGAACAGCTCCAGCAGGTCGAGGGTGATCTTGCCGGTCACATCCATCACCTTGAACCACGACAGGTCGGTGAACACCGTGAGGCCGAACAGAAACAGTGCGATAAACATCAGGGTGCTGCCCTGGATGTTCAGGGTCTTGCGCGCCAGGTCACCGAGGCTTTCGCCCAGCGCCCCCCCCGCGCCCGCCGGCAGGCCGGTAGGCGCATGGAAATGGATATGCGCCAGCGCCGCGCCGGACAGCACCAGGAACACCAGGCCGATCAGGCGCCAGGAGAACAGCCAGCCGCTCCACTGCCACGGCTCGTGGCGCTGGCGGAAGATCTGCCAGGTCTTGATCGCCAGCAGCAATGGGAAGATATACGCGAAGTAACCCAGCACCATGAACAGGATGTCGGCGCTGTAGGAGCCGGCAGGTCCGCCGAAGTTCTGCACGTCGTCGATCTTGCTGTTGTGGCTCCAGCCCGGATCGTCCTTGCCATAGGTGAGCAAGGCCATCATCAGGAACAGGCACAGCGCGCCGATAGCGATCAGCGCGCCTTCCTTGAGGCGGTAATGCAGGTGCTGGCGCCAGGCCGGCACGACTGCTGCTTTGGGTGTTGCGGCGGATTTCTTCAAAACGGGTCTTTTCCTGCGCCTTTGGCGCGTCCATCTATTGAATGACTGCAACTACTGCCCAATCCGAGCAGCTGAAAAATGAACGAACGTCGTTGATTCTACGTTTAACACTGGGTAATGGATCGATGAAACGGCGATAACGCCACAATGGCCGCATTGTACGGGTTTGTGTCCCCGATGCCACGCCCTTGCCCTTCCCCCAGCAGCATAGACAATTGAAGTGTCACATCAGGGTCAATTTGAGCATGCATTGTCTTTGCTGACAAAGGCTTATGGGTTGTTTTTACCAATCAGCGCAAGCTCGGCAAATGGCCTGCATGGCGCCGACCCGATTACGACCACATCCCCGGCAGAGAGTTGCAGAAACACCTGCTCACGCTAATCCCGACCGCCACCCGATTCGGGCTGGCCCTGAGGCGCTGCGTCGACAATAATCACCGCCACGTGCGGCAGGTGTCATACCTGCCACTCCCCTCCCCTTCCATAAGCCTGGATGCCATGCTGACCTGGTTGCAACGTGATTCCCTGACTTTCCCGCCATTGGCCAAGGCCATGCGCGAACCCAATGGCCTGCTGGCCGCCGGTGGTGACTTGTCGGCCGAACGGCTGGTGCAGGCCTATCGGCACGGTTGTTTTCCGTGGTTTTCGGATGGCCAGCCGATTCTCTGGTGGTCGCCGGACCCGCGCACGGTGATTTTCCCTGAAGAGCTGCATGTATCCCGCAGCCTGGGCAAACTGCTGCGCCAACAACGTTACACAGTGACCTTCGACCAGGACTTCGCCGCCGTGATCCAGGCCTGCGCGGCGCCGCGCGCCTATGCCGATGGCACCTGGATCACCCAAGGCATCCAGAGCGCCTACCTGGAGCTGCACAGGCGCGGCTACGCGCACTCCGTCGAGGTGTGGGACGCTGGCGAACTGGTGGGCGGCCTGTACGGCCTGGCGATGGGGCAACTGTTCTTTGGCGAGTCCATGTTCAGTCGTGCCGACAATGCATCGAAGTTCGGCTTTGCCACGCTTACCCGGCAATTGCAGGCTTGGGGCTTTGTACTGATCGACTGCCAGATGCCCAACGATCACCTGCACAGCCTGGGCGCCCGCGCCATACCGCGCAGTGAGTTCGCAGATTTCCTGCGCAACCACTTGGATCAACCCAACAGCGGACCCTGGGTGGTTTCCTAGGCGACTTTCGCGCACGTGGCTTACACTTGTTTCAAAGGCTATCCCGAGGGTTGATCATGACCGAGCTGGCACGCTTGAAGTTCTATGCCACTCAAGCCCACTCTTGCAGCTACCTGCCCGACGAGCAGGCTACCACTCTGTTCCTCGACCCCAGTCAGCCGATGGACGTGCACGTGTACGCCGACCTTTCGGAAATGGGGTTTCGCCGCAGCGGTGATCATCTGTACCGCCCCCATTGCCAGAACTGCAATGCCTGCGTGCCTGCGCGCATTCCTGTGGGGCAGTTTTTGCCGGATCGCAATCAGAAGCGCATCCTCAAGCGCAATGCCGACCTGACGGTCACAGCTACCAAGCCGCGCTTCAGTGAAGAGTATTTTGATCTTTACCAACGCTACATCGAACAACGCCATGCCGACGGCGACATGTTTCCGCCCAGCCGCGACCAGTTTTCCACGTTCCTGGTGCGCGACCTGCCGTTTTCGCGTTTCTACGAGTTCCGCCTCGACGGCCGGCTGCTGGCTGTCGCCGTGACCGACCTGCTGCCTAACGGCCTCTCGGCGGTCTACACCTTCTACGAGCCGGCAGAAGAGCGCCGCAGCCTGGGGCGCTTTGCAATCCTGTGGCAAATCGGCGAAGCCCTGCGCCTGGAACTGGAGGCGGTGTACCTCGGTTACTGGATCAAAAACTGCAAAAAGATGAACTACAAGACCCAATATCGCCCCATAGAACTGCTGATTAATCAAAGATGGGTCACGCTTAACTAGAACCCCTTGGCTTAAACACCCTTTTTCGGGCACAATGCACGCCGCTTTTGCCTGGCGCAGTTGCACCGGGCCATTCACTGGATACCGAGGGCTTTACTGCATGTCGAAAGAAGACAGCTTCGAAATGGAAGGCACTGTCGTCGACACCCTGCCCAACACCATGTTTCGTGTGGAGTTGGAAAATGGGCACGTCGTAACCGCGCATATCTCCGGCAAGATGCGCAAGAACTACATTCGTATTCTTACCGGTGACAAAGTGCGCGTCGAGCTGACGCCCTATGACTTGAGCAAAGGGCGCATCACTTACCGCGCTCGCTAAGCAAGTCAATACAAAACGCCCGGTTATGCCGGGCGTTTTTGTGTGGGAGCGGGCTTGCTCGCGAATGCGGTGGATCAGCCAATGAATCTATTGACTGACACTGCGCATTCGCGAGCAAGCCCGCCCCCACATTTGCTCCTCATGGTTTTCAAGACAGCAAAAAGGCGCCTTTCGGCGCCTTTTCGTTTTGTTGCAGCTATCGATCAGGCCATTTCAGCCGTGGTTTCGAACTCGAAGGTCAGCTCGCCATCCTTCAAGTCGATGTGCACCACACCGCCATGGTCGGACAGTTCGCCGAACAGGATCTCTTCGGCCAACGGCCGTTTGATCTTGTCCTGGATCAGGCGCGCCATCGGGCGTGCGCCCATTGCCGCGTCGTAGCCACCTTCGGCCAGCCAACTGCGCGCCGCATCGGTCACTTCCAACTGCACGCGTTTGTCTTCCAACTGCGCCTGCAACTCGGTAAGGAACTTGTCCACCACGCTTTTGATGACCTCGTGACTGAGGCGACCAAACTGGATAATGGTGTCCAGGCGGTTGCGGAACTCCGGCGTGAAGCTCTTCTTGATCACTTCCATCGCATCGGAAGAGTGATCCTGATGACTGAAGCCGATCGAAGCCCGCGCGGCCGTTTCAGCACCGGCGTTGGTGGTCATGATCACGATCACGTTGCGGAAATCCGCCTTGCGCCCGTTGTTGTCGGTCAGGGTCCCGTGATCCATGACCTGCAACAGCAGGTTGAAGACTTCCGGGTGGGCCTTTTCGATTTCATCGAGCAGCAATACGCAATGCGGTTGTTTAGTGATCGCTTCGGTCAGCAGGCCGCCCTGATCGAACCCGACATAACCCGGAGGTGCACCGATCAAGCGCGACACGGTGTGACGCTCCATGTATTCGGACATGTCGAAACGCACCAGCTCGATCCCCATGGCCTTGGCCAACTGCCGCGCCGCTTCGGTCTTGCCGACGCCGGTAGGGCCGGCGAACAGGAACGAGCCAACCGGCTTGTCCGGCGACTTGAGGCCCGCACGGGACAACTTGATCGCCGTGGACAGCGCGTCAATGGCAGCATCCTGGCCAAACACAGTGAGCTTGAGGTCGCGCTCCAGGTTACGCAGCAGCTCCTTGTCGGAGCTGTTGACGTGCTTAGGCGGAATACGCGCGATTTTCGCGACGATGTCCTCAACCTGAGCCACATCAATGCGTTTCACACGCTTCTCGACCGGTTGCAGGCGCTGATAGGCACCCGCCTCGTCGATCACATCGATAGCCTTGTCCGGCATGTGCCGATCGTTGATGTAGCGCGACGCCAGTTCGGCCGCCGCACGCAGCGCCTCATCGGTGTATTCGATGCCGTGGTGCGCTTCGAAACGCCCCTTGAGCCCGCGCAGGATGCCGATGGTGTCTTCGACCGAAGGCTCGGACACGTCGACTTTCTGGAAGCGACGCGCCAGGGCGCGGTCTTTTTCGAAGATGCCGCGGAATTCCTGGAAGGTGGTCGAGCCGATGCAACGGATATCACCCGAGGACAGCAGCGGCTTGAGCAGGTTGGAAGCATCCATCACGCCACCCGACGCCGCACCTGCACCAATGATAGTGTGGATCTCATCGATGAACAGGATCGCTTGCGGGCGTTTCTTCAGTTCGCCGAGCAATGCCTTGAAACGCTTCTCGAAATCGCCACGGTACTTGGTTCCGGCGAGCAATGCGCCCAGGTCCAGGGAGTAGACGACGCTATTGGCCAGCAGGTCCGGCACCTGGTTATCGACGATACGCTTGGCCAGGCCCTCGGCAATCGCGGTTTTACCCACGCCCGCCTCGCCCACCAGCAACGGATTGTTCTTGCGACGACGCGCTAGGATCTGCGCTACGCGCTCGACTTCAAGCTCACGCCCCACCAGCGGATCGATCCGCCCCTGGCGCGCCAGTTCGTTGAGATTGCTGGCATAGGCATCCAGTGGATTGCCCGAAGAAGAAGACTCACCGCCCTCGTCGTCCTGCATATCCTGCTCACCCTCGGAATGATCGCCGTGCCCAGGCACCTTGGAGATACCGTGGGCGATGTAGTTGACGACATCAATACGGGCAACGCTCTGCTGCTTGAGCAGGAACACTGCCTGGCTTTCCTGTTCGCTGAAGATCGCCACAAGCACATTGGCGCCCGTGACCTCACGCTTACCGGAGCTCTGCACGTGGAAAACCGCACGCTGAAGCACCCGCTGGAAGCCCAGGGTCGGCTGGGTTTCACGGTCTTCATCGTGGACTGGAATAAGTGGCGTTGTGGAGTCGATAAACTCCTGCAGGTCATGCTTGAGTTTGTCGAGGTTGGCGCCGCACGCACGCAAGACGGTGGCGGCAGCTTCGTTATCCAAAAGTGCCAGCAGCAGGTGTTCGACGGTCATGAATTCATGACGTTTCGAACGAGCCTCCTTGAAGGCAAGATTGAGGGTGACTTCGAGCTCGCGGTTTAACATAGCTTCACCTCATACCCAAGTGGTCGGCGTTAACCGTCCTTCTCGATTTCACAGAGTAGCGGATGCTGGCTTTCCCTGGCGTACTGGTTGACCTGCATGGCCTTTGTCTCGGCGATGTCGCGGGTAAACACTCCACATACTGCCCGTCCTTCTGTATGAACGGCCAGCATTACCTTGGTCGCCAACTCGCGGTTCAGGTTAAAAAACACCTCGAGCACTTCGACGACGAAATCCATCGGTGTGTAGTCATCATTGAACAAAACCACCTTGTACATCGGCGGCGCCTGTAGAGCAGGCTTGGCCTCCTGAACAGCAATGCCTGCAGAACCGTCGTCGTCATGTTCCTGATCCGGGCGATCCTGATTGAATGTTAGTCGAATCTGGCTGTTTGCATGCATGGAAAGAAAGGTTCGTCAGTGGTTCAAATACAGTGGTGGGGGCGACCTGTCAGAATTTCAACTCTGACCGACTGGTCGCCTTGACTATCGGCAAATCGGTGTTACAACCAATAGAACCCACAGTGGGTAAAAAAGGTCCGCGCAGTCAACCTTATTTATTCGGGTTAGGACGGATAAACTGGATGATACTCCAGTGATGGAGTCTGGTGCAGAGGGATATGGAGATGGCAAGCGGTAAGGTCAAGTGGTTCAACAATGCCAAGGGATACGGCTTCGTCAACGAAGAGGGCAAGAGTGACGATCTTTTTGCCCATTACTCAGCAATCACCATGGAAGGTTATAAAACGCTGAAAGCCGGCCAACCTGTGAGTTTTGACATAATTCAAGGACCTAAAGGGCTGCATGCCGTAAACATCTCTGCGGTTACGGCGGACACCCCTGCAAAACCTGCAACAACCACGGCTCACAAAGAAAAGAAATTAACGGCTTAACCGCCACTGAGCCTGGGGGTTGCAGTAAAAAAAACGGCCATCCCACTCAAACCGGGATGGCCGTTTTTGTGTGCCCGTCTTTTACATATGCGAAATCAACGCATCGCCAAAGCCCGACGACGACACCAACTTCGCCCCTTCCATCAAGCGCTCGAAATCATAGGTCACAGTCTTGGCCGAAATCGCACCATTGGTCCCCTTGATGATCAGGTCTGCCGCTTCCGTCCAGCCCATGTGGCGCAACATCATTTCCGCCGACAGGATCAGCGACCCCGGGTTGACCTGATCCTTGCCCGCGTACTTGGGCGCGGTGCCGTGGGTGGCTTCGAACATCGCCACGGTATCGGACAGGTTGGCGCCCGGCGCAATACCGATACCGCCCACCTCTGCCGCCAGGGCGTCGGACAAGTAATCGCCGTTCAGGTTAAGCGTGGCAATCACATCGTACTCAGCCGGACGCAGCAGGATCTGCTGAAGCATGGCGTCAGCAATGGCATCTTTAACCACGACATTCTTGCCAGTCTTTGGATTCTTGAACTGCATCCACGGGCCGCCATCGAGCAGCGTGGCACCAAACTCCTCAGCTGCCACTTCATAGGCCCACTCCTTGAAGGCCCCCTCGGTGAACTTCATGATGTTGCCTTTATGCACGATGGTCAGGGAGTCGCGGTCGTTATCCACGACATACTGAAGCGCTTTACGCGCCAGACGCTTGGTCCCCTCTTTGGACACCGGCTTCACACCGATCCCGCAATCCTGGTCGAAACGGATCTTGGTAACGCCCATTTCCTCCTTGAGGAACTTGATGACCTTGATCGCTTCCGCAGAACCGGCCTTCCACTCGATACCGGCGTAAATGTCCTCGGAGTTCTCGCGGAAGATGGTCATGTCCACATCTCCCGGCTTCTTGACCGGGCTCGGCACGCCTTCGAACCAGCGCACCGGACGCAGGCACACATACAGGTCGAGCTGTTGGCGCAAGGCCACGTTCAGCGAACGGATGCCACCGCCGACCGGCGTGGTCAACGGCCCCTTAATGGAAACCACGTAATCCTTGACCGCATCCAGGGTCTCCTGGGGCAGCCAGGTGTCCTGGTCGTAGACTTGAGTCGCCTTCTCGCCGGCATAAACCTCCATCCACGAGATCTTGCGCTTGCCGCCGTAGGCCTTTTCAACAGCTGCGTCGACCACCTTGATCATCACCGGGCTGATGTCGACGCCGATACCATCACCCTCGATAAAAGGGATGATCGGATTATTAGGAACATTGAGAGAATGGTCTGCATTGACGGTGATTTTGTCGCCGACGGCTGGAACCTGAATCTTCTTGTATCCCATGCTGAACTCCATCTTTGGATTGAACATCTGGCTGCGTTCGAGCCTACTCCAGATACATGACGACTGAAACCTCACGCCACGGTCATTTGCGTCGAAAACAGCACATTTTGTCGTCTACAAGCCTGAAATCTAAGGCAAATTCGCCAATCTTGAGCACGCCATACGACTTTGGGCGCAATGGGGTACCTGCGACCTTTAGACCAATGGACGACACACCTTTTGTATGAAGGCTCGGCGTAAGCATAGCGACCTATGTATAATGCCGCCGCTGACCCAAGAGTCACGACGGCGGACCGCTCTAGAACACAGCCTTCCGCTACAAAGCAGGACTATTACAATAGCCCACCCGCTTGACGCTCGACTGATGCAACCCAACATCACCGCGAAGAAACCTCGACATTTCGCTCATGGATGGCTTTGAACGAACGCGCTCCACCCGGCGCATCTCGAGTTTCTGCGCACGCTTTCAGCAAAGAAGAGAGTTAATCCGAATATGCCCACCCGCTCGAAGATCATCTACACCTTCACCGACGAAGCCCCGGCCCTCGCCACCTATTCACTGCTGCCTATCGTAGAGGCCTTCACCGCTTCCGCTGATATTGCCGTGGAAACCCGCGACATCTCCCTCGCCGCGCGCATCCTCGCAAGCTTCCCCGAGCAATTGGGCGCCAAGGCCATCCCGGACCACCTCGCCGAACTGGGCGACCTGGCCGTTACGCCTGAAGCCAACATCATCAAGCTGCCTAACATCAGCGCCTCGACCCCGCAGCTGCAAGCCGCGATCAAGGAACTGCAGGCCCAGGGCTACGCCCTGCCGGACTACCCGGAAACCGTAACCACCGACGCGGAAAAAGAAACCCGCGCACGTTACGACAAGGTCAAGGGCAGCGCCGTGAACCCGGTACTGCGCGAAGGCAACTCCGACCGCCGCGCACCGCTGTCGGTCAAGAACTACGCACGCAAGCACCCGCACAAAATGGGCGCCTGGGCTGCCGACTCCAAGTCGCACGTTGCCCACATGAACAGTGGCGACTTCTACGGCAGCGAAAAAGCCGTACAGATCGAAGGCGCCGATGCTGTCAAAATCGAGCTGATCGCCCAGGACGGCACCGCCACTGTCCTGAAGGAAAAGACTTCGGTACAGGCCGGCGAAATCATCGACAGCGCCGTATTGAGCAAGAATGCACTGCGTTCGTTCATCGCCGCTGAAATCGAAGACGCCAAGAAACAAGGCGTGCTGCTGTCGGTCCACCTCAAAGCCACCATGATGAAGGTCTCCGACCCGATCATGTTCGGCCAGATCGTTGCCGAGTTCTATAAAGACGCCCTGGCCAAGCACGCCACCGTGCTGGAACAGATCGGCTTCAACCTGAACAACGGCATCGGCGACCTGTACGCTCGCATCAAGGCCCTGCCGGCCGACCAGCAGGCGCAGATCGAAGCTGACATCCAGGCGGTCTATGCCGCTCGCCCTTCCCTGGCGATGGTCAACTCCGACAAAGGCATCACCAACCTGCACGTGCCGAGCGACGTGATCGTCGACGCCTCGATGCCAGCCATGATCCGTGACTCCGGCAAAATGTGGGGCACCGACGGCCAGCTGCACGATACCAAGGCCGTGATCCCGGATCGCTGCTACGCCACCATCTACCAGGCCGTCATCGAAGACTGCAAGGCCCATGGCGCTTTCGACCCGACCACCATGGGCAGCGTGCCAAACGTTGGCCTGATGGCGAAGAAAGCCGAAGAGTACGGCTCCCACGACAAGACCTTCCAGATCAAGGCCGACGGCGTAGTCCGCGTCACCGACAGCAAGGGCAACCTGCTGATGGAACAGAAAGTCGAAGCCGGCGACATCTTCCGCATGTGCCAGACCAAAGACGCGCCGATCCAGGACTGGGTCAAACTGGCCGTCAACCGCGCCCGCGCCAGCGCCACTCCAGCGATCTTCTGGCTGGACCCACAGCGCGCGCACGACGGCGTCGTGGTCGAGAAAGTCCAGGCTTACCTGAAAGACCACAACACCGAAGGCCTGGACATCCGCATCATGGCTCCGGTCGACGCGATGAAGTTCACCCTGGAACGCACCCGCAAGGGCCTGGACACCATCTCGGTGACCGGCAACGTGCTGCGCGACTACCTGACCGACCTGTTCCCGATCATGGAACTGGGCACCAGCGCCAAGATGCTGTCCATCGTGCCACTGATGAACGGTGGTGGCCTGTTCGAAACCGGCGCCGGCGGCTCGGCCCCGAAACACGTGCAACAGCTGGTGGAAGAAAACTTCCTGCGCTGGGATTCCCTGGGTGAGTTCCTGGCCCTGGCGGCCTCCCTTGAGCACTTGGGTGTGACGTACAACAACCCGAAAGCCCTGGTACTGTCCAAGACCCTGGACCAGGCTACCGGCCAGTTCCTCGACAACAACAAGTCGCCATCGCGCAAAGTCGGCAACATCGACAACCGCGGCAGCCACTTCTACCTGGCACTGTACTGGGCTCAAGCCCTGGCAGCCCAGACCGAAGACACCGCACTGCAAGCGCAGTTCGGCGAACTGGCCAAGACCCTGACCGAGAACGAAGCGACCATCGTTGCCGAGCTCAACGCCGTACAGGGCAAGCCAGTGGACATCGGCGGCTACTACGCGCCGAGCCCGGAACTGACCAGCAAGGCCATGCGCCCAAGCAACACCCTCAACGCGGCGATTGCCAAGTTGAAGTAAGGTTGTAAGGATGCAAAGAAGCCCCGGCCCAGCGCCGGGGTTTCTGTTTGCACTACCCCCGATTGCATTGAAGAAACCCAATCAAATGTGGGAGCAGGCTTGCCTGCGATAGCTGTCTGCCCACTGAGACAGCTGTAGCTGACCCACCAGCTCCCACATTGACCAGGTTTCTCCGGCCACATCATCCTTGAGACTCGCTTATGACCTGGCAACCCCACATCACCGTCGCCACCATCGTCGAAGACAACGGCCGCTTTCTTATGGTCGAAGAACTCAAAAACGGCCGCGCCGTGCTCAACCAACCCGCCGGCCATCTCGACCCGCACGAAACCCTCACCGAAGCCGCTGTGCGCGAAACCCTCGAAGAAACCGGGTGGGACGTCGAAGCCACCGGCATCGTCGGCATCTACCTGTACACCGCGCCGAGCAACGGCGTGACCTATCAGCGGGTTTGCTTCATCGCCAAGGCACTCAAACACCACCCCGACTACCCACTCGACGAAGGCATCCTGCGTGCCCGCTGGCTGAGCCGTGAGGAACTGCTGGCCGTGCGTGACGACTGGCGCAGCGAGCTGATCATCCGCTGTATTGATGATTATCTGGCCGGCCAGCATCACAGTCTCGAATTGATCCGCCCTTCTCTTTAGCCTTGAAGGCCCGAGCCTGATAGAATCGCGTCCTTTTTCAAGACACCCGTTGAAACCCTATGCGTGATCCAGCCCCTTCTGACACACAAAAGAAGCGCGTCATCGTCGGCATGTCCGGCGGCGTGGATTCTTCCGTTTCCGCCGCTCTGCTCATGGAGCAGGGTTATGAGGTGGAAGGCCTGTTCATGAAGAACTGGGAAGAAGACGATGGAACGGAATATTGCACCGCCATGGACGACCTGGCGGACGCCCAGGCCGTGTGCGACAAGATCGGCATCAAGCTGCACACCGCCAACTTCGCCGCCGAGTACTGGGATAACGTGTTCGAGCACTTCCTGGCCGAATACAAGGCCGGTCGCACGCCGAACCCGGACATCCTGTGCAACCGCGAAATCAAGTTCAAGGCGTTCCTCGACTACGCCATGATGCTTGGCGCCGACCTGATTGCCACTGGCCACTACGTGCGCCGCCGCGATGTCGACGGCCGCACCGAACTGCTCAAGGGCCTGGACCCAAACAAGGACCAGAGCTACTTCCTTCACGCCGTCGGCGGCGAACAGATCGCCAAGACCCTGTTCCCGGTGGGTGAGCTGGAAAAGCCCGAAGTGCGCAAGATCGCCGAGCAACACGGCCTGGCCACCGCCAAGAAGAAGGATTCCACCGGGATCTGCTTTATCGGCGAGCGCCGCTTCAGCGACTTCCTCAAGCAATACCTGCCAGCACAACCTGGCGAAATCAAAACCACCGACGGTGAAGTGATCGGCCGCCACCACGGCCTGATGTACCACACCATCGGCCAGCGCCAGGGCCTGGGCATCGGCGGCCTGAAAGACGCCGGCGAAGAGCCGTGGTACGTGCTGATCAAAGACCTGGAGCACAACGAGCTGATCGTGGGCCAGGGCAATGAACATCCATTGCTGTTCTCCGGCGCCCTGCTCGCTTCGGAAATCTACTGGGTCAACCCGATCGACCTGAGCACCCCACGCCGCCTGACCGCCAAAGTGCGCTATCGCCAGAGCGACCAGGCATGCACCCTGGAAAAAACCGCTACAGGCTACCGCGCAACCTTCGATGACCCACAGCGTGCGGTCACTCCGGGCCAATCCGTGGTGTTCTATGACGGCGAAATCTGCCTGGGCGGCGGCGTGATTGAAATCGCCGAAGCCTGGAGCCAAAAGGCATGAGCCCGACCCAGGAGCAATTGACGGCACTGGGCGGGGTTTTCCTCGCCGCTGTATTGGTGGACAAGATCGCCAAGACCGGCCAGGTCACCGAGGCTGGCCTGACCTGCATGCTCGGCAGCCTGCTGATCCGCGACCCCAAGGACACCCTGGAAGTCTACGGTGGCGACGACCTGGCACTGCGCGAAGGTTATCGCGCGCTGATCGGCGCCCTGGAACGCGACCCCAGCACCCTGCAGCGCGAACCGTTGCGCTACGCCCTGTCGATGCTCGGGCTGGAGCGTCAACTGGCCAAGCGCGAGGATATGCTGGAGATCATCGGCAAGCGCCTGCCGCAAATACAGTCCCAGGTGGAACACTTCGGCCCCGCCCACGAAAACGTGATCGCGGCCTGTGGTGCGCTGTACCAGGACACCTTGAGCACCTTGCGCCAGCGGATCCAGGTGCACGGCGACATGCGCAACCTGCAACAACCGAACAACGCCTCGAAAATCCGCGCCCTGCTCCTGGCCGGTATTCGTTCGGCGCGGCTGTGGCGCCAGTTGGGCGGTCATCGTTGGCAGTTGGTCATCAGCCGTCGCAAATTGCTCAAAGAGCTTTACCCGTTGATGCGCAACGAATAAGTCGCAGCAACAAGCGTTTTTCAAGCCGTTACGCGTAATACGCCGGTCAGTTGGCGACGGACCGGCGGATTTTTTCATGTATGATACGCGCCCCATTTCGTTGCCCGACTGTCCGAGAACACCCCATGCAGCTCTCTTCGCTCACTGCGGTTTCCCCTGTTGACGGCCGCTACGCCGGCAAAACCCAGGCCCTGCGCCCTATTTTCAGCGAATACGGCTTGATCCGTGCTCGTGTCCTGGTTGAAGTGCGCTGGCTCCAGCGCCTGGCCGCTCACCCTGCCATCAGCGAAGTGCCGGCGTTCTCCGCCGAAGCCAACGCTGTATTGAACACCCTGGCGGAAAACTTCTCCCTGGAGCACGCCGAGCGTGTAAAAGAGATCGAGCGCACCACCAACCACGACGTAAAAGCCATCGAATACCTGCTCAAAGAGCAAGCGGCCAAGCTGCCAGAGCTGGCCCAGGTCAGCGAGTTCATCCACTTTGCCTGCACCAGCGAGGACATCAACAACCTGTCCCACGCACTGATGCTGCGCGAGGGCCGTGATGACGTGATGCTGCCGCTGATGCGCCAGACCGCCAATGCCATCCGTGAGCTGGCGATCCGCTTCGCCGACGTGCCGATGCTGTCGCGCACCCACGGCCAGCCGGCTTCGCCGACGACCCTGGGTAAAGAACTGGCCAACGTGGTGTACCGCCTGGAGCGTCAGATCGCTCAGGTCGCAGCCGTGCCGTTGCTGGGCAAGATCAACGGCGCCGTGGGCAACTACAACGCCCACCTCTCGGCCTACCCGGAGATCGACTGGGAAGCCAACGCCCGCGCCTTCATCGAAGATGAGCTGGGCCTGGGTTTCAACCCGTACACCACGCAGATCGAACCGCACGACTACATTGCCGAGCTGTTCGACGCGATCGCGCGCTTCAACACCATCCTGATCGACTTCGATCGCGACATCTGGGGCTACATTTCCCTGGGTTACTTCAAGCAGCGCACCATTGCCGGTGAAATCGGTTCGTCGACCATGCCGCACAAGGTCAACCCGATCGACTTCGAAAACTCCGAAGGCAACCTCGGCATCGCCAACGCCCTGTTCCAGCACCTGGCCAGCAAGTTGCCGATCTCCCGCTGGCAGCGCGACCTGACCGACTCCACCGTACTGCGCAACCTCGGTGTGGGCTTCGCTCACAGCGTGATCGCGTACGAAGCCAGCCTCAAAGGGATCAGCAAACTGGAACTCAACGAGCAGAAAATCGCCGCTGACCTGGATGCCTGCTGGGAAGTGCTGGCCGAGCCGATCCAGACCGTGATGCGCCGTTACAACATCGAAAACCCGTACGAGAAGCTGAAAGAGTTGACGCGTGGCAAGGGCATCAGCCCTGAAGCGCTGCAAACTTTCATCGACGGCCTGGACATGCCAGCCGCCGCCAAGGCCGAGCTGAAACTGCTCACCCCGGCCAACTACATCGGCAACGCTGTAGAGCAAGCCAAGCGCATCTGATCATCGCAAGACCCTTTGAGACGCCCGGCCGCGCCGGGCGTTTTTATTCCAGTCTGAAAAGTGCTTTATTTCAATAGGTTACACATGAATCCTGACATCCCTCTTCAACTTCTGGGCGGCATCACGGCACGGGAATTCCTGCGCGACTACTGGCAGAAAAAACCGCTGCTGATCCGCCAGGCCATTCCTGATTTCGAAAGCCCGATCGACGCCGACGAACTGGCCGGCCTGGCCCTTGAAGAAGAAGTCGAGTCGCGCCTGGTGATCGAACACGGCGAGCGTCCGTGGGAGCTGCGTCGCGGCCCGTTCGCCGAAGATGCCTTCAGCGCCCTGCCCGAGCGCGAGTGGACCCTGCTGGTGCAAGCGGTTGACCAGTTCGTACCGGAAGTCGCCGAGTTGCTGGAGCAGTTCCGTTTCCTGCCAAGCTGGCGCATCGACGACGTGATGATCAGCTTCGCCGCGCCGGGTGGCAGCGTCGGCCCGCACTTCGACAACTACGACGTGTTCCTGCTGCAAGCCCAGGGCAAGCGCAACTGGAAGATCGGCCAGATGTGCAGCTCCGAAAGCCCGCTGCTGCAGCACGCCGACCTGCGCATCCTCGCCGAATTCGAAGAAAGCGCCGAGTGGGTACTGGAACCGGGCGATATGCTCTACCTGCCACCGCGCCTGGCGCACTTCGGCATCGCCGAAGATGACTGCATGACCTACTCGGTCGGCTTCCGCGCACCAAGTGCCGCCGAAGTGCTGACCCACTTCACCGACTTCCTCGCCCAATACCTGACCGACGAAGAGCGCTACACCGACGCCGACGCCCAGCCGGTCAGCGATCCGCACCAGATCCAGAGCGACGCCCTCGACCGCCTGAAAAGCCTGCTGGCCGAGCACATGAGCGATGAGCGCATGCTGCTGACCTGGTTCGGCCAGTTCATGACCGAGCCGCGCTACCCTGAACTGGTTGCCGGTGAGGAACTGGGTGAAGAAGACTTCATCAGCGCCCTGCAAGACGGTGCGATCCTGGTGCGCAACCCGAGCGCGCGCATGGCTTGGTCGGAAGTGGACGACGATGTACTGCTGTTCGCTAGCGGCCAGAGCCGTTACCTGCCGGGCAAACTGCGCGAGCTGCTGAAACTGGTGTGCTCCGCCGACGCCCTGCACGCCGAGAACCTCGGCCCATGGCTGGCCGACGAAGACGGCCGCGATCTGCTGTGCGAACTGGTCAAGCAAGGGAGCCTGGGGTTTGCCGATGAATAAGATTCACGTAAGTGTCGCGGACTGGCAAAAGGACATCGCTGAGATACGGCGCATTCGTGAAGCGGTATTTATCGCTGAGCAATCGGTTCCACCTGAGCTGGAATGGGACGCGGACGACGCTGATGCGGTGCATTTCCTCGCATTTGAAGGCGACTTTCCGATTGGCACCGCTCGCCTGCTGCCCAGCGGCGAGATTGGCCGCGTCTCGGTACTCAAGGACTGGCGCGGGCTGAAAGTCGGCGACAAGCTGATGGAAGCGGTGATCGGCGAAGCCGAGAAACGTGGCCAGACCAAGCAGTTCCTCAGTGCGCAGGTGTATGCGGCGCCGTTTTACGAGCGGCTGGGCTTCAAGATCGTCAGTGACGAGTTTCTTGAAGTCGGGATTCCGCATGTGGATATGGTGCGCGAGGGCTGACTCCAGACCGCGCCGCCTGCATCGCAGGCAAGCCAGCCCCCACATTTGACCGAGGCCTTCCCTTGGAATGCGGTCAAAATGTGGGAGCTGGCTTGTTCGCGAAAGCGATATCAGCCGCACTACAAATGCCCTGCACTGCCAGGGCATTTTGCCGTCTACGATTCAACAAGCACCCCATCCAGCCGACAAACTGGCACTATCCAGCCTAAATGACTCGCAGAGATAACGGACATGTCCCTACGCACCCTGCTCACCGCCCTGCTCCTGACCGCCAGCGTCACGGCCATGGCCGACACCGAAGTCGTCAACCTGAGCAACCGTACCAGCGCCGACCTGCTGCCAGTGGCGCAGAATTTCATTGGCAAGGACGGCACCGTGAGCGCCTACGGTAACCAACTGATCGTCAAGGCAGACCCCGCCAAGATCCAGGACCTGCGCGCCCTGCTCTCGCAGCTCGACACCCCGGCCAAGCGCCTACTGATCACTGTCGACACCAACGAGAACAACCAGCAGAGCGGCGACAACCAGACCCGCATCATCAGCTACGGCACCGCCAGCCGTGAAGGCGGCGTGCAGCAGATCCAAGCCAGCGAAGGTGTACCCGCACTGATCCAGGTCGGCCAGAGCGTTCCGCTGACCACAACCCAGCCGGATGCCTACGGCCGCCCGCAAAACCAGACCCAATACCGCAACGTAACCCAGGGCTTCTACGTGACCGCCAGCGTCACCGGCGAGACCGTGCACCTGGCGATCAGTACCAACCGTGACCGCATGAGCCAGGAACGTCCCGATGTAGTGAACGTACAAAGTACCGACACAACTGTCAGCGGGCGCCTGGGTGAGTGGATCACCCTGGCCGGCATCAACCGCGAGACCCAGGCCGACAAATCCTCCACAACCCGCACCTACTCTACTCAGGGCCGCGATGACCTGACTTTGCGGGTCAAGGTCGACACCCTGAACTGAAGCACCAAAAACTGACTGATGAGTCGTCTTAGACTAAAGATGTAGTGCTTGAAAAATAGCACTACAAAACATTTGACGATCCAAAAAAGCATGGGCATGATGGCCTCGCTCCCGCTAATCAGGGGCCCTGGCAAGGGCCTTCGGATCGCGCTCCAAGCTACCCACCCGAGCCGATTCGTGTCTGTACCGCCCACAAGGTGTGTTTGACGAGGTTGCGACTGGAACGAAGTTGTCCCGAGGGACGGAAGCCAACCAGGTAACCCGGCAATACACTGATGGATCGTACAAAGGCCCACGACGCCCGAAGACCGCCCGCAGTTCGCCTCTACCTGCTCAACTCCTCCTTGAGTCTATCGTTCATCCCGTCGCATTCCCCCGCCAGACCCGACATGACCGCCTAGGCTTCTGGTCAGCGAGCAGCCCTGCCCATGCATTGAATGCACGGCTGGAAAACGGATCTTCTAAACAAGACGCGACGAGGTTTACTCCCATGGCACTGACACGCGAACAGCAAATTGCAGCCCTCGAAAAAGACTGGGCTGAAAACCCACGCTGGAAAGGCGTGACCCGCGCTTATTCCGCTGCTGACGTCGTCCGCCTGCGTGGCTCGGTTCAACCTGAGCACACCTTTGCAAAACTCGGCGCCGAGAAGCTGTGGAACCTGGTCACCCAAGGGGCCAAGCCTTCCTTCCGTCCCGACAAAGATTTCGTCAACTGCATGGGCGCCCTTACTGGCGGCCAGGCAGTCCAACAGGTAAAAGCCGGTATCCAGGCGATCTACCTGTCCGGCTGGCAAGTGGCAGCAGACAACAACTCCGCTGAATCCATGTACCCCGACCAATCGCTGTACCCGGTGGACTCGGTTCCAACCGTGGTCAAGCGCATCAACAACTCGTTCCGTCGTGCCGACCAGATCCAGTGGAAAGCCGGCAAGAACCCGGGCGACGAAGGCTACATCGACTACTTCGCACCTATCGTGGCTGACGCAGAAGCCGGCTTCGGCGGCGTACTGAACGCCTACGAGCTGATGAAGAGCATGATCGAGGCTGGCGCTGCCGGCGTGCACTTCGAAGACCAACTGGCTTCGGTGAAGAAATGCGGCCACATGGGCGGCAAGGTACTGGTCCCAACCCAGGAAGCCGTACAGAAACTGACTGCTGCCCGTCTGGCGGCTGACGTTGCCGGCACGCCAACCATCATCCTGGCGCGTACCGACGCCAACGCGGCTGACTTGCTGACCTCGGATTGCGACCCGTACGACAAGCCGTTCGTCACTGGCGAACGTACCCAGGAAGGCTTCTACAAAGTCCGCGCCGGCCTGGACCAAGCCATTGCCCGTGGCCTGGCCTACGCCCCGTATGCCGACCTGATCTGGTGCGAAACCGCCAAGCCGGACCTGGACGAAGCCCGTCGCTTCGCTGAAGCGATCAAGAAGGAATACCCGGACCAACTGCTGTCCTACAACTGCTCGCCTTCTTTCAACTGGAAGAAGAACCTGGACGACGCGACCATCGCCAAGTTCCAGCGCGAACTGTCCGCCATGGGCTACAAGCACCAGTTCATCACCCTGGCCGGCATCCACAACATGTGGCACAGCATGTTCAACCTGGCGCATGACTACGCCCGCAACGACATGACTGCCTACGTGAAGCTGCAGGAGCAGGAATTCGCTGACGCCGCCAAGGGTTACACTTTCGTGGCGCACCAGCAGGAAGTGGGCACCGGCTACTTCGACGACATGACCACCGTGATCCAGGGCGGCACCTCGTCCGTGACCGCACTGACCGGCTCGACCGAAGAAGAGCAGTTCCACTAAGCACCGCCTACACGGCCACTGCAGCCCCAAGGAAGACCTAACCGCAGTGCCGCACAAAGATCACGCCCCGACCTGTTCGGGGCGTTTTTTTGCACAGCTGAAAATCCGACTGACACAACACAGATCAAAATGTGGGAGCTGGCTTGCCTGCGAGGGCAGTACACCAACCAGCCACCGCATTCATTTGCTGACACACTGCCATCGCGGGCAAGCCCGCCCCCACAAGGGAAATGCATTCAGCCCGGAGATTTTCGGCAAAACATTGATCCAGAGCGGTATTTGCGCGCGAAAAAACGGTTAAAAGATCCCCGCCGACAACTAAGCGACAATCAAGCAAGTAACGCTAACTTTCCGCGCCGCACGAGAAACATTCGCTTAAACCCCACGCAAACAATATTCATTATCATTTGGCGCATAAAAACTTCGTTACAGGCTAAACAAAACACATTTGATAAAATGCCCGCTAATGCCCGCTACACAAGGGCTACAGCCCCATCGAGGTGCACTATGTCCTTATTCCATCGAATAATTTCGCCATAGGAATTTTACTTGCCCGGTGTTTAGCCATAAAATCACCGCGATTGATTGCAGTGCGACATATCGTCACTGCATCGTTACTTTTTCGAGCTCAGAGACCTTTGCTCTCTGTTAAGGATTTCCAGCATGACCGAAGCGACAGGACTCATGGCCCACAACTGGGGCTTTGCCATTTTCCTCCTCGGTGTTGTCGGCCTCTGCGCCTTCATGCTCGGCGTCTCCAGCCTCCTCGGGTCAAAAGCCTGGGGCCGCAGCAAGAATGAACCGTTCGAGTCCGGCATGCTGCCTACAGGTGGCGCCCGCTTGCGGCTCTCAGCCAAATTCTATCTGGTCGCGATGCTGTTCGTGATCTTCGATATCGAAGCCCTCTTTCTCTTTGCCTGGTCTGTGTCCGTCCGCGAAAGCGGCTGGACCGGATTCGTCGAAGCTCTCGTTTTCATAGCAATTCTGTTGGCAGGCCTTGTCTACCTATTCCGAGTGGGCGCCCTTGATTGGGCTCCGGAAGCTCGTCGTAAGCGGCAAGCGAAGCTGAAACAATGAGGCTTTGGCGATGCAATACAATCTCACCAGGATCGACCCGGATGCTCCTAACGATCAGTACCCCATCGGCGAACGGGAAACCGTCTCCGATCCGTTAGAAGATCAAGTCCACAAAAACATCTACATGGGCAAGCTGGAAGACGTGCTGAGTGGCGCGGTCAACTGGGGGCGTAAGAACTCCCTGTGGCCGTACAACTTCGGTCTTTCGTGCTGCTACGTAGAGATGACCACCGCCTTCACGGCTCCCCATGACATCGCGCGCTTCGGCGCCGAGGTTATCCGGGCATCACCGCGCCAGGCGGATTTCATGGTTATCGCCGGCACCTGCTTCATCAAGATGGCGCCGATCATCCAGCGCCTCTACGAGCAAATGCTTGAACCCAAGTGGGTGATCTCCATGGGTTCGTGCGCCAACTCCGGTGGCATGTACGACATCTACTCCGTAGTCCAAGGGGTGGACAAGTTCCTGCCCGTGGATGTCTACGTGCCTGGCTGCCCGCCTCGCCCTGAAGCGTTCTTGCAAGGCTTGATGCTGTTGCAGGAATCGATAGGCAAGGAACGTCGCCCACTGTCCTGGGTTGTCGGAGATCAAGGCGTGTATCGCGCCGAGATGCCTTCGCAAAAGGAACAGCGCCGCGAACAGCGAATCGCAGTCACCAACCTGCGCAGCCCTGACGAAGTCTGATCCAGCACCGCTTCTTTTATAGAACGATACCCTGGCTTCATTCTTTACGTTGACCGAAAGCGATAAAAAAACCATGACTACAGGCAGCGCTCTGTACATCCCGCCTTATAAGGCAGACGACCAGGATGTGGTCGTCGAACTCAATAACCGTTTCGGCCCTGACGCCTTCACCGCCCAGGCCACACGTACCGGCATGCCGGTGCTGTGGGTGGCGCGCGCCAAGCTCGTCGAAGTCCTGACCTTCCTGCGTAACCTGCCCAAGCCGTACGTCATGCTCTATGACCTGCATGGCGTGGACGAACGTCTGCGCACCAAGCGTCAAGGGCTGCCGAGCGGCGCCGATTTCACCGTGTTCTACCACTTGATGTCGCTGGAGCGTAACAGCGACGTGATGATCAAGGTCGCGCTGTCCGAAAGCGACCTGAGCGTCCCGACCGTAACCGGTATCTGGCCGAATGCCAGCTGGTACGAGCGTGAAGTCTGGGACATGTTCGGTATCGACTTCCCCGGCCACCCGCACCTGACGCGCATCATGATGCCGCCAACGTGGGAAGGTCACCCGCTGCGCAAGGACTTCCCTGCCCGCGCCACCGAATTCGATCCGTTCAGTCTCAACCTCGCCAAGCAACAGCTTGAAGAAGAGGCCGCGCGCTTCCGTCCGGAAGACTGGGGCATGAAACGCTCCGGCACCAACGAGGACTATATGTTCCTCAACCTGGGCCCGAACCACCCTTCGGCCCACGGTGCCTTCCGTATCATCCTGCAACTGGACGGCGAAGAAATCGTCGACTGCGTACCAGACATCGGCTACCACCACCGTGGTGCCGAGAAGATGGCCGAACGTCAGTCGTGGCACAGCTTCATCCCGTACACCGACCGTATCGACTACCTCGGCGGCGTGATGAACAACCTGCCGTATGTGCTCTCGGTCGAGAAACTGGCCGGCATCAAGGTGCCAGACCGCGTCGACACCATCCGCATCATGATGGCCGAGTTCTTCCGGATCACCAGCCACCTGCTGTTCCTGGGTACCTACATCCAGGACGTCGGCGCCATGACCCCGGTGTTCTTCACCTTCACCGACCGTCAGCGCGCCTACAAGGTCATCGAAGCCATCACCGGTTTCCGCCTGCACCCGGCCTGGTATCGCATCGGTGGCGTGGCCCACGACCTGCCGAACGGCTGGGAACGCCTGGTTAAAGAGTTCATCGACTGGATGCCAAAGCGTCTGGACGAGTACCAAAAGGCCGCGCTGGACAACAGCATTCTCAAGGGCCGTACCATCGGCGTCGCCCAGTACAACACCAAGGAGGCCCTGGAGTGGGGTGTCACTGGTGCTGGCCTGCGTTCCACCGGCTGTGATTTCGACGTGCGTAAAGCCCGCCCGTACTCCGGCTATGAGAACTTCGAGTTCGAAGTACCGCTGGCAGCCAATGGCGACGCCTACGACCGTTGCATCGTGCGCGTCGAAGAAATGCGCCAGAGCCTGAAGATCATCGAGCAGTGCATGCGCAACATGCCGGCAGGTCCGTACAAGGCGGATCACCCGCTGACCACGCCGCCGCCGAAAGAGCGCACGCTGCAGCACATCGAAACCCTGATCACGCACTTCCTGCAGGTTTCGTGGGGTCCGGTCATGCCGGCCAACGAATCCTTCCAGATGATCGAAGCGACCAAGGGTATCAACAGTTATTACCTGACGAGCGATGGCGGCACCATGAGCTACCGCACCCGGATCCGTACCCCAAGCTTTGCCCACTTGCAGCAGATCCCTTCGGTGATCAAAGGCGAGATGGTCGCGGACTTGATCGCGTACCTGGGTAGTATCGATTTCGTTATGGCCGACGTGGACCGCTAAGCATGAACAGCACGCTTATCCAGACAGACCGTTTCACCCTGAGTGAAACCGAGCGCTCGGCCATCGAGCACGAGCTGCATCACTACGAAGACCCGCGCGCGGCGTCGATCGAAGCCTTGAAGATCGTCCAGAAGGAACGTGGCTGGGTGCCGGACGGCGCCCTCTACGCCATCGGCGAGATCCTCGGCATCCCTGCCAGCGACGTTGAAGGCGTGGCTACGTTCTACAGCCAGATCTTCCGCCAGCCAGTGGGCCGCCACATCATTCGCGTGTGCGACAGCATGGTCTGCTACATCGGCGGCCACGAATCGGTGGTCGACGCGATCCAGACCAAACTCGGCATCGGCCTCGGCCAGACCACTGCAGACGGGCGCTTCACCCTGCTGCCGGTGTGCTGCCTGGGCAACTGCGACAAGGCGCCGGCGTTGATGATCGACGACGACACATTCGGTGACGTACAGGCAGCTGGCGTGACCCAATTGCTCGAGGGCTACCCATGACCCTGACATCTTTCGGCCCGGCCAACCTGATCAAGCGTTCGCCTGAAACCCACCCGCTGACCTGGCGCCTGCGTGACGATGCCGAGCCGGTATGGCTCGACGAGTACCAGGCCAAGAACGGTTACGCGGCGGCGCGCAAAGCCTTCGCCGACATGGCCCAGGACGACATTGTCCAGACCGTGAAGGACGCCGGCCTCAAAGGTCGCGGCGGTGCAGGCTTCCCAACGGGGGTTAAGTGGGGCCTGATGCCCAAGGACGAATCCATCAACATCCGCTACCTGCTGTGCAACGCGGATGAAATGGAGCCGAACACCTGGAAAGACCGCATGCTGATGGAGCAACTGCCCCATCTGCTGATCGAAGGCATGCTGATCAGTGCCCGCGCACTGAAAACCTACCGCGGCTATATCTTCCTGCGTGGCGAGTACACCACCGCCGCCAAGCACCTCAACCGTGCCGTGGAAGAAGCCAAGGCCGCGGGCCTGCTGGGCAAGAATATCCTCGGTTCGGGCTTTGACTTCGAACTGTTCGTGCACACCGGCGCCGGGCGATACATCTGCGGTGAAGAGACCGCACTGATCAACTCCCTCGAAGGCCGCCGCGCCAACCCGCGCTCCAAGCCGCCCTTCCCTGCCGCCGTAGGCGTGTGGGGCAAGCCGACCTGTGTGAACAACGTAGAAACCCTGTGCAACGTGCCGGCGATCATCGCCGACGGCGTGGACTGGTACAAATCGTTGGCCCGCGAAGGCAGCGAAGACATGGGCACCAAGCTCATGGGCTTCTCCGGCAAGGTCAAGAACCCTGGCCTGTGGGAACTGCCGTTCGGCGTGACCGCACGCGAGCTGTTCGAGGACTACGCCGGCGGCATGCGCGACGGCTACACCTTGAAAGCCTGGCAACCAGGCGGCGCCGGCACCGGTTTCCTGCTGCCCGAGCACCTCGACGCCCAGATGTATGCCGGCGGCATCGGCAAGGTCGGCACCCGGATGGGTACGGGCCTGGCGATGGCGGTGGACAACACCGTGAACATGGTCTCGCTGCTGCGCAACATGGAGCAGTTCTTTGCCCGTGAATCCTGCGGCTTCTGCACCCCATGCCGCGATGGCCTGCCGTGGAGCGTCAAGCTGCTGATGGCCCTGGAAAAAGGCGAAGGCCGCGAGGGTGACATCGAGACCCTGCTGGGCCTGGTCGGTTTCCTCGGCCCGGGCAAGACCTTCTGTGCTCACGCACCGGGCGCCGTAGAGCCATTGGGCAGCGCAATCAAATACTTCCGCTCGGAGTTCGAAGCCGGTATCGCGCCTACCAGCGCCGCCGTCCCGCCTCTGGCGAAGCCGATCGTAGTCGGCGCGTAACGCTTAAAAAGCGAAGGGTCCGTGCCCTTCGCTTTCTCATGTGCTGACGCCTTGATGGCTGTGTAGATGCACATGAATAACAAGATTCCATTAGCCACGCCCGCTGACAACGGGCCAACGAAGAACTTTGAACCATGGCCACTATCCACGTAGACGGCAAAGCGCTCGAAGTCGATGGGGCAGACAACCTGTTACAGGCGTGTCTGTCACTCGGCCTCGATATTCCGTATTTCTGCTGGCACCCCGCACTTGGTAGCGTCGGTGCCTGTCGCCAGTGCGCGGTCAAGCAATACACCGACGAAAACGACACCCGTGGTCGTATCGTCATGTCCTGCATGACCCCAGCCACCGACAACACCTGGATTTCCATCGACGATGAGGAATCCAAGGCGTTCCGCGCCAGTGTCGTCGAATGGCTGATGACCAACCACCCTCACGACTGCCCGGTCTGTGAGGAAGGCGGTCACTGCCACCTGCAAGACATGACAGTGATGACCGGCCACAACGAGCGCCGTTATCGCTTCACCAAGCGTACCCACCAGAACCAGGACCTCGGCCCGTTCATTTCCCACGAAATGAACCGCTGCATCGCCTGCTATCGTTGCGTGCGCTTCTATAAAGACTACGCCGGCGGCACCGACCTCGGCGTGTTCGGCGCCCACGACAACGTGTACTTCGGTCGCGTTGAAGATGGCGTGCTCGAAAGCGAGTTCTCCGGCAACCTCACCGAGGTCTGCCCGACCGGTGTATTCACCGACAAGACTCACTCCGAGCGCTACAACCGTAAGTGGGACATGCAGTTCGCCCCGAGCATCTGCCATGGCTGCTCCAGCGGTTGCAACATCTCCCCGGGCGAGCGCTACGGCGAACTGCGTCGGATCGAAAACCGCTTCAACGGTTCGGTCAACCAGTACTTCCTGTGCGACCGTGGCCGTTTCGGCTATGGCTACGTCAACCGCGAAGACCGCCCACGCCAGCCACTGCTGGCCAACGGCGGCAAGCTGAGCCTGGACGAAGCGCTGGATAAAGCCGCCGACCTGCTGCGCGGCCGCAATATCGTCGGTATCGGTTCGCCCCGCGCCAGCCTCGAAAGCAACTTCGCGTTGCGCGAACTGGTCGGTGCCGAGCACTTCTACAGCGGTATCGAAGCCGCTGAGCTGGAGCGCATCCGCCTGGTCCTGCAAGTGCTGAACGACAGCCCGCTGCCAGTCCCGAACATGCGCGACATCGAAGACCACGACGCGATTTTCGTGCTCGGCGAAGACCTGACCCAGACCGCTGCCCGCGTGGCCCTGTCGCTGCGTCAGTCGGTCAAGGGCAAGGCCGAAGAAATGGCCGACGCCATGCGCGTCCAGCCATGGCTCGACGCGGCGGTGAAAAACATCGGCCAGCACGCGCTGAACCCGCTGTTTATTGCCAGCCTGGCTGAAACCAAGCTCGACGACATCGCCGAAGAATGTGTGCACGCCGCACCAGACGACCTGGCCCGCATCGGTTTTG
Source organism: Pseudomonas sp. RP-B7 (assembly GCF_059803535.1). Lineage (NCBI taxonomy): Bacteria > Pseudomonadati > Pseudomonadota > Gammaproteobacteria > Pseudomonadales > Pseudomonadaceae > Pseudomonas > Pseudomonas sp. RP-B7. The sequence continues at coordinate 88,100 of NZ_JAPFHC010000004.1, forward strand.
CCGTGGCCCACGCCCTCGACGCCAGCGCGCCTGCCGTCGAAGGCCTGGACAGCGAAGCCGTCGCACTGGCCCAGCGTATCGCCGACGCCCTGCTGGCCGCCAAGCGTCCATTGATCATTGCCGGCACCTCGTTGGGTTCCAAGGCGCTGATCGAAGCCGCCGCCAACATCGCCAAGGCTTTGAAGCTGCGCGACAAGAACGGTTCCATCAGCCTGGTCGTGCCGGAAGCCAACAGCCTTGGCCTGGCCATGCTCGGTGGCGAGTCCCTGGACGCCGGCCTGCAAGCGGTGATCGACGGCAACGCCGACGCCATCGTGGTGCTGGAAAACGACCTGTACACCCGCACCGATGCCGCCAAGGTTGACGCGGCACTGGACGCTGCCAAGGTCCTGATCGTCGCCGATCACCAGAAGACCGCCACCAGCGACCGTGCCGACCTGGTGCTGCCAGCCGCCACCTTCGCCGAAGGCGACGGTACCCTGGTCAGCCAGGAAGGCCGTGCCCAGCGCTTCTTCCAGGTGTTCGATCCGAAGTACATGGACGCCAGCATCCTGGTTCACGAAGGCTGGCGCTGGCTGCATGCCCTGCGCGCCACCCTGCTGAACCAGCCGATCGACTGGACCCAGCTCGACCACGTGACCGCTGCCACCGCCGCGAGCGCGCCGCAACTGGCCCGCATCGTCGACGCCGCGCCGTCCGCCGCGTTCCGCATCAAGGGCATGAAACTGGCCCGTGAGCCGCTGCGTTACTCCGGTCGTACCGCCATGCGCGCCAACATCAGCGTGCACGAACCGCGTACTCCGCAAGACACGGATACCGCGTTCGCCTTCTCCATGGAAGGTTACTCGGGGTCGGCCGAACCGCGTCAGCAGGTGCCATTCGCCTGGTCGCCGGGCTGGAACTCGCCGCAGGCCTGGAACAAGTTCCAGGACGAAGTCGGTGGTCATATCCGCGCTGGCGACCCGGGCACCCGCCTGATCGAAAGCACCGGTGATTCGCTGAACTGGTTCGCCGCCGTCCCGCGTCCGTTCAACCCGGCCCAGGGCACCTGGCAGGTTGTGCCGTTCTTCCACCTGTTCGGCAGCGAAGAGAACTCTTCCAAAGCCGCGCCGGTGCAAAGTCGCATTCCTGAAGCCTACGTGTCGCTGGCCAAGTCCGAAGCCGACCGCCTGGGCGTCAACGACGGTGCCCTGCTCAGCCTGACCGTGGCCGGCCAGACCCTGCGTCTGCCGCTGCGCATCAATGAAGAGCTGGGCGCTGGCCTGGTTGCACTGCCTAAAGGCATCGCCGGCATTCCAGCGGCGATCTTCGGCAAAACCGTTGACGGTCTGCAGGAGGCAGCGCAATGACTTGGTTCACTCCTGAAGTGATCGACGTGATCATCTCGGTGGTCAAGGCCATCGTGATCCTGTTGGCCGTGGTCGTTGCGGGCGCCCTGCTCAGCTTCGTCGAACGTCGCCTGCTGGGCTGGTGGCAGGACCGTTACGGTCCGAACCGCGTTGGCCCGTTCGGCATGTTCCAGATCGCGGCCGACATGCTGAAGATGTTCTTCAAGGAAGACTGGACCCCGCCCTTTGCCGACAAGGTGATCTTCACCCTGGCACCGGTGGTGGCCATGAGCGCCTTGCTGATCGCCTTCGCGATCATCCCGATCACCCCAACCTGGGGCGTGGCGGACCTGAACATCGGCTTGCTGTTCTTCTTCGCCATGGCCGGTTTGTCGGTCTACGCGGTGCTGTTCGCCGGTTGGTCGAGCAACAACAAGTTCGCCCTGCTGGGCAGCTTGCGGGCCTCGGCCCAGACCGTGTCCTACGAAGTGTTCATGGGCCTCGCGCTGATGGGCATCGTGGTGCAGGTCGGCTCGTTCAACATGCGCGACATCGTCGAGTACCAGGCGCAGAACCTGTGGTTCATCATTCCGCAGTTCTTCGGCTTCTGTACCTTCTTCATCGCTGGCGTCGCCGTGACTCACCGTCACCCGTTCGACCAGCCGGAAGCGGAACAGGAACTGGCCGACGGCTACCACATCGAATACGCCGGCATGAAATGGGGCATGTTCTTCGTTGGTGAGTACATCGGCATCATCTTGATCTCGGCCCTGCTGGTCACGCTGTTCTTCGGCGGCTGGCACGGTCCGTTCGGCATCCTGCCGCAGTTGGCGTTCTTCTGGTTCTTCCTGAAGACCGCGTTCTTCATCATGTTGTTTATCCTGCTGCGCGCTTCCATTCCGCGTCCACGATACGACCAGGTGATGGATTTCAGCTGGCGCTTCTGCCTGCCGCTGACCCTGATCAATTTGCTGGTGACGGCTGCCGTTGTGTTGTTGAACACGCCCGCCGGCGCGGTTCAGTGAGGATTTGACCCATGTTCAAATATATTGGCGACATCGTTAAGGGTACCGGTACCCAGTTGCGAAGCCTGGTGATGGTGTTCGGTCACGGCTTTCGCAAACGCGACACCCTGCAATACCCGGAAGAAGCGGTGTACCTGCCGCCGCGCTATCGCGGCCGTATCGTACTGACCCGCGACCCCGATGGCGAAGAGCGTTGCGTAGCCTGCAACCTGTGCGCCGTGGCGTGCCCGGTGGGTTGCATCTCCCTGCAGAAAGCTGAAACCGAAGACGGTCGCTGGTACCCGGACTTCTTCCGCATCAACTTCTCGCGCTGCATTTTCTGCGGCCTCTGCGAGGAAGCTTGCCCGACCACCGCAATCCAGCTGACCCCGGATTTCGAGATGGCCGAGTTCAAACGTCAGGACCTGGTGTACGAGAAAGAAGATCTTCTGATCTCTGGTCCCGGTAAAAACCCTGATTACAACTTCTATCGTGTTGCAGGTATGGCCGTTGCCGGTAAGCCGAAAGGCGCCGCACAAAACGAAGCCGAGCCGATCAACGTGAAGAGCTTGCTGCCTTAAGGAAGAAAGATGGAATTCGCTTTCTATTTCGCGTCCGGTATTGCAGTGGTGTCCACGCTTCGCGTGATCACCAACACCAATCCTGTGCACGCCCTGCTCTACCTGATCATTTCGTTGATCGCCGTGGCCATGACCTTCTTCAGCCTCGGCGCGCCGTTCGCCGGTGTACTGGAAGTGATCGCCTACGCTGGCGCCATCATGGTGCTGTTCGTGTTTGTGGTGATGATGCTCAACCTCGGGCCGGCTTCGGTCGCCCAGGAGCGCGTCTGGCTCAAACCCGGCATCTGGCTCGGCCCGGTCGTACTGGCAGCCTTGCTGCTGGGTGAACTGCTGTATGTGCTGTTCGCTCACCAGAGCGGCCAGGCCATCGGCCACACCACCGTAGACGCCAAGGCCGTGGGCATCAGCCTGTTCGGCCCATACCTGCTGGTGGTCGAACTGGCTTCGATGCTGCTGCTCGCTGCAGCCATCACCGCCTTCCACTTGGGCCGCAACGAAGCCAAGGAGCAATGACGATGCCTGCTATCCCTTTGGAGCATGGTCTGGCGGTCGCCGGCATCCTGTTCTGCCTTGGCCTGGTCGGCCTGATGGTCCGCCGTAACATTCTGTTCGTGTTGATGAGCCTGGAAATCATGATGAACGCTGCGGCACTGGCCTTCATCGTTGCCGGCGCACGTTGGGGCCAGCCGGATGGACAAGTCATGTTCATCCTGGTGATCAGCCTGGCAGCCGCCGAGGCCAGTATTGGCCTGGCGATCCTGCTGCAACTGTATCGTCGCTTCCACACGCTTGATATCGACGCTGCCAGTGAGATGCGCGGATGAACATGATCTTTCTGACTTTCGTATTTCCCCTGATCGGTTTCCTGCTGCTGTCGTTCTCTCGCGGACGCTGGTCGGAAAACCTCTCGGCCCTGGTGGGCGTGAGTTCCATTGGCCTGTCGGCGATCGTCGCCGCCTATGTCATCTGGCAATTCAACGTCGCGCCGCCGGAAGGCGGTCACTACACCCTGGTGCTGTGGCAGTGGATGTCGGTGGAGGGCTTCAAGCCCAACTTCGCCCTCTACGTCGACGGCCTGTCGATCACCATGCTTGGCGTGGTCGTCGGCGTGGGCTTCCTGATCCACCTGTTCGCGTCCTGGTACATGCGCGGTGAAGCGGGCTACTCGCGCTTCTTCTCGTACACCAACCTGTTTATCGCCAGCATGCTGTTCCTGGTGCTGGGCGATAACCTGTTGTTCCTGTACTTCGGCTGGGAAGGCGTAGGCCTGTGCTCGTACCTGTTGATCGGTTTCTACTACAGCAACCGCAACAACGGCAACGCGGCACTCAAGGCCTTTATCGTCACCCGTATTGGCGACGTGTTCATGGCCATCGGCCTGTTCATCCTGTTCCAACAGGTGGGCACGCTGAACATCCAGGAACTGCTGGTACTGGCGCCGCAGAAATTCCAGGTCGGCGACTTCTGGATCACCCTCGCTACCCTGATGCTGCTGGGCGGCGCCGTGGGTAAATCCGCGCAACTGCCATTGCAAACCTGGCTGGCGGATGCGATGGCCGGTCCTACCCCGGTTTCCGCACTGATCCACGCCGCAACCATGGTCACCGCCGGTGTCTACCTGATCGCCCGTACCCACGGCCTGTTCACCCTGGCGCCGGACATCCTGCACCTGGTGGGCGTCGTTGGCGGCGTGACCCTGGTACTGGCCGGCTTCGCCGCGCTGGTACAGACCGACATCAAGCGGATCCTCGCCTACTCGACCATGAGCCAGATCGGCTACATGTTCCTGGCCCTGGGCGTTGGTGCCTGGGACGCGGCGATCTTCCACCTGATGACCCACGCTTTCTTCAAGGCCCTGCTGTTCCTTGCTTCCGGTGCGGTGATCGTTGCCTGCCACCACGAGCAGAACATCTTCAAGATGGGCGGCCTGTGGAAGAAACTGCCACTGGCCTACGCCAGCTTCATCGTCGGTGGTGCCGCCCTGGCCGCCCTGCCGTTGGTGACCGCCGGTTTCTACTCCAAGGATGAAATCCTCTGGGAAGCCTTTGCCAGCGGTAACCAGAACCTGCTGTACGCAGGCCTGGTGGGTGCGTTCATGACCTCGCTGTACACCTTCCGCCTGATCTTCATCACCTTCCACGGTGAAGCCAAGACCGAAGCGCATGCAGGCCACGGCATCTCCCACTGGCTGCCTTTGTCGGTGCTGATCGTGCTGTCGACCTTCGTCGGCGCCATGATCACCCCGCCCCTGCACGGTGTACTGCCGCAAAGCGTCGGCCATGCCGGCGGCGAAGCCCAGCACAGCCTGGAAATCGCCTCGGGCGCCATCGCCATCGCCGGTATCCTGCTGGCAGCCCTGTTGTTCCTCGGCAAGCGTCGCTTTGTGACGGCCGTGGCCAACAGTGGCATTGGCCGCTTCCTGTCCGCCTGGTGGTTCGCTGCCTGGGGCTTCGACTGGATCTACGACAAACTGTTCGTCAAGCCTTACCTGGCCATCAGCCATGTACTGCGCAAAGACCCGCTCGACCAGACCATCGGTTTGATCCCGCGCGCCGCCAAGGCCGGTCACACCGCCCTGAGCCGCAGCGAAACCGGGCAACTGCGTTGGTATGCCGCTTCCATGGCTGCCGGTGCTGTGCTGGTTATTGGTGCCATCGTCGTGGTAGCGGTCTGACTATGAACACTGCCAACTTTGCGAACTTGCGAAAGGAAACGAGCCTGTCATGATTCTGCCCTGGCTAATCCTGATCCCCTTTATCGGCGGCCTGCTCTGCTGGATGGGTGAACGCTTCGGCGCCACCCTCCCCCGCTGGATTGCGTTGCTGACCATGTCCCTGGAACTCGCTCTCGGCCTCTGGCTGTGGGCCCATGGCGACTATTCATTTGCTCCGGCACCGGGCGTCGATCCCACCTTCGCGCTTGAATTCAAGCATGTGTGGATCCAGCGCTTCGGCATCAACGTGCACCTGGCCCTCGACGGCCTGTCGCTGTTGATGATCCTGCTGACCGGCCTGCTGGGTATCCTTTCGGTACTCTGCTCCTGGAAAGAGATCCAGCGTCACGTGGGCTTCTTCCACCTGAACCTGATGTGGATCCTGGGCGGTGTGGTTGGCGTGTTCCTCGCCCTCGACCTGTTCATGTTCTTCTTCTTCTGGGAAATGATGCTGGTGCCGATGTACTTCCTCATCGCGCTCTGGGGTCACAGTTCTTCGGACGGCAAGAAAACCCGGATCTATGCGGCGACCAAGTTCTTCATCTTCACCCAGGCTTCCGGCCTGATCATGTTGGTGGCGATCCTGGGTCTGGTACTGGTCAACTTCAACAACACCGGCGTGATTACCTTCAACTACGCCGACCTGTTGAAAACCAAGATGTCCCTGACCACCGAGTACATCCTGATGCTGGGCTTCTTCATCGCCTTCGCGGTGAAGCTGCCGGTGGTGCCGTTCCACTCCTGGTTGCCTGACGCTCACGCCCAGGCACCGACCGCGGGTTCCGTGGACCTGGCCGGTATCTTGTTGAAGACTGCCGCTTACGGCCTGCTGCGTTTCGCCCTGCCGCTGTTCCCGAATGCCTCGGCCGAGTTCGCGCCGATCGCCATGACCCTGGGTCTGATCGGGATCTTCTACGGTGCGTTCCTGGCCTTCGCCCAAACCGACATCAAGCGCCTGATTGCCTTCTCGTCCGTTTCCCACATGGGTTTCGTACTGATCGGCATCTACTCCGGCAGCCAACTGGCGCTGCAAGGCGCGGTGATCCAGATGCTGGCCCACGGTGTCTCGGCCGCTGCACTGTTTATCCTGAGCGGTCAGCTGTACGAGCGCCTGCACACCCGTGACATGCGTGAAATGGGTGGCGTGTGGTCGCGCATCGCCTACCTGCCGGCGATCAGCCTGTTCTTCGCCGCCGCGTCCCTGGGCTTGCCGGGTACCGGCAACTTCATCGGCGAGTTCCTGATCCTGATGGGGGCCTTCGTGCAGACGCCATGGATCAGCGCCATCGCAACGTCCGGCCTGGTGTTCGGTTCGGTCTACTCGTTGATCATGATCCACCGCGCCTACTTCGGCCCGGCCAAGTCCGACACCGTCCTGCAAGGGATGGATGCTCGCGAACTGATCATGGTGCTCGGCCTTGCGGTACTGCTGATCTACATCGGCGTGTACCCGCAACCGTTCCTGGACACTTCTGCCGCAACGATGCATGGCGTGCAGCAGTGGTTCGGCACCGCCTTCTCTCAACTCGCTTCGGCCCGGTAAGAGCGCTATGGAATTCACGATCCAACACTTTATCGCGCTTGCGCCGCTGCTGATTACCAGCCTCACCATCGTGGTGGTGATGCTGGCCATCGCCTGGCGCCGCAATCACTCGCAAACGTTCCTGCTGTCCTGTGCCGGTCTGAACCTGGCCCTGCTGTCGATCATCCCGGCCCTCAAGGTCGCGCCACTGGCCGTAACGCCACTGATGATGGTCGATGACTTCGCGCTGCTGTACATCGCACTGATCCTGGTGGCGACACTGGCCTGCGTCACCCTCGCCCACGCCTACCTCGGCGAAGGCGGCACCGGCTACCCAGGCAACCGCGAAGAGCTGTACCTGCTGATCCTGCTGGCTGCGGCCGGTGGCATCGTGCTGGTCAGCGCACAGCACCTGGCGGGCCTGTTCATCGGCCTGGAACTGCTGTCGATCCCGACCTACGGCCTGGTGGCCTACGCCTTCTTCAACAAGCGTTCCCTGGAAGCCGGCATCAAGTACATGGTGCTGTCGGCCGCCGGTTCCGCGTTCCTGTTGTTTGGTATGGCCCTGCTGTACGCCGAAGCCGGCAGCCTGAGCTTCACCGGTATCGGTCATGCCCTGGCCACCACCAGCATGCCTGCGCCGATTGCCCAACTGGGCCTGGCCATGATGCTGATCGGCCTGGCGTTCAAGCTGTCGCTGGTGCCGTTCCACCTGTGGACCCCGGACGTGTACGAAGGCGCCCCGGCGCCGGTGGCTGCGTTCCTGGCTACCGCGTCGAAAGTCGCCGTGTTTGCCGTGATGGTGCGTCTGTTCCAGATCTCCCCTGCCGCCAACACCGGCGTCCTGAGCGACGTACTGACCGTGATCGCCATCGCGTCGATCCTGTTCGGTAACCTGCTGGCACTGACCCAGAACAACCTCAAGCGTCTGCTGGGTTACTCGTCCATCGCACACTTCGGCTACCTGCTGATCGCCCTGGTGGCGAGCAAAGGCCTGGCCGTGGAAGCCATGGGCGTGTATCTGGTCACCTACGTGATCACCAGCCTTGGTGCGTTCGGCGTGATCACCCTGATGTCCTCGCCGTTCAAAGGCCGTGACGCCGACGCCCTGTACGAATACCGCGGCCTGTTCTGGCGCCGTCCGTACCTGACCGCCGTACTCACTGTGATGATGCTGTCCCTGGCCGGTATCCCGCTGACCGCAGGCTTCATCGGCAAGTTCTACATCGTCGCCACCGGCGTTGAAGCCCACCAGTGGTGGTTGGTTGCCTCGCTGGTACTGGGCAGCGCCATCGGCGTGTTCTACTACCTGCGCGTGATGGTCACCCTGTACCTGATCGAGCCAAACCTGCGTCGCGTGGATGCCGAGCTGCATTGGGAACAGAAGGCAGGCGGCGTGATGCTGCTGGCCATCGCCCTGCTCGCGTTTTTCCTGGGCGTGTACCCACAACCGTTGCTCACTCTGGTGCAGCACGCGGTGTTGGGCGTTTGATCGCTTAGCAAGATGCGGTAAACAAAACGGCGCCTTCGGGCGCCGTTTTGCGTTTTTAGCAGTGAGTGCATTCCAACAGGCATTCCTGTGCCCGAATCGTCACACGGCCCTCCGACACTTGAACGGATTGTTCTGACGAATGCGGTCAAAAATAGGGGAGCGGGCTTGCCCGCGAATGCGCAGTGTCAGTCACAGATACTTCGACTGATCTGACGCTTTCGCGGGCAAGCCCGCTCCCACAGTTGGTCGGTGTTGATGCGCAGTAGGTAATTCCCTGTGAGAGCTGTCGAGCTTTAGCGAGGCTGCGAAGGCGGTGGCACTGTTGGTGGAGATATTGCCCTCCACCATCGAACCTCCCACACAGGTCGGTGCTCCCACAGGGGGGACTCGGTGTGGCGTTAGAACGCGATACCGACCTTCACTCCATACTCATCACGCTTGAGCCTGGTGTTATCCGCCAGTTCCGAATCGTCATCCAGCTTGTACTCGGTACGGGTGTAGTACAGGCCAGCAACCACCGGCAGGTCGCCCTTCTGGTTCATCAGCAGGCTGACCTCCGCGTAGGGGTTGGTGCGATCCTTGAGGTCCACGGTATCGCTGCCAAGGCCGTCCACCTTGATCTTGGCGCGGCCGTCGAGGGTATGACGGGCACCGGCTTCAACGCGCAAGGTCATGTCGTTGAACTGGTGGTTATAGCCCAGGGCGGCCTTGGCAAATGGCGATTTGCTGGTCAGTTCCAGGTCGTAGTCATTGGAGTCCAGCTCATAGCGGGTCCAGCTGTAGCCGCCACCGACAATCACGTCGACCGAGTTGCGCGCATCCAGCGCGGCACGCCAGCCGAGATCGAGGTCGGCCTGGCCTTCCTTGAGCTTGTTGTCGCTTTTTTTGCCGTATTTGGCTTCGACACCGGCCTGGTAGATGAAGCCGGATTCAGCGGTGAGCTTGTTGCCGAAGTTATAGAACAGGCCCGCTTCGGGCATGTCGTCCTTGTCACTGCGGCTGCCGCCTTCAAGCTTGAAATCGTTATAGCTGCCCAGCAGGCCGAAAGTGGAAATCGGTGCTGTGGACGGTGCGGCAAACACCACGGCCGGCGCTGCGACTAGCGCGAATACCGAGGTGTTCTTGAGGATTGTTCCGAATAGCCTGGACATCGTTTTACATCTCCTTGTCATTTGAACAAATCATTCCGGAACCGATTCGAGCCTGAATGTAGGAAAAAGGTTCGAATTGATTTGCTCGGATCTGGAGATAAAACGGTTCAGCGAAGGCTCTATTTCAATATTTTCAGCAACCCGCCAACACCAGGCCCTCAAGTACCGGGCGAAGTTGCGGATGCGCTGGCAAGCGAATGCCAAAGGTCTCGTGCAGCAACGTCAGCAACTCATCAGCGCTGGCGACCACCTGTTTTTCGCTCGACCTATCCAGGTAATGCACCGCGTAGTGGCCGTTGTTCAGCGTATAGCGTTTGCCCACGGCCAACAGCGCCGCCTTCAACTGGCCCACGAACGGCGACCCCGGATGAGTGGACACGTACCAGTTGCCGATTTCGTAGTCGATGTCCGCCTGCACCTGCAGGTCGAACACATACAAACCACGCCATTGCCCCGCGACTTCGGCCCATAACGTGTAGCTGCCGTCTGCATTGTGCGTCAGCCGATACGGCTCGTGCGCCGTGGCCTGCACGGCCTCGCTGTCCAACTGCAATGGGCTGCTGGGCACCATGCCGCCAAAACCGACATCGGTGATGTAGCGCACGCCGTCCACGGTCACCAGGCTCAAGCGATGGGTGCGTGCGGTGCGCGCATCCGGCGGCCCGCCCATCACCACCCGGCCGGTAATGCCGCGTGCGTCGAAACCGAGTTCCTGCAACAGCAACAGGAACATCTGGTTCAACTCATAGCAATAACCACCCCGCCCTTCGATCAACACCTTCTGCTCGACACTCGCCAGATCGATGGGCACCGGCAGGCGCAGCAAGGTCGACAGGCTTTCAAAGGCAAACGTGCACACATGACGCAACTGCAGGTCACGCAGGGTTTGCAGGGTCGGCGCGGGTGGAGTGTCATAGCCCAGGCGTCGCAGGTACAACTGTCGATGACTCAGGTGGGACATGGCGCACTCCTTGGGCACGTGGCAGAGGCGTCACTATGCCGCGCCGACGTGCGGATTGTCATTTTGAATGAACCTTTTTGAACGCCGCCCTATCCATTTATAACAACACAGGGAGGCAACATGAGTACCGCAAAAATCTACACGATCAATTACCAGCTGCACGGACAACCGAAGTCCTTTGTGGTGCGCGCCGAAGTGATGAACAACGCCGAGGCCTGGCACTGGGCGGCGGTGGATGCCGACATCGCCCATGTAAGCCGCATTGGCCGGGTCGGACACGAACAAGTGAAGAAGACCACGCGCCCTTGGGCGGAAAAGTTCGGTATCACCGAGGTAACTTGGCTCGCACCCAAGTAAGTAAAAGCCCCGCTGAAGCGGGGCTCTTTCTATCCAGTGTGCGAAGATGCCCGCCTACGCCACTGGAGACTGCACCCGGATGTTCGAGCTCAAACCCTGCGACCCCGTCACCTACCGCCGCCAAACCCGCCGCAGCACACTGATTGTGGCGGTGCTGTTCCTGGCCCTGGCGATGCTCTTGTCCAGCCTCGCGGTGATGCTGTTCGGCGAACCCGGCGGCGACAACTTTCGCTTCAACGTCGGCGGCGTATTTGCTGGCGTACTGATCACCCTGGCACTGGTGCGCGGTCCTTTCTGGAGCCAAACCTGGCTTGCACCGGCCGTATATGGCTGGCAACTCAAGCGCAGCCTGATGAGCGTGACCAACGTGATGCACAAGGTCACGGAACGCGTGCAGGCGAATGACCCCAGCGCAATCAAGCTGCTGCGTTTCTACCATCTGGGCCTGACGCAAATGCATGCACTGGATGCCAACTCCAGCGCGCAAGTGCAGTTGATCGGCGAGATCGAGGCGCATAAGGCGAAGATGCAGGCACTGGGGATGGATACCGAACAAACCCGTCTCGATCCGGCCTGGCTGGACCACGTCAAGGCAGCCTGAGTCAGCGCGCCCGCCAGCAAAACAACGCACTCAGCGCAATCGCCGCGCCGGCCAGGCCAAACACCAGCGGTGCCGAGGCTACCGGCAGCAGTAAACCCGCCAGCAACGGTCCGAGGCCCGCGCCGATGTCACGCCACACGGCATTTGACGCGAGCGCCGAGACGCGCATCGAACCCGGGTTGCGCTCGGCCACCAGGGTGGTCACCAACGGCAGTTGCAGCGCACGCAGCACCAGCACCGCGGCCGCGCCCGCAATCACCCAGTAGCTGGAAAACGCCGTCAGGGCCAAGGCACTCAGGAACGAAAACAGCAGCAACATCGAGGTCGCGCCAAATCGCTGGGCCGCGCGACCGCCCAACGGGCTCAGGAGCATTTCCGAAAGATAACGCAGCGCCATCAAACCACCGGCGATCAGTACCGCGTCGCCGCCGAGAATCTTCTGCGCCTGGATCGACAGACCGAAAATAAACAACCCATCCAACGCCACGCCTTCGATAAACGACCACATCGCCACACTGTCGGGCCACTTGAAGCGGCGCCCGGTGCTGTGCAGATCATGGCCCGCAGTGGGCAAGCCGCGCGCCATCCACAGGCCCACCAGGCAGGCGCCAGCAAGAATAAGGAAGATCGGCCGCGGCCCGGCCCACAGCGTCAGCCAACCGCCCAGTGGCAGCGCCAGCATCGGCCCCAGGGCGATCACCGCCCGCGAGCGCCCGGCACGGCGTGCGGCACCGGCTGGCTCTGAGGTGGCGAGTACTTGGGTCGACAGGTTCAGCGCGGCAAAACACAGGCCCCAGATCAGCCGCAGCCCCAACAAGGCGGCGAAGCCCGACAACATTGAATTGCCCAGGGCGCACAGCGTCGCCGCAGCGGCGGCGATCATGCAAGTCAGACGGTCGCCGTTGCGTGCGTAGAAGTTCAGCACATGCCGGTAACCGAAAATCCGCACCAGGCGATTGGCCGCCAGCAACACCCCGGCCTGGGCCAGGGTAATGCCAAACGCTTGGGATTCCATTGGCAGCAACAAGTACAGCAGCACGTCACTGGGCAGGCAGAAAGCGAGGGTCAGTGCAGCCCGGCGAGAGGTCGTGTCAGCAGTACGTTGGGCCAGGCTGGTCATAAAACTGAAACATCCCGAAATATCCAGGTCGCCACGGTAGCCTTCCACACGCGTGTTTTACAACGCCCTACCCGGCCTTTTTTCCGTAGGGCAACAGACGCAGGCCGCTGGCCACCGCCCCCACCAAGGCAAAGCCACAGCCCAGCCACAATGCGACTTGCGGGCCGCTGTCGACGAACAGGTGAAAACACAATGCCACCAACGACGCGCCCAATGTCTGCCCAAGCAAGCGTGAAATCGCCACGATGCCACTGGCGCCGCCGCTGCGGGCCAACGGCGCACTGGTCATCAAGGCCTTGAGGTTGGGTGACTGGAAGAAGCCAAAACCGGCGCCACACAACGCCATCCGCCAGCCAATATCGAACGCCGACGCCCCATCGCCCAGGCTGGCCAATGCGGCCATACCGGCACTGAGCAGCAACAGGCCAATGCCGCACAACAGCCCCAGTGACACCCGGTCCGCCAAGCGTCCGGCCACCAGCGCCATCACCGCGACCACTGCCGGCCAAGGCGTCATCAGGAAACCGGTTTGCACCTGGCTATGGCCCAACACCGCCTGCAGCAGGAAAGGCAACGACACAAAGGCCAGGCCTTGGGCACTGAAGGCGCAAATCGCCGTCAGGGACGACAAGGCAAACAGCGGCCGCTTGAACAGATCCAGGGCCAGCATCGGCGCGGGATGCCCGGCCTGACGCCGCAGCAGTAACACACCGCAGACCAGCGCCAACGCAATCAACCCCAGCGTCAACGCCCCCTGGGCACCATGCACCGCCGTGCCCAGGCCAAGCACCAACAGGGCGAACAATCCAGCACACAACAACGCCGCGAGGCGGTCGAACGCGTGCCCGGTCATCGGCAAGGTGGGCAACGAACGCAGGCCCAGGACCAAGGCCAACACCCCCAGCGGCACGTTGATCAGGTACAGCCAGTGCCAGGTGCTGACCGACAAAATCGCCGACGCCGCCGTCGGCCCGAGGGTAAACGCCAGCCCCACCACCAGCGAGTTATAGCCCAGGCCGCGGCCAAGCATGTTGGACGGGTAGATATGCCGCAGCAACGCGGTATTCACGCTCATGATCGCCGCGGCGCCCAGGCCCTGCACCACCCGCGCGGCGGTCAGGGTTTGCAGCGAACCGGCCAGGCCGCAAAACAGTGACGAGACGATAAACAGCAGTAAGCCGCCGAGATACACCCGGCGGTGCCCCAGTACATCGCTCAGCGACGCGAACGGCAGCACGGTGGCGATGATCGCCAGTTGGTAGGCGTTGACCACCCAGATCACCGACGCGGAATCCGTGCCGATGCCTTCCGCCAAGGTCGGTAACGCGGTATTGACGATGGCCGTGTCTAGGGTCGCCATGCCGATCCCCAGGGAAATCGCAATCACGGCAGGCAGGCGTTTATTGAGGGGCAACCCATCGGCAACAGAAGACATGAACGATCCGCGCAGGTGACAAAGGTGTCTAGAGTAAGGGCTGCGCGGAGTTTTTTCAGTGGCTGATTACAGGGCTGTCAGCATTTTCATGTTAAGCCGTGCTCAACGCGCCAGCGCGCTCAGGTCCAAACGCCCTTCGTTGATCGGCGGGCACCAGTAATATCCGCCGGTCAACGGCGTACTGATGCGATACAGGCCATCGACAATCCCGTCTTCCAGGCCGCTCATGCGGCGCAGTTGCGCTTCGAACGCATCGAACGAATGGCCGAACGCAAGGAACATCAACCCTGCCTGGCCGTTCTCGGCCCAAGGCATCGAGCGGCGGACCACAAAGGCTTCCGGGGTGAAGCTTTCCTGGGCGGTGCGTTTGGTGTGGGCAGATTCCGGGGCGTCGTCGAGTTCTTCGTTGTCGCCATGGCGGCGGCCGATGATGTGGTCGCGCTCCTGGGCCGGCAACGCGGCGAAGCCATCGAGGTCATGCTGCCATTGCTGGATCGCGGCGAAGCTGGCGCCGCTGTCGGTCAAGGCGGCCTCGACGGCAGCGTCGTCGTGGGGGTTTTCGGTGCCGTCTTCGTAGTCGGTGAGGTCGAAACCGGTCTTGTAGCGGAAGCCTTCGGTCGACTGCACAAGACTGAACGCCGGGGCCAGGGCTTTTTCCAGCGCGCGGCTGCGCAGCAGCAGTTCACCGCGATCCACGCCATGCAGCCAGACCCACAGCGCATGCTGGGTGGACGGGTTGTGCGCGCCCGGGCCGCTGACGGTCGGGAACGTACGCAGGCCATCGATCTGCGCACCGAGCGCAGTCACCAGCGGCTCACCGAAACCGACCACTGCCGAATCCCTCAACTGCACCAGTGCGTCCAGCGCAGCGGGCACAGCGTCCAGGGAAGCCACGGCAAAAAACAGATGGCGTGCCTGTAAAGGCACCGGTGCGGCAAGAATGCCCGGCTGGTACTGACTCATGTGAACTCCTTCAAAATAAGGCGCGCAGTTTAACCGCCGCGCGCAAGCGTGAGTACAAGAATGCGCACAAGCCTTGCCTTAGAGCCTGTTGATGGGTGACTCTCTAGTCATGTTTTGCAACTATTCCAGGGGTAGCGACATGACCACCAGCAACCTGCTCGCCCAGCTGTTTCCCGCCTCCGCCGCCGAGATTCCCGAGCAATACCGCCTGGCGGCGCCTATTGAACAGCGCGAGTATCTGGTCGATGGCCAGTTGCGGATCTGGAATGGGCCGCTCGCCCAGGTGCAGAGCCCGGTGCAACTGGGTGAAAAACGCGTGCATATCGGCAGCACGCCGTTGCTGGACGCCGACACCGCCCTCACCGCCCTCGACGCCGCCGTGCGCGCCTACGACCGTGGCCAGGGTGAATGGCCGACGATGCGCGTGGTCGAGCGCATCAGGCACGTCGAAGCGTTTTTGCACCGCATGCGCGAACAGCGCGACGCTGTGGTCAAGCTGCTGATGTGGGAAATCGGCAAGAACCTCAAGGACTCGCAAAAAGAATTCGACCGCACCTGCGACTACATCACCGACACCATCAACGCCCTCAAGGAACTCGACCGCCGCTCCAGCCGCTTCGAACTGGAGCAGGACACCCTCGGCCAGATCCGCCGCGTCCCCCTGGGCGTGGCACTGTGCATGGGCCCCTACAATTACCCGCTCAACGAGACGTTCACCACGCTGATCCCGGCGCTGATCATGGGCAACACCGTGGTGTTCAAGCCGGCCAAGCTTGGCGTGCTGTTGATTCGCCCGTTGCTCGAAGCGTTCTGCGACAGCTTCCCGGCCGGGGTGATCAACGTGATCTACGGCAGCGGCCGCGAGACCGTCAGCGCGCTGATGGCCAGCGGCAAAATCGACATCTTTGCGTTTATCGGCACCAACAAGGCTGCCAGCGACCTGAAAAAGCTACATCCAAAACCCCACCGCTTGCGCGCGGCGCTGGGCCTGGATGCGAAAAACCCTGGCATCGTGCTGCCCGAGGTGGACCTGGACAACGCCGTGAGCGAGGCCGTCACCGGCTCCTTGTCGTTCAACGGCCAGCGTTGCACCGCGTTGAAAATCCTCTTTGTACATGAAGACGTAGTCGCCAGCTTTATTGAGAAATTCAACCAGAAGCTGACCACCCTCAAACCCGGGATGCCGTGGGAAGACGGCGTTTCGCTGACGCCGCTGCCGGAAGCCGGCAAGGTCGACTACCTCAACGGCCTGGTGGCCGATGCCGCGCAACACGGCGCCCAGGTGGTGAACGCCCATGGCGGCGAAAGCCGCGGTTCGTTCTTCTACCCGGCGGTGCTGTACCCGGTGAACCCGCAGATGCGCGTATACCACGAAGAACAGTTCGGCCCCGTGGTGCCGATCGTGCCTTACCGCGACTTGGAGACCGTGATCGACTACGTGCTGGACTCGGATTTCGGCCAGCAGTTGAGTATTTTCGGCACCAACCCCGAAGCCGTCGGCAAGCTGGTGGACACCTTCGCCAACCAGGTCGGCCGCATCAATATCAACGCCCAGTGCCAGCGCGGGCCGGACACCTTCCCGTTCAACGGGCGCAAGAACTCGGCCGAGGGCACGCTGTCGGTGCATGACGCCTTGCGCGTGTTCTCGATCCGTACGTTGGTGGCGACCAAGTTCCAGGAGAGCAACAAGGCATTGGTCAGCGACATCCTGAAAAACCGTGACTCCAGCTTCCTGACGACCGACTACATCTTCTAAACACACCGCTGGCCAGTCTTGTGTGGGGCTGGCTTTTGTGGGAGCTGGCTTGCCTGCGATGCAGGCACCTCGGTCTTTCAGTCAGACCAGGGTGATGCAATCGCAGGCAAGCCAGCTCACACAGTTGACTGCACGCGTCCTGACTATTGAGGCCATTTTAGTACCGATGAACCTGCCCCTCTTCGCCCGGCGCCTGCTGCGCCCGCTGCTCGACCCGTACCGCCGCTATCGCCACGCCAAGCTGATCCACGCCGTGCGCGTGTCCATCGGCCTGCTGGCGACGATCCTGCTGACCACCGGGATCAACCTGCCCCACGGCGAGTGGGCGTCGGTGACCATGCTCATCGTGATCGGCGGCTTGCAGCACCACGGCAATATCGGCAAGAAAGCCGTGGAGCGCGCCTACGGCACCTTGATCGGCGCCAGCGTGGGCTTGCTGCTGGTGCTGCAACAGGCGTGGCTGGGCCAGCCGCTGCTGACCTACTTGCTGATGTCGGTGGTGTGCGGGTTCTTTTCCTATCACGCCATCGGCAAGGGCGGGTACATCGCGCTGCTGTCGGCGATCACGGTGTTTATCGTCGCCGGGCATGGCGACAACCCTATATCGGATGGCTTGTGGCGCACCGTCGACATCCTCATTGGCATCGTGCTGGCCCTGGCCTTCTCGTTCGCCCTGCCGTTGTATGCGGTGTATTCGTGGCGCTACAACCTGGCCAGTGCGTTGCGTGATTGTGCCGAGATTTATAGCCGGATTATCAGCGGGCGGTCGGTCACCGATGATGAGCATTTCAAACTGCTTAACCGCCTGAATGCGGCGATGCTGCAATTGCGCTCGCTGATGCCCTCGGTGTCCAAGGAAGTCAAAATTTCCATGACCGAATTGGACGCTATCCAGCGTCATCTGCGCCTGTGCATCAGCACCCTGGAGATTCTTGGCAACACGCGTCCCGATCCTCGCGATGAACAGGCGATGGCGCGGATGCAAGTGATGTTGAAGGCCGAACATCGACAGATTCGCGTGCAGTTGGTGGGGATGGCGCGGGCGTTGAAGTCGGGGGTGGTGGAGCGCTTGGAGCGGCACGGCAACATCACAGCAGCGGAGCCTGTGCTGGATACACCGGTCTATAGTGCTCTGGATGGGTATCAGTTGTTGACGTTGCAGTTGTTGAGCAATGTCGATGCGATGCGTGCGCGGCTAGCAAAAACGTCAATCCGGTGGAGCATCTAAACAAGCGAAAACCGGAACAGATACAAAAGCATCTGCTCCGGTTCACCACCTGTCAGAAAATAACCAACGTCAACAAATTCCCCAGTTCAGACGCATTGATCTCACCACCGCTATAAAGGTTCTTACCGTAACGAGCCAAGAAGCCGGCACTGTCAGTTGACCAGAACGCTTGGTGAGCTTGCCCCCGCCAGCTCCCGCCACCATACACATCATAGATCTCCCGAAGCTCACCCAAGCTCGGCAACCGCCCTCCTCGGCCACTTGCCTGGCTGCCACTCTCGTGATAACCACCACCACCGCCAAAGTCCATGAAGTACTTCACACCGCCTACGCTAACGGTATAACCCAGTACATTGCCATCAGCATCAGTCACCGTGATGTACGCGCTTCCATTACCACGGACGCTGACTGCTCCCGTCTGCGAATTCACCCGCGCACACGCTTCATTGTTTGAGCGGTAGGTGTAAGGAGTGCGGCCGCCAGTGGCAGATCGCGTAAAGACACCTGGACCGCTGTGAGGTGCATAGTTTGGGTCATCTCTCCATAACCAGATACGTTGGTTCAGTGTAACTGCTCCGGTATTTATGGAGAGGGCAGCCCCCCGCTGAATGGTCGTGGTGCCAGACGAAGGCTGGGTGTCATATAACCCCACTGCCCTGTATGCATAACTGCGAACCTGAGCAAGAGTACGCGTATAGCTCCAGTCCCCACTCGCGTTTACCGGACGATCGATCAGCTGAACGTTGTTTTCATATAGCCGGACTTGCTGGTTGGCCGTGGCTTTGCCCTTAAGCGTCACGCTAGTGTCGTAGGTAGTAGCGTTGTTGGCCAGCTGGCCCCGTGAGTCGTGTACGGTCAGAGTAGGCGTAATGAAAGTTAAATGCTGAACGGTGTATTTGCGCACTGGAAACATCAATGCATCGGTCTTGTTTGCGCTGCGGTTGAAGCTGACCCAGCAACGTAACTCCAGTTCCGAAGCATTCTTGAGCGTACGCAATTCAGACACCAATGCCGGGGTGCTAATGCCACTCGTCACGCCGCCGCTGCCAACAAGTTCACCATCCAACAACACGCGCTCGTAGTCAGTGTCATCAGCATTTTTGCCGTGATACTCCAGCCAAACCCGTTGGAATTCTTGGGCAAAGTGCCAGGGCCCTGCCATCACCAGTTCCGTGCCAACAAGTGCACCCGTGTTGAGCGTATCGCCGCTATGCCCTTGGATGACGGGTTGCTGAAACGTCGGTGGCAACAGTTCCAGACTTAGTGCCGGCGACGGTGTTTCCCGCCCTCCGCGGATCAACCAGTACTGCACGGTGATGAACCTTCCGCCAGCCTGAATGTTAGCCCCCACCGTTTCCGCCGGCACATCAAAGTCAACAGTTTTGAATGTATTGCCAGGCTTGGTTTCGCAATAGGTCCCAACGCCATCATCACCTGTAAAGCACATTTTAATTTCATCAGAGGGCAGGATCTGCGGGGTCGTAACCCGGACTGTCGCGCCGTTTAGTGCCGCCTCGGCTTGCAACTTGTCGGGGTTTTTCTGCGCTTCCAGTACCTCTGGGCGGAGCAACGTGCCTATCGGGCTACCAACGGTTACTTCAAGCACTTCAGAATGCAACGGCCGCGAGCCATTCGCAGGAATCAGGGAATAACTCAGGCGGATAGTCCCGCCGAGATTGGCGTCTGCGTAGTGCCTGTCCAGTGAAAATAGAACAGGTCTACCCGCTGTCGCTGTGCTGAGACGGATTTCACCGTTGGTACTGCCGGTCGGGGCGCTTCCTACCAGGCGCCATTGAAAGAGGTCGCCGGGGGCGGTCCTCAGATAGGGCAGTGTGATATCGAGCTGACCAAACAGGTCACGCGGGTCCAAGTTGTCCTGATCATCGACCCTATCGATTTCCGGCCGTGGCATTTCAGCTAATCGAGGGCCGAACTCCACGAACGTCGATTCGGACTCGCGAACGGTTTGCGTGCCCGCCCCCAGCAGGCGGACCACGCCATCGTCGACCTTATAGAAAACCCTCACTGGGCCCAACCCAATGAACCGCGAAAAAATGGCGTTAGAGACCGTGCGAAAACGCGTTGGCGGCGGTGGATCGCCTGCGATGTGGCTGACTTCATAGGAGACAATCCCCCCGCCCGGCAAGTAAGCCTCCATACAGAGGGTGACCAGGTAACCGGGGTCGTAGGGGGTGAAGGACGGGTTGGGATACTCAACGGTGACGAAAGGTTCGCTGGGGTCTACCACGCCCCCCAGGGCTTGCACCACATTGACCGCCGGCATATTCGCAATCGTGCCGGAGATCAGGACCGTCAACGACTGGGAGGTGGCTATTGATGTTCCCAATGGGAAATCCAGCCGCCAGGTAATCTTCATCGAGCCCTGGACCAACTGTTTGATAATGTCCTCATCTACATTGAAAAAACTGGACCGGCCCGGATTAACCAAGGCATCGGGCAATTCCACTGTAAAGGTGGAACTATCGGCGCGGGTACAGCTCAACGTCACTACGATACGAGCGCCCGCAGGCGTCAAGCTTCCATCTGGCAGCCGACGAGGAGTAACAACCTCGACCCGGAAATTGCTTCCCGCCTCTTCGTCATAGTTGACTGTTGTCGCGTCCATAAAGTTGACTTGGAAGTACGCGCGCTCAAGCAGGCTCGGATCTAGCTCGGCTAGCAGGTTCACAGCTTGAGAAAAGTGTTCAACATGCCCCGAGCGATTTTCAACCTCATCAAAAACCTGATAGCGGATAGATATCAGCCCGCTGCCGGTACCAATGATCGCAGGGGGGACCTCCACCTCAATCGGTTTCAGGCCTTCAGCATGCTCATCATCGAGCTCAAAGATCACCAAATTCAAGATTGTGTCCCAGTACAGATACACCTTATCGCGCACACGTTTGCCGGGGTAATCGATGGTCAGCGTCACACCTAGCGCCGCACGCTCTGGCGTCAAGACTGCACCAGGGCCTGCCAGGTCAGCAGGCAAACTCAACTGCAGTTTATCGTGGTAGCCCAGCCCAGGCTGCTCGTCGAGACCTGGCCTTTCCACCTTGGCGAAAACAGTCAGATTGTCCGAGGTGCTAGGGGTGCCGGGGCCATTTCGAACCACACGTGAAAACACCGGAAATGTGAGGCCTAGCGGAAACCGTTCTTCTTCTATGACAAGCCGGAAGAAGCTATTGGTTTCCTCGCCGGACCTGACAAAGTCCGACGCCAGTGGGATGACACTATTCTGCGCGTAAATCTCAAAAGTATCGCCGATGCTTAATCCGGTCCATCGGGAGAGCGTGACAAGCAAATAGGGCTGAAGATGGCGTGCGCCCAAGCCTATATCTGCCCCCACTACACCTAGTACCGGGTTGGAAAAAATCGGCGGTTCAAGATCATTGACGTGCGTGGAAGGCTGGCAACAAACAGGCAGGTGCGACTGCACCGCTGGTTCTTTAGACATGATTGAACTCCTTGAACGCGGGCCTTTCAGGCCACGAGACAAGGAAATCAAACTCCTGGAGAGTCTTAGCGTCTACCTGTCAGAACTGACAGTCACGACGAGTGGTACTGCATTGCGTGGTCATCTTGCGAGCGTGACATTTGTGCTTTGCAAGTGGGTTCACATCTTTCCCTACATATTTTTCACGATTTATTCACATCTGCAGCCGTAGTGTGAAGCCTCATCCGTTACAAATGTTGCATATCAAGCCCGCCGCCCCAGCGGGCTTTTTTTTTGCCTCGGATCTGCTTTAACGCGAAGCCTTGGCGACCGGCGCCGCCGCCTGTTCACGAATCGCACGCTGGGTATCCAATACCCGCGCCAACGCGGTTTCAGCCTCGGGGCTCTGTTGCGGGACACGAATGGCCGCCGACACCAACGTGATCAACTTGGCCATCACCTCGGCATCCGTCGCCGGGCGGCCCAGGCTCATGGAGTTCATCAGCAGGCGCAGTTCCGTGCCGGCCATCACTCCGGAAATCGCCTTGAGCGCAAATTGCAGGCGTACGCCCAGTTCATTGCGCGGCAGGTCCGGCAAGGCCAGGGCGAAGGCTTCGAAGAAACGCTGGAACACCGGCTGGTAATGCACCTTGAGGTATTCCTGGATAAACGGCGAGGTGTCGCTGTACACGCGACCGAGGAAGCGGATGAACGAACGGCCTTCCCCACTGGCTGGGTCGCTGCGTTCCAGGCCCATGGCCGGGGCGAACAGCACGCCGAGCAGGGTGTCGCAATCGAGGGGGCCGTCGGATTCGGCCTCGCAGCGGGCCAGCAGCTCCAGGCGCTGCTCGTTGAGCGGCTCCAGGCGTTGCATCAACAGGGTTTTCATCAGGGAATCCTTGTCCCCGAAGTGATAGTTCACGGCGGCCAGGTTGACTTGGGCACGTTCGGTAATCTGGCGTAACAAAACCGCGTCATATCCGTACTTGATAAAGAGGGCCTCAGTCGCATCCAGCAATCGAGTTTTGGTAACGTTTGGAGCGCTGAGTTTCTTCGCGACCATAAGAGTTCCACGGCGGAAATATTGTTTTAAAAAATAATTTGATTTTTTATACCGGGGCCGCCCGTCGAAAGCAAGTAGTGACACACCACCATGCTATCCAAAGCCTTTGAAAACGGGGACATGGAGGCTGGTCAAAGGGGTTGATGGGGGCTCGAAACGGCCAGCGGGAACTTCGTTTCAAAGGGTAAAACCGCTCTACATCCATGGCTGGCGAAGCGCATTGAACGCGGTTACTATTCAAAGAATATTTTAAAAACAAGAAATAAAACCGGTCCATGACGCCTACCCGGCAGCACCCGATCTTGTTACAAGGCTTTACCGGGAGTACGGGGTAGCGTCGAGACTGAAGGCGTAGTCATGATGACAGATACCCCCGCGCACCCAGGCTTGATCTCCCTGCAAGGCATCGGCAAACGCTACCAGTTGGCCGGACAGCCATTGTCCATTCTCAATGATGTGTGCCTGTCCATCGCCCGTGGCGACAGCTGCGGTATTCTCGGCGCCTCCGGTTCCGGCAAAAGCACCCTGCTCAATATCCTCGGCCTGCTCGACTTGCCCAACTGTGGCAGGTACCACTTCGCTGGCCACGACATCTTCAACGCCACGCCCGATGAACTGGCCGCGATCCGCAACCAGCAGATCGGTTTTGTATTCCAGAGTTTCAACCTGCTGCCGCGCCTCAGTGCCCTCGATAACGTCGCCCTGCCCCTGAGTTATCGCGGCGTGTCCCGCCATGAATCGGTGGCGCAGGCGCTGCGCATGCTTGAACAGGTCGGCCTGGCCGACCGCGCTCACCACCGCCCCGCCGACCTCTCCGGCGGCCAGCGCCAACGGGTCGCCATCGCCCGGGCGCTGGTGGGCAACCCCTCGGTGATCCTCGCCGACGAACCCACCGGCAACCTCGACAGCAGCACCGCCCAGGACATCATGGACCTGCTCCTGGCCCTCAACCGCGAGCAGCACGTCACCCTGATCATCGTCACCCATGACCCGCAGATCGCCGCACGCCTGGAGCGCAAGATCCTGGTGCGCAACGGCATGGTGCAAGAGGCCGCGCACCCATGAGCCTGCGGGTCGAGCAGAGCCTGAGCCAACTGCTGCATGAAGCGTTCCTCAGCCTGCGCACCCTGGGCAAGCGCTCGGTGCTGGCGTTGCTCGGCATCGTGATCGGCAGCTCGTCGGTGGTGGCATTGATCAATATCGGCCACAACGCGGCGGTGGATGCCGCGATGATCTTCAAGGACATGGGCACCGACACCCTGATCGCCGGGTTCCCGCCCAAGGGCAGCAACGCGGTGACCATGCGTGCGCGCCTCGACCTCGACGCCGTCCGCCAGGCCGTGCCGGGCATCGCGCATATCGGCGCGCTCAGCCTGTTCAGCGGGCCGGTGGTGTTCCATGGGCGTACGGCCAACGCCAACTACGTCGGCAGCACGCCGGGCCTGCCAGATGCGATGCGCTTGAGCCTGGCCGAGGGGCGTTTTTTGTCGGAATTCGATGCCAATGAAACCTACGCGGTGATCGGCGACCAACTCGTGCAGGCCCTGAGCGCCCCCGGCGACCCGCTGCAACTGGGAGATCGGGTACGCATCAACGACTACCTGTTCCTCATCGTCGGCATCCTGCACCGCCAACCGCGCGCGATGTTGATGCCGGTGCAGGGCGGCGAATCGCTGTTTATCCCGGCCGAAGGCATGCGCCGCATCTACGCCACCCCGCAGATCAACAACGTGGTGATCCGTGCCGCACCCGGCCAGGACATGGAGCACATGGCCGCAGCCGCCAGCGCC
Organism: Pseudomonas sp. RP-B7; assembly: GCF_059803535.1. Taxonomy (NCBI): domain Bacteria; kingdom Pseudomonadati; phylum Pseudomonadota; class Gammaproteobacteria; order Pseudomonadales; family Pseudomonadaceae; genus Pseudomonas; species Pseudomonas sp. RP-B7. Next base: position 112,601 of record NZ_JAPFHC010000004.1, read on the forward strand.
GCGCTGCAACCCCAGCTCAGCGAACACAGCGTGGACATCACCGTGCCCCAGCAAATGATCGACGGCATGACCCGGCAAAGCCGCACCTTCGCCTACCTGCTACTGGCGCTGGGGGCGATCTCCCTGGTGGGCGGCGGGGTCGGCGTGATGAACGTGATGCTGATGAACGTGTCGCAGCGCCGCCGCGAAATCGGCATCCGCATGGCCCTCGGCGCGCGTCAGCGTGACATCCGCAACCTGTTCCTGCTCGAAGCCATGACCCTCACCGCCGTCGGCGCGCTGTGCGGCGCGGTGCTGGGCATGGGCGCCGCGTGGCTGTACGCCTGGCTGTCCGGCTGGGAGTTTGCCCTGGCCGTCGCCGCCCTGCCCCTTGGGGTCGGCAGTACGTTGTTGGTGGGTCTGTTCTTTGGTATCTACCCGGCGGTCTCGGCCTCGCGGTTGCAGCCGGTGGAGGCCTTGCGCGATGAATAAATGGCTCGCCGTCGTCGCCCTGATCAGCCTGCCGTGCATGGCCGCCGACGTGCTGATCAACCCTTCGGCGCCCAGCAGCGCGCGCAGCGTCTCGTTGAATGCCCAGGTCACCGCCCTGACCCTGGGCGATGCGGTGTACCTGGGCCTGCGCAATAATCCGGCGATCCGCAGCGCGTACCTGCAACGGGTGGCGCAGAAGTTCGACCTGCGCGTGGCCGAAGACGTCTTCAGCCCCAAGCTCACCCTCAACAGCTACTACCGCAGCACCCGCGGTTCGGCCGACAACGCACGCAACGCCAACGTGGCACCGGCCACCAGCCTGCTCGGCGAGTACGGCACGCGCCTGAGCATGGCCTGGACCCAGCAACTGAACAACGCCAATCGCGCCGGCCGCTACCGCAGCGACGGCCTCGACCTGGCGCTGATCCAGCCGCTGATGCGGGGTGCCGGCTGGGACGCCACCACCGCCCCGCTGCGCCTGTCGCGCCTGGCGGAACAGGCCAACCGCCTCAACCTCAAGGCCACCGTGGCGCAGACCATCAGCCAGATCATCGCCACCTACCGCGAACTGCTGCGCGCCCAGGAACAACTGAGCATCGTGCAAGATGCGCTCAAACGCTCCGGCACCCTGCTGGAAGTGAACAAAGCATTGATCAGTGCCGGGCGCATGGCCGAGTTCGAAATCGTGCAGACCGAAGCCGACATCGCCACCCAGCAACTGGGCGTCGAAGAAGCCCGGAACCAGCTCGACACCACCCGCCTGGCGTTGCTGCGCCTACTGGCCCTGGACCTGTCCACGCCGATTCGCGCCACAGAAGCCCTCGAGGCCAGCCCCATGCAGATCGACAAGGGCCAGGCCTTCAACCTCGCGCAAAACCAGCAGCCGGAATACCTAGCCGCCCTGCTCGGCAGCCAACAGGCCGACCTCAACCTGGTGATCGCCAAGGATTCCGGACGCTGGCAAGTGGACCTGGTCGCCGGCGCCAACCAGATCCGTGACGCTTATAACAACGACGCCGGCAGCCGCAACAACCGCACCTGGGACAGCTACGCCGGGGTGCAGGTGCAGATCCCCATCGGCGACATCAGCACGCGCCAGGCCGAAGTGCGCGCGCGGGTGAACGTGGAAGACCAGCAGATCCGCATCACCGACGCCCGCCAGGCCCTGGAGCGCAGTGTCAACGATGTGGTGCGCGACCTCGGCACCCGCTGGCGCCAATATGAAATCTCCCAGCGCGCCGTGGAGCTGTCGCGGCGCAAGATCGAGATCGAACGGGAAAAACTCAGCGCCGGGCGCTCCACCAACTTCCAGGTGCTGAGTTTCGAGGCCGATTTGCGCAATGCCGAAAACGCGCAGCTCAATGCGCTGATCGCTTATCTGAACGCCCAGACCCAGCTCGACTTGACCCTGGGCATGACGCTGGAAAGTTGGGAAATCGCCCTCAATGACTACTAATCAAAAACGCCTGCTGGGCGCCGGGTTGATCGTGCTGTTGGTCGGCGCCGGGCTGACCTGGCGCAGCACCGCCGAAAGCCCGGCCACCGCCACCGAGCAATGGCTGGCGGTGAACCCCGAGCCGCTGGTGCATCAGATCGGCCTGGTGGGCAAGATCGAGCCCGACACCACCCTCATCCTCACCGCGCCCTTCGATGGCAATGTCGAGGCGAACCTGGTGGAGCAAGGCCAGCGGGTCGACGCGGGCCAGGTGTTGCTGCGCATGGACCCGGCGACCCTCGAAGTGCAACTGCGCGAAGCCCTCGCTGCCCAACTCAAGGCACGTCGCACCGTGCAGGAGATGCAGGACTGGGACAGCAGCCCTGCCGTCAGCCGCGCGCGGCGCAGCCTGCGCACCGCCGAAATGAACGCGGGCAACACCCAACGCAAACTCAGTGAAAGCGAAAACCTGTTCCAGCGCGGCATCATCCCGCGCAACGAACTGGACGACCTCAAGCAACAGACCCGCCAGCAACAACTCGATCTCGCCGCGGCCCGCAGCGAACTGCAACAGGCCATCGACCAGGGCAAGGGCGAATACCGCCAGATCGCCGACATGGAACTGACCAATGCCACGGTCAAATACGACGCCCTGCGCACGCTGCTGGCAGGCCGCGAGGTCAAGGCGCCGTTCTCCGGAATCGTGGTGCCCGCCCCCGGCAATACCTCGACGCCAGGCAGCAACAACGCGCCGGTGCAGGCCGGCAGCAAGGTCAACCAGGGCCAGGTGTTGTTTGGCCTGGCGAATATCGAGCGGTTGAAGATCGTCGCCAAGGTCTCGGAATTGGACATCAACAGGTTGCATCAAGGCCAGGCCGTGGAGGTGCTCGGCGACGGGTTTGATGGCGAACGGCTCAACGGCGTGGTCAGCGTGGTCAGCGGCTTGGCGATTGCCGGTGACAGCCAGGGCAGCGCGCAGTTTGCGGTGAGCCTGTCGATTCCCAAGCTCACGCCACAGCAGTTGCAGCGGGTGCGATTGGGCATGAGTGCGCGGTTGACCATTGTCACTTACAACAATGCACAGGCCATCGTCGTGCCGGCGCAGGCGCTCGCTGGCGGTGAAGTGGAGTACCGGGAGGCGCTGGACAAGCCGGTGGAACGGGTCAAGGTCACGACCGGGCAAGCGACGGCGCAAGGGGTCGAGGTCTTCGGCCTAAAACCCGGCTTTATCAAAACCCCCAGATAACCTTGTAGTGAGCGGGCTTGCCCCGCGCTGGGGGGCGAAGCCGCCCCAAAACGGTCCGCCGCGGTGTATCAGAAAGACCGAGGTGCCGGGATTTGGGGCGGCTTCGCCCCCCAGCGCGGGCAAGCCCGCTCACTACAAGGTCGGGGTCAGTTTTGAGGCGAGGGCTTTGGCTTGGAGTGCTACGTCGGTGACGGCCGTGCTTTCCCACCACAGCCCCCGCAACGGCGGGCCCATGGCGAACAAACGGCTGCTGACTTGCCCTTGCGAGTCCACCACCGCCCCACCCGCATCTGCCGCAATCCCCAATGCCAGCGGCCCGGGCCGGATCAAGCCGCGCTTGAGCAATTGCTGTGGCAGCGGCCGGGCTACGCGGCGCCAGTCATATTCGATGCCGCTGGAGTTGATCAGCGCCGCCCCCCGAACCCGAGTGATTGCCTGCTCGCCGCGATAGCGCACGCGAATGCAAACGCCGTCTACCGACGGCTCCAGGCCTTTGTACGACGCCGCCTGAATACGCAAGCGCCCCGCTTCATGCAAGCGCACCACCAACTGCGCGCTCAACGGCGGTGAGCGGTGGTGATGACTCTCCCACCACGGCCGCACATGCCTCACGAACTGACGCTTTTGCCGCTCACTGGCCTGGCTCCACAACCGGCCGATATGCGCACGCACGGTGTCCAGCGGCGCTTGCCAATCGATGCCCTGGGCCTGTGCGATCCGGCATTGGCGGCGCACCTCGCGCAGCAGTTGCCGAGGGCTGCGCAGGCTCGGGTCTTCGGCGAGAAAGTCCACCCAGGCCGGCGGCTGCCGACGCACATGGGGCAACAACCCATGCCGTGAAAAAACCTCGATAGGCCCGCGATGCCCGGCCAGTTCCAGGGACACCACGGCGTCGACCATGGTCAGCCCGGAGCCGATGATCAGCACGCTGGCCTGCGGGTCAATCTGGGTCATGCTGCTCACGTCCCATGGGTCAACCGCCGCCGCGTTCAAACCGCTGGACTCGGTCTGCGGCGTACGCGCCGCCGGAAACATTCCGGTGGCCAGCACCGCAAAGGCGCCGCGCAGTTGCTGGCCGTTATCCAGGGTCAACAACGTCGCCGCTTCATCCACTTGCACATCGACCACTTCGCCGCGCACATGCTCGACCGTCGACGCCGACAACGCCTGGGCCTGCGCCAACCGCTGCTGCGCATACAAGCCAAAGATCCCGCGCGGTGGGAACAATTCGCTGATCGGCACGCGCTGCTGGTGCGCCTGCGGCCAGCCACCGGCAGCGATGTAGTCGGTGAGCCATTGGGTCAGGTCATCGGCGTTGTCCGGGTCGACGCTCATGCGTGCGGCGTTGCCGTTCAACGTGTGGCCCAGCTCAACTGCGCTGTAGGCCTCGCCACGGCCGAGTTCGGCGCGCGGTTCGATCACCAGAATCCGCCGCTGGCCCGGCCGGCGCAGTAGTTGCACCGCGAGCATCGTGCCACTTAGCCCGCCGCCGATGATCAAAACATCGGCGTTGCGGATGGAGTCAGTCATGCCTGTTCGCCTTTACTGTTTACCCAGATAAATGTCGTGCAAGTCGCCCCGCGCCAGCAGCTGCGCCGCGTTGCCACTCAAGGCCACGCGGCCAGTATCCAGCACGTAACCGTGGGACGCATAGGTGAGCGCGACGTTGATGTTCTGCTCGGCGATCAGGAAGCTCACCTGCTGCTCGCGGTTGAGCTGAGCGATGATCGCGAAAATCTCCTGCACGATCATAGGCGCCAAACCCATGGACGGCTCGTCGAGCAGTACCAAAGTAGGACGGGTCATCAACGCCCGGCCAATGGCGACCATCTGCTGCTCGCCGCCGGAGGTCAGCCCGGCGCGGGTGTGGCGCTTGGTCTTGAGCCGGGGAAACCAGCTGTAGATACGCTCCAGGTCGTGCTCCATGTCCTGGCGACTCAGGCGCCGCACAAAGCCGCCGCTGCGCAGGTTGTCTTCCACGCTCAGTTGGCCGAACACATGGCGGCCCTCCAGGACGTGAACCATGCCTTGGCGCACGCGCTGGCTGGGGTCGACACCGGCCAGGTCGGCGCCGGCGTACTCAATCACCCCCCGGCTGACTTCGGCGCGCTCGGCGCGCACCAGGCCGGAAATCGCCTTGAGCGTGGTGCTCTTGCCTGCGCCATTGGCGCCGAGCAAGGCGACGATGGCGCCCTTGGGCACGTGCAGCGAAACCCCGGCCACCGCCAGGATCGCACCGTCGTAGATCACTTCGATGTCGTTGACCGTCAGCAACGACGGGGTGGCGGATGCAGCGGCGGGCTGGTGCATGGTTTATTCATCCCCGATGCAGGTGCGCGGCGTCAGGCCTTTTTCCTTGGCGAAGGCGGCGGATTTTTCGTCGATCAACGGCCGCAACAGTGCACGGTCGGCCGGGATCCATTCACTGACCAACGTCCAGTTGGCGCCGTCCCATTGCTGTACCCGCGCCGAACCGCCGCCTTCGTGGTCACGGCACGACAGCTTGAGGTTTTGCATCAGGCCCAGGTAGCCCATGTCCTTGAGGCGAGCGTCGTCGATATTCAAGTGCTCCAGGCCCCAGCGGCCTTCTTCGCCGTTGAGCGGGCGCTTGCCGAACTTGGTCTGGGCGGTACGTATGGCTTCCACCGCCACGGCGGCATTCACCAGGCCGGAGTTGTAGTAGACGCTGCCGAAGTTTTTCAGGTCCTTGAGGTCGCTGTGGCCCTTGTCGAGGATGTAGTGCTTGAGGCGTTTGTGGATCTCGAAGTCGGCACCGGCCGGGTAAGGCGTCAGCGCCAGGTAGCCTTTGGCTGAGCTGCCAGCGGGCAACACGTCTTCGCTGGAACTGGCCCAGATGTCGCCGATGATGTGGTCGACCGGAAAGCCGAAGCGTGCGGCAGTCTTCACCGCCACCGGGGTGGATACGCCCCAGGTGCGCAGGAACACCCAATCCGGGTTGGCCTGGCGCACCTGGCGCCATTGTGCCGATTGCTCGTTGCCTGGGTCGGCCACCGGGATCTGGATATTTTCAAAGCCGTACTTCTCGGCGAGCAGCTTCAGCGGGCCGAGGGTTTCGCGACCATAGGCCGAGTCGTGGTAGACGGTGGCGATCTTCTTGCCCTTGAGTTTGTCGAACCCGCCCTCGCGCTGAGCAATGTAGTTCACCAGCGTCGACGCCTCACTGTAGAAGGTCAGCATCACCGGGAAGTTGTACGGGAACACCGTGCCGTCGGTGGCCTCGGTGCGCCCGTAGCCGAGGGTGATCAGCGGGATCTTGTCCACTTCCGCACGCTCGCTCAGGGCATACGCCGCCGGTGCGCCGTTGGGCTGGTACACCGCCACCGGCGCGCCATCCAGGCCGTTCTTGAAGCGCTCGTAGCACTCGATGCCTTTCTCCGCCGTCCACTCGGTCTCGCACTCTTGCCACACCAGCTTGACGCCGTTGATGCCGCCTTCGACCTCGTTGATATAGCGCAGATAGTCGATCATTCCGGCCCACACCTGCACGCCGCTGGACGCATAGGCGCCGACGCGATAGGTCGCCAGGGGAATAAATTGCTGATCGGCCGACGCCACGGCCTGGGGCACAGCACCGGCCAATGCCGCCAGTGCAAAGGCAGCACCGGCGAAAGAACGTTTCAAGGATGCACGCATGAAGGATTCTCTTGGGAAGTTAGAAACGCAGCGGCCACTGCCGCACACGGTCACGCAGGTTGTGCAACAAGCGAATCAAGCCCTCGGGTTCCTTGATCAGGAACACGATGATCAACACGCCAAAGATGATTTTTTGCAGGTTCTGCAACTGCCCCGCATCCACCGCGCCGCCGAACAACGCCTGCCCGGCATGACTGAGGAAAATCGGCAGCAAACTGATAAAGGCCGCACCGACAAAGTTGCCGGCGATGCTGCCCATGCCGCCGATAATGATGATGAACAGGATCTGGAATGAGCGATTGATGTCGAAACTGCTGGCGCTCGCCGTGCCCAGGTAGGCAAAGGCCCACAGCGCACCGGCGATGCCGAGGTAGAACGAACTGACGGCAAACGCCAGGCGCTTGTAGCGCACCACCGGGATGCCCACCACGGCGGCGGCGGTGTCCATGTCGCGGATCGCCATCCAGTTGCGTCCGACCTGGCTGCGCACCAGGTTGATCGCGGTCCAGGTCAACACCACCACCGTCACCAGCGTCAGCAGATAGCGGCCCAGCGGCGTGTTGAGGTCATGGCCGAACAGCGCCAGCTTCGGCGCGGAGATGGTCCCGGAGGACCCGTAGTTGTAGAACCAGGGGAATTTGACGAACAGCCACTCCAGGAAAAACTGCGCGGCCAAGGTGGTGACCATCAAATAGAAGCCCTTGATCCGCGCGCTGGGCAGGCCGAACAACAGCCCGACCAGCGCGCTGATAATCCCACCGCCCAGCAGCGCCACCGGCAAGCCCAGTTCCGGCAGACGCAGCAGAAAGCCATAGGTGGCAAACGCGCCGACGGCCATGAAACCCGCCGCGCCCACCGAAGTTTGCCCGGTGTAGCCAGTCAGCAAGTTCAGGCCAAGCCCGGCCAGCGACAACACCAGGAACGGAATCAGGATCGCGTTCAGCCAGTAGTCATTGCCCCACAACGGCACCACGATGAACGCCAGCGCCAACAGGCCGATCAGGCCCCAAGGGAGGCGCCGCTGGATCAGCACCAACGGCGCGCAGTGTTGCGCAACAGGAATCGACATGGTTTCAGACTCGCTCGATGGCGCGCTCGCCGAACAGGCCGGCGGGACGGATATACAGGAAGGCCAGGGCCAATACGTAGGCGAACCACGGCGTGATGCCGCCGCCGATCAACGGGCCGATATACACCTCGGCGAGGTTCTCCGCGGCACCGACAATCAGCCCGCCGACAATCGCCCCGCCAATCGAGGTAAAGCCGCCGATGATCAGCACCGGCAGGGCCTTGAGCACCACCAGCGACAGCGAAAACTGCACGCCCTGGCGCGCGCCCCACAACAGCCCGGCGACCAGCCCGACCACCCCGGCCACGGCCCAGACGATCTGCCAGATACGGTTGAGGTTGATACCGATGGACAGCGCCGCCGTGGTGTCATCCGCCACCGCGCGCAACGACACACCGATGCGGGTCTTGTTGAACAACAGCGCCAACACCGTCACCAGCACCACCGCCACCGCCGCCGCGATCAGGTCAAACTGGCTGAGCATCAGCGGGCCGACGAACAGCGGCACATCGTCGATGCCCAGATCCAGAGCGCGCACCTGCGAGCCCATCAGGCCCTGGGCGAGGCCTTCGATGATGAACGAGAGGCCGAGCGTGGCCATGAACAAGGTGATCTGCGAACGGTTCACCAAGGGCCGCAGCACCAGGCGCTCGATCAGCAGCGCACCGAGGCTCATCACGATCACCGTGAGCAGCAACGCCAGGGCAAACGGCACCCCCTGATCATGCAGGCTGACGAAGGTCAGCGCGGCGAACAGCAGCATCGCGCCCTGGGCAAAGTTGAACACGCCGCTGGCCTTGTAGATCAGCACAAAGCCGATGGCGACCAGCGAGTACATGGTGCCGGCGAGCAGGCCGCCGAGCAGGGTTTCGAAGAAGAACGTCATCAGTGCGCCGCTCCCAGGTAGGCCGCGATCACTTCGGGGTTGGCTTGCACTTGCGCGGGCGTGCCGTCGCCGACTTTACGTCCGTAGTCGAGCACCACCACGTGGTGGGACAGGCCCATCACCACGCCGATGTCGTGTTCGATCAACACCACGGTGGTGCCCAGGTCACGGTTAACGTCGGCGACGAAACGTGCCATCTCCTGTTTTTCCTCGGCGTTCATGCCGGCCATGGGTTCGTCGAGCAGCAACAGACTGGGCCCGGCGATCAGCGCCCGGCCCAACTCCACGCGCTTTTGCAGGCCGTAGGACAGGTTGCCCACCAGCACATCGCGGTGGGCTTGCAGTTCGAGAAATTCGAGCATGCCCTGGGCGCGCCGGCGGAACGCTTCGGCCTCGCGGCGTGCGCGGGGCAGGCCCAGGGCTTGCTCGATGAACGTGCTGTGCATATGCCGCGAGAGGCCGGTGAGGATGTTGTCGAGCACGCTCATTTTCTTGAACAGCGCGTTGTTCTGAAAGGTGCGGCCGATGCCGCGGCGCGCCGCACCCAATGGGTCGATGCGGTGAAAGTGCCGGTCTTCGAAGACGATCTCGCCGGCATCGAAGCGATACACGCCGTTGAGCACATTGAGCAACGAACTCTTGCCCGCGCCGTTGGGCCCGATCAACGCGCAGATCTCACCGCGCTGCACGTCAAAGGACAAGGCATTGATCGCCTTGACCCCTTTGAACGACAGCGAGATGTCGCGTACCTGGAGAATGGTTTGGCTCATGCGATGTCCCGTTTGAATTCAGCCAGCCACGTAGGCGAAGCGGTGGCTTTCAGGGGTTGCCAGATGTAGGCCAGGCGCTGGAAACCGAGCAGCTTGCGCACGCGGTTTTTCAGCAGCCGGCGCAGGCCGCTTTGCGGGTGCGCGATGGCCCACTCGCACAGGCGTCGGCGCCAGGTACCGTGGGGCGCGAGGCGGCTTTCGATTTCCGCAGCCAGGTGCTGCAGGCGTTCGGCAGACAACAGCAAGCCGGTGGGCGCGACTTCGCGGCGGTCGCGCTGCGCCGAGGCCAGGCTTTCCGGGAAAGCCAAGCCGTGGCCGGTGTTGAGCCACTGCTCCAGCAGCACCGCCAGGCCGCCCTGCCAGTGGGTGCCCTCTTCGCTCCACAAGGCGGTTTCGCCGGCCGGTTGCCACCAACGCACGAGGTGTTGCGCGGGGTCGACCGGGCCGAGCAACTGGACGAAATCCAGCGGGTTGGCGCACGCCCAGTGCCGTTGCTGACGGCCTTGCACATAAGAATGGCTGGGGCGGATACGCCATAGTTGGTGCTGCACCGCTTCCGCCTCCAGGTCATCGGCCAAGGTCAGCACCTGCCCGTCGACGGCTTGGGCGGCCAGGGCCAGCAGCAACAGGTTCGGCTCAAACGCACCGCACAAGACCAAGCGCGACTGCTCGTTGAAGCCTTGCTGGCGCAAACCATCGGCCAGGCGCTCAACGTCACGCAAGGCGTCGATCCAGCGCCACGCATACCACTGGCCCTGGCGCTTGTGACGCAAGGCGGTGTGCAGCGGGGTGATCTGCGCCCAGTGGTGCAGTTGTTCAAGGGCCTTGGGCAGGTTGCCAAGCAGTTCGGCGGGCCATTCCACGGCCAGCGGGCGTTTTAGTTCATGCACGCTCATAGGGAGTATTCCTATAGAGGGTTAAGCGTGCGGTGGTCCGCTGGCTGAGAGTGGTGTGTATCGATGCAGTGCAGGAGTCGTGCCTACAGGCACATCCGCCGAAACCCTGCTGTTTCTCACCTATCATCGCCCCGGCGCTCGGTGCGGATTGAACAAAGTGTGTGTTCGCTGTTGCGAGAGCAACATTTTAGCCAATGACTGATTGCCCTCCGTAATTGCTATTTATTCTAAACAAATCACGGATTAAACCTGTCACCTTTGACAGTATAAAAACCCCATCGCCCCCGATAACCTACTCTTCCCTTTTTCACACAGTGGACATTCGGTATGACGCTCTTCAGAAAAAACCATCCCAATGACACAATCGGAACTTGCACAGCCTCCCTTAACAACGATCCTGATTTCGCATCCTTTTCTGCCAATAGGTTCACCTTTTACCCCAATGACACGTTCAATACATGGACCGTGATTGCAGAGGCACCAGAAAACGGCACCGGCACCCACCAACTCTTTACGTTCTCTATCCCGATGGAAGGCAACGTCAACCAAAAAAAATATTTATTGGGTGGCCACTCTGCTGGCGATGCCAGCGCCTATTATGTCAAGTCCATATTTGGAACCTGGCATAACTATCTTGCGAAAAGTGGTTCAATAACCGTTACCGTCAACGAGCAGAATCAATCGCTCACAGCAGACTTCAACTTTGACGCACAGAGCGGTTCCCATGCCATTGGTGTAACCAATGGCGCACTGAATGTAATGGGTTATAGCGAAGAGCAAAAAACCGATGATGAGGGTTCGGTGTCGGCCATAATCACCGGCGCGATTGACTGGGACTATCGATCCACCGAGGTCGAGTACACCTACGAAGTCGACTCCGATATGCCTTCTTCAATCCTGGCCTGGTCACGTCAATATGTAGATAGACCCAATACCTCCACCCACATCCTCAGCATACGAATCGCCGACAACCTTACCGCTGGCATTTATCCAATAAGCGCAACCAGCCAGCAAGTCAGAGCCTTCTTTTACGACATGAATCAGAGATTCATAGCCTATCAGGCTGTGAGCGGGACATTGAAACTTACTTCTGTACCCGACTCAAACAACAAATTACTCGACGGTACTTTCGACTTTATAGGAACTACTTCCGACGGCGCGGACACTATCAACGTAAGTGATGGAGTTTTGCACATTCAAAAATAGGTTATCCGTCACTAGCAAGAGGCTTGCCGTTAGGCGGTCAGCAAGCCTCACTATCAGGTCGATGTATTACGCCCTGCTGGCGCGCCCTTCAACATGGCCTAACGTGCGATACGCCGCACCGGGATGAGCGGCCGTCAATCGCGCCCCGTCGCCAAACAGCTTCTCGCGCAACGTGCCCTCGGCGTACTCGGTCTTGTACACACCGCGCCTCTGCAACTCCGGCACCAGCAACTCCACGGCGTCGATAAAGGTCTCGTGGGTCAATGCGTAGGCCAGGTTGAAGCCGTCCACGTCGGTCTCGTCCACCCATTCCTGAAGCAGATCCGCCACGGTTTCCGGGCCGCCGACAAACAGCGGGCCAAAGCCACCAATGCCAACCCAGTCGGCCAGTTCATTGGGTGTCCACACCTTGTTCGGATCAGCGGTGGAAAACGCTTCCACCGCCGACTGGATCGCATTGGTGTGCACATGCTTGAGCGGTTCATCCGGCTTGAACTGGCTGAAGTCGATACCGGTCCAGCCGGAAATCAGCGCCATCGCGCCTTCGTAGCTGACGTAGGATTTGTATTCGTCGAACTTGGCCTTGGCCTTGGCATCGGTCTCGCCGACGATCACCGTCTGCAAGTTGAAGATCAGGATTTTCTTCGGATCACGCCCGGCCTCCGCGGCACGGCGGCGGATGTCGGCGACGGTCTTTTTCAGCAGCACCTTGGACGGCGCAGCGACAAATACGCATTCGGCCTGTTCGGCGGCGAACTGCTTGCCGCGACTGGATGCACCGGCCTGGTAGAGCACCGGCGTGCGCTGCGGCGACGGCTCGCACAGGTGAATGCCGGGCACCTGGAAGTGTTTGCCGACGTGGCGGATCTCGTGGATTTTGCTCGGGTCGCTGAAGATGCGGCGTTCACGGTCGCGCAGCACCGCACCCTCCTCCCAACTGCCTTCCCAGAGTTTGTAGCAAACCTCCAGGTATTCCTCGGCGTAGTCGTAGCGAGCGTCGTGCTCGGTCTGGGCTTTCTGGCCGAGGTTCTTGGCGCCGCTTTCCAGGTAGGAGGTGACGATGTTCCAGCCGATGCGACCCTTGGTCAGGTGATCGAGGGTGGAGAGACGCCGCGCAAACGGATACGGGTGCTCAAAGGACAGCGAGGCCGTAAGGCCAAACCCCAGGTGTTCAGTGACCAGGGCCATCGGCGCGATCAGCGACAGCGGGTCGTTGACCGGCACTTGGGTGGCCTGGCGGATCGCCGCTTCACCGTTGCCCTGGTACACGTCGTAGATCCCCAGCACGTCGGCGATGAACAGGCCGTCGAACTTGCCGCGCTCAAGGATCTTGGCCAGGTCGGTCCAGTATTCCAGGTCCTTGTACTGCCACGAACGGTCACGCGGGTGCGCCCACAAACCGGGAGACTGGTGGCCGACGCAGTTCATGTCGAAGGCATTCAAGCGGATTTCACGGGACATCACAGCACTCCGTTGAGGTGGTAGTTGCCGACGATCTGGTACTTCGCGCGCAACGGATCATCCAGGGTCGAGGGCAGCGCGGTGCGTTGGCCGGTGAGTTCGAATTCGGCGTTGCTCGCGGCGATCAAGGCTTCGGCGGCGGCGATCTGCGCTTCGGTGGCCGCCACCGGGCCGGGATGGGTTTCGGCGCGTTCCAGCAAGGCGGCAGCCACGTCCACGCGGATCTGCAAGTCGCCGAAGCGGCTGATCACATAAGGGTCTTCGCTTTTCTCGACATGGCGGCGGGTGCTGTCCAGCAGTTGGCGCGCAAGGTTCAATGCGGTCATGGGTGAGTTCCTCAGTTCCAGGCATGGCGCGCGGGCTTCACGCCGTTGAGCACGAAGTTGCCGATCAGGTGGTACTTCCAGCGGGCCGGGTCGTGCAGGGTGTGGGTGCGGGCGTTGCGCCAGAAGCGGTCGAGGTTGTGTTTGCCGGTGACCGAACGGGTGCCGGCCAGTTCGAACAGTTTGCTGCTGGCCAGCAAGGCGGTTTCGGCGGACAGCACTTTGGCCTGGGCGACGACCAGCGAGGCGTGGGCGACGCTGTCTTCGCTGGGTTCGGCGAGGGCGTGGTCGACGGCGCGGCCGGCCTTGGCGAGGATGGCTTCAGTGCCGTGCACACGCCATTCCAAGTCACCGATGGCGGCGATGGTGAACGGGTCTTGCCAGCCGTGCTCCTGCTGGCTGTCGATCCACGGGCGCGCCTGGCGGGCGAAGATTTTCGCTTGCTCAAGGGCTCCGAGGGCGATGCCGGTGTCGACCGCCGCCTGGATGATCTGCGAGATCGGGCCGTTGGCGGTGGGCTGGTCGAACGCTTGGTGCGCAGGGATGACGGCAGACAGGGGCACGCTGACGCCATCGAGGGTCACGCCGCCGCTGGCGGTGGTGCGCTGACCGAAGCCGTCCCAGCTGTCGATCACGTTCAGGCCCTGGGCATCACGCTCGACGAAGGCGATAAATGCCTGACCCTTTTCGTTATTGGCGACGGTGGGCACGATGTGGGCGAACAGCGCGCCGGTGCAGTAGAACTTTTCGCCATTGATTTGCGCGCTGTCGCCATGGAAGCGGATTTGCGTATCAAAGGTGCCGGCGTTTTTGCTTTTGGCTTCGGAGAACGCATTGCCAAAGCGATAACCGGCCAGGACCTTGCCGAAGTAGTAACGCTTTTGTTCCTCGCTGGCGGTTTGCAGCAGGATGTCGACCACGCCCAAGTGGTTTTGCGGGATCTGCCCCAGGGACGGGTCGGCAGCGGAGATCAACTTGATCACCTCCGCCACGGTCACATAGGACACCTCGGCGCCGCCGTAGGCCTTGGGAATGGTGATGCCCCACAGGCCGCTGGCAGAAAAATCTTCAAGCTCGGCGACGGGCAGGCGTCGCTCACGGTCGCGCTCGCTGGCCTCGACGGCAAAGCGGGCGGCCAGGCGCGTGGCGATCTCGATGGCTTGCGCGTCCGAGCGGATGATATGGGCAGGGTGTAAAGGGTGGGCAGACATGGGCCGACTCCAGGCTCCGATGGGATAACGGAGTGATTGCAGGAGTCGTGCCTGAATTTAATCGCCAATAAAATCAGCGGCTTGCTGAGGAAGTCCTGGGATGAAGCGCGTTTCAAACCAGCAAACTGTGCATCCACTGTTGCGTGGCAAACAGTTAGATCACCACGTTGCGGATAAAGCGCACCGCGACGTCACCGTCATTGCGATAGGTGTGCTGCTGATGACTGGCGAACATGAAAAACTCGCCGGCGCCGATGCGGTTTTCTACGCCAGCCACGACCAGGGTCAGGCTGCCCTCGAACACAAACAGTTGCTCACTCCAGCCTTCGAGGTCGGGGTCCGGGCAGTAACGGTCGCCGGGCTCCAGGCGCCACTCCCACAGTTCCACTTCGCGCCGCGCGGTGGCCTTGGCCAGCAACACCGCCTTGCTGCCGTCGATCTCACCGGCCCAGGCCAGCTCGTTGATGCGGCTGTGGTCGCGCACATCCGGGGCCTGGATCAGGTCGCTGAATGCCACATCCAAGGCTTCGGCCACCCGGTCCAACGTGGACAGGCTGACATTCTTCTCCCCCGCCTCGATGGCCACCAGCATGCGCCGGCTGACTCCGGATTTTTCCGAGAGCGCGGTCTGGCTCAAGTCGGCGGCGTGGCGCAGGCGGCGCACGTTCTGGCTGACGTGCTGCAGGACCGAGGCCCGTTGTGGATTTTCTTTGTGCACTATATTGCTCAATGGGTGGGTGTGCGCAGTATACTGCCCAGCGTGCGGCGCATTGTGCGGTCCGTGCCTTCCCCTTGCAAGACCGAGCCGCCATGACCACCGCCAAATCCCCCTCGCGTTTCAACCGTTTCAGCAAAGCCGAATGCATCCTGGTGTTCATCACCATGATCTGGGGCGGCACCTTCTTGCTGGTGCAACACGCCATGACCGTCAGCGGCCCGATGTTTTTCGTGGGGCTGCGCTTTGCCGCCGCGGCGATTGTGGTGGGCTTCTTTTCCTTGCGGACCTTGCGTGACCTGACCTTGTTCGAGTTCAAGGCCGGGGTGTTTATCGGCGTGGCGATCATGTTTGGCTACGGTTTGCAGACCATTGGCTTGCAGACGATCCTCAGCAGCCAGTCGGCGTTTATCACCGCGCTGTATGTGCCCTTTGTGCCCTTGCTGCAATGGCTGGTGCTGGGCCGGCGCCCAGGGTTGATGCCAAGCATTGGCATCATGCTGGCGTTCACCGGCTTGATGCTGTTGACGGGGCCTGCGGGCGCATCGTTGAACTTCAGCCCTGGCGAAATCGCCACATTGATTGGTGCAATAGCCATAGCCGCCGAAATCATTTTGATCGGCGCCTATGCCGGGCAGGTGGATGTGCGCCGGGTTACGGTGGTGCAACTGGCAACGGCCTCGGTGCTGTCGTTCATGATGGTGGTACCGATGGGCGAGGCCTTGCCGGGGTTCTCGTGGTTGCTGCTGTTCAGCGCGGTGGGCCTGGGCTTGACCAGCGCGGTGATCCAGGTGGCGATGAACTGGGCGCAGCAGAGTGTTTCGCCAACGCGGGCCACGCTGATTTATGCCGGGGAGCCGGTGTGGGCCGGTGTGGTCGGACGGATTGCCGGGGAGCGTTTTCCACCGATTGCGATGGTAGGAGCGGCGTTGATTGTAGCGGCGGTGATTGTGAGTGAGATGAAGACCAAAGGGCAGAAGGCAGCCGAGTTAGAGAGTGACTTGGAGCAGGAGCGTCTGGGCTAAGACCCGTCAACACGCCTTTGTAGTGAGCGGGCTTGTCCCGCGCTGGGCTGCGAAGCGGCCCCAATCCAGTCACTGCATTCTTTCAAGCAAACCAAGCTGTCTGGGTTTAGGGCGGCTTCGCCACCCAGCGCGGGACAAGCCCGCTCACTACGGGGATTGCATTCCAACATTGGTTGCTGCGTATAAGTGCGTATTGGGAGTTTTCGGCCTACCTTGTAGGATCCTGCCACATGTTGCCGTTTGGTGATCGAGAAAGCGGCACGTATGATGCATCCCAAACTCCCGCAGATTAGAAGCCTATGTCCCTGATAGTTCTACTGCTGCTGCCGTTTCTTGGCAGCTGTCTGGCAGCCTTGCTGCCGCATAACGCACGTAACACCGAATCCCTGCTGGCCGGCCTGGTGGCCCTGGTCGGCACCGTTCAAGTCGCCCTGCTCTACCCCCAGATCGCCCACGGTGGCGTGATCCGCGAAGAATTCATGTGGTTGCCCAGCCTGGGCTTGAACTTCGTGTTGCGCATGGACGGGTTTGCCTGGCTGTTCTCGATGCTGGTACTGGGCATCGGCACGCTGGTGTCGCTGTATGCGCGCTATTACATGTCGCCGGACGATCCGGTGCCACGCTTCTTTGCGTTTTTCCTGGCTTTCATGGGCGCGATGCTCGGGCTGGTGATCTCCGGCAATCTGATCCAGATCGTGTTTTTCTGGGAACTGACCAGCCTGTTCTCGTTCCTGCTGATCGGCTACTGGCACCACCGCGCCGACGCGCGACGCGGTGCCTATATGGCGTTGATGGTCACCGGCGCCGGCGGTTTGTGCCTGCTGGCAGGCGTGATGCTGCTGGGGCATATCGTCGGCAGCTACGACCTCGACCAGGTGCTGGCGGCGGGCGAGCAGATCCGCGCCCACGCGCTCTACCCGATCATGCTCGCCCTGGTGCTGATCGGCGCGCTGAGCAAAAGCGCGCAGTTCCCCTTCCACTTCTGGCTACCCCACGCGATGGCGGCCCCCACGCCGGTGTCGGCCTACCTGCATTCGGCGACGATGGTGAAAGCCGGCGTGTTCTTGCTGGCCCGCCTGTGGCCGTCGCTGTCCGGCAGCGAAGAATGGTTCTACATCGTCGGCGGCGCCGGCGCGATCACCCTGCTACTCGGCGCGTACTGCGCGATGTTTCAAAACGATCTCAAGGGCCTGCTGGCCTATTCCACCATCAGCCACCTCGGGCTGATCACCCTGCTGCTGGGCCTCAACAGCCCGCTGGCCGCCGTCGCTGCGGTGTTCCACATTCTCAACCACGCCACCTTCAAGGCTTCGCTGTTCATGGCGGCGGGCATCATCGACCACGAAAGCGGCACCCGTGACATTCGCAAACTCAGTGGTCTGGTGCGTTTGATCCCGTTTACCGCGACCCTGGCGATGGTCGCCAGTGCGTCCATGGCGGGCGTGCCGCTGCTTAACGGTTTTCTGTCCAAAGAAATGTTCTTCGCCGAAACCGTGTTCATCTCGGCGACCAAGTGGGTGGAAATCACCCTGCCGGTGATCGCCACCATCGCCGGTACGTTCAGCGTGGCCTACGCCCTGCGCTTCACGGTCGATGTGTTCTTCGGCCCGACAGCCACCAACCTGCCCCATACGCCACACGAACCGCCGCGCTGGATGCGCGCGCCGGTGGAACTGCTGGTGTTCACCTGCCTGCTGGTAGGGATCTTCCCGGCGCAGATGGTCGGCTCGATCCTCGCTGCCGCCGCACTGCCCGTGGTGGGCGGCGTGCTGCCGCAGTACAGCCTGGCGATCTGGCACGGCTGGAACGCGCCGATGATCATGAGCCTGGTGGCGATGTCCTGCGGCGTGGTGCTCTACCTGTTGCTGCGCAAGCAACTCAAGCGCGGGCGCTTCGATTACCCGCCGATCATCAGCTACTTCAACGGCAAGCGCGGCTTCGAGCGCTGCCTGGTTGTGATGATGCGCGGTGCACGCAAGATCGAAAAACGCATCAGCACCAAACGCCTGCAAACCCAGCTGTTCCTGCTGGTGTTGGCGGCGGTGGTCGCAGGCCTCATCCCGATGCTGCACAGCAGCCTCAGCTGGGGCGACCGGCCGAAGATCCCCGGTTCCATCGTGTTCGTTACCTTGTGGCTGCTGGCGATTGCCTGCGCCGTCGGCGCCGCGTGGCAAGCCAAGTATCACCGGCTGGCAGCCCTGACCATGGTCAGCGTGTGCGGCCTGATGACCTGCATCACGTTCGTGTGGTTCTCCGCGCCGGACCTGGCCTTGACCCAACTGGTGGTGGAAGTGGTGACCACCGTGCTGATCCTGCTGGGCTTGCGTTGGTTGCCACGACGGATCGAAGAGGTTTCGCCCCTGCCGGGCAGCCTGCGCAAGGCGCGGATTCGCCGGGTGCGCGACTTCCTGCTGTCCACCGTGGTAGGCGGCGGCATGGCGTTGCTGTCCTACGCGATGCTGACGCGCCAGACGCCCAACGATATTTCCTCGTTCTACCTCAGCCGCGCCCTGCCCGAAGGCGGCGGCAGCAATGTGGTCAACGTGATGCTGGTGGACTTCCGCGGCTTCGACACCCTCGGCGAAATCACCGTGCTCGGCGCCGTGGCGCTGACGGTGTACGCGCTGCTGCGACGTTTCCGCCCGTCCAAGGAGAGCATGCAACTGCCCGCGCAACAGCGCCAGTTGGCACCGGACGTGGCCACTGACCTGGTCAACCCACGCCAGGCCAGCGACACCGCGCTGGGCTTCATGATGGTGCCCGCAGTGCTGGTGCGCCTGCTGCTGCCGATTGCGCTGGTGGTGTCGTTCTACTTGTTCATGCGCGGCCACAACCAACCGGGCGGCGGGTTTGTCGCCGGGCTGGTGATGTCGGTGGCGTTTATCCTGCAATACATGGTCGCCGGTACGCAGTGGGTCGAGGCGCAGATGAGCCTGCGGCCGATGCGCTGGATGGGCTTCGGCCTGCTGTCGGCGACGCTGACCGGGCTGGGTGCGCTGTTTGTCGGCTACCCGTTCCTGACCACCCACACCTGGCATTTCAGCCTGCCGCTGCTGGGCGACATTCATGTGGCCAGCGCGCTGTTCTTTGACGTCGGCGTGTACGCCATGGTGGTCGGCTCGACGCTGCTGATGCTCACCGCCCTCGGTCACCAATCGGTGCGCGCACACAAACCAAGCAACCAGGCCAAAGTGGTTGCCGCAACGGAAGGAGCCGCCTGATGGAAGAAGTCATCGCAATTGCCATCGGGGTCCTCGCGGCCTCCGGTGTGTGGCTGATCCTGCGGCCACGGACATTCCAGGTGGTGATGGGCCTGTGCCTGCTGTCGTATGGGGTCAACCTGTTCATCTTCAGCATGGGCAGCCTGTTTATCGGCAAGGAGCCGATCATCAAGGACGGCGTGCCGCAAGACCTGCTCAACTACACCGATCCGCTGCCCCAGGCCCTTGTGCTGACGGCCATCGTAATCAGCTTCGCCATGACCGCGTTGTTCCTGGTGGTGCTGCTCGCCTCCCGGGGCCTGACCGGCACGGACCACGTCGACGGCCGGGAGCCCAAGGAATGAATTGGGTCAACCAACTGATCATCGCGCCGATCCTGCTGCCGCTGCTCACCGCTGCACTGATGTTGATGCTCGGCGAAAAACGCCGGCCGCTGAAAGCCAAGATCAACCTGTTCTCCAGCGTGCTGGGCCTTGGGATTGCGGTGCTGTTGCTGTACTGGACGCAAAAAGGCGGCCCCGGTTCGATTGGCGTGTACCTGCCGGGCAACTGGCAGGTGCCATTCGGCATCGTGCTGGTGGTGGACCAACTGTCGGCGCTGATGCTGGTACTCACCGGCATCATCGGCGTGAGCGCGCTGCTGTTCGCCATGGCCCGCTGGGACCGTGCCGGCACCAGTTTCCACGCCTTGTTCCAGGTGCAGATGATGGGCCTGTACGGCGCCTTCCTCACCGCCGACCTGTTCAACCTGTTCGTGTTCTTCGAGGTGCTGCTGGCGGCGTCCTACGGCCTGATGCTGCACGGCTCGGGCCGCGCGCGGGTGTCGGCAGGGCTGCATTACATCGCAATCAACCTGCTGGCCTCGTCGCTGTTCCTGATTGGCGCGGCGATGATCTACGGTGTCACGGGTACGCTGAACTTTGCCGACCTGGCGCTGAAAATTCCGCTGGTGCCGGAGGCGGATCGTGGCCTGCTGCATGCGGGGGCGGCGATCCTCGCCACCGCGTTCCTGGCCAAGGCCGGCATGTGGCCGCTGAACTTCTGGCTGGCTCCTGCCTATTCCTCGGCGAGTGCGCCGGTGGCGGCGATGTTTGCGATCATGACCAAGGTCGGCGTATACACCGTGCTGCGCTTGTGGACGCTGCTGTTCTCCGGCCAGGCCGGTGCGTCGGCGCTGTTTGGCGGTGACTGGTTGGTGTACGGCGGCATGGCAACCATTATCGGCGCGGCGCTGGCGATGGTCGCGGCACAACGGCTGGAGCGCATGGCCAGCTTGAGCATCCTGGTGTCGGCGGGGATCTTGCTGTCGGCCGTGGGTTTCGCCCAGCCGAGCCTGACGGCAGGCGCGCTGTTTTATCTGGTCAGCTCGACCCTGGCGTTGAGCGCGCTGTTCCTGCTGGCGGAGTTGATCGAGCGTTCGCGTTCGGCCAACGACTTGCCGCTGGATGAGGAAATCGATGCGCTGCCCAAGGCCATGGAATCCCTGCATCCGCGTCCGGGGGTGAACCTGGATGATGAACAGCAAGCCGTGGTCGGCCAGGTGATCCCCTGGACCATGGCGTTCCTCGGCTTGAGCTTTATCGCCTGCGCGTTGCTGATCATCGGCATGCCGCCGTTGTCCGGGTTTATCGGCAAGCTGAGTTTGCTCAGCGCGCTGATCAATCCACTGGGCCTGGGCGTGAGCGTCGACGCGCCGATCCGTCCGGCAGCCTGGGGCCTGGTGGTGCTGCTGGTGCTCTCTGGCCTGGCCTCGTTGATCGCGTTCGCGCGCCTGGGCATCCAGCGCTTCTGGACCCCGGAAGAGCGCCCCTCGCCGCTGCTGCGCCGCTATGAGTGCGTGCCGATCTTCTTCCTGCTCGGGTTGAGTATCCTGTTGACCTTCAAGGCCGAACCGCTGATGCGCTACACCCAGGCCACGGCCGTGAGCCTGAACAACCCCGAGCACTACGTGATGGCGGTGATGGCCACGCGTCCGGTGCCGAGCCCCGAAGCGAAGAGCGCCGCGCTGGAGGTGCAGCCATGAAACGCCTGTTCCCTGCCCCGTGGCTGTCGTTGGCTCTGTGGTTGTTATGGCTGGTGCTGAACCTGTCGGTGAGCCCCGGCAACCTGCTGCTCGGCGCGTTGTTGGGCGTTCTCGCGCCGTTGCTGATGGCGCCGCTGCGGCCGTTGCCGATCCGCATCCGCCGCCCCGGGGTGATCATCCGCCTGTTCTTCGTGGTCGGCCGCGACGTGATCGCGTCCAACCTGCAAGTGGCCTGGGGCGTGCTGACCTGCGGCACACGCCCACCGCGTTCGCGCTTTATCAAGATCCCCCTGGACCTGCGCGACGCCAACGGCCTCGCCGCGCTGTCGATGATCACCACCGTGGTGCCC
The DNA here is from genome assembly GCF_059803535.1 of Pseudomonas sp. RP-B7. NCBI lineage: Bacteria > Pseudomonadati > Pseudomonadota > Gammaproteobacteria > Pseudomonadales > Pseudomonadaceae > Pseudomonas > Pseudomonas sp. RP-B7. The sequence goes on from NZ_JAPFHC010000004.1 coordinate 134,563, forward strand.
GGCACCATCTGGTCGGAACTGGCGCTGGACCGCAGCATCCTGCTGTTGCACGTGTTCGACCTGGAGGATGAAGCGGCGTTTATCGAGCACTTCAAATCCACCTACGAGCGGCCCCTGATGGAGATCTTCGAATGAGCGCCCTGCTCTCCAATGCGATCCTGTTCAGCCTGTTCCTGTTTTCCCTGGCCATGGTGCTGACCCTGGTGCGCCTGTTCAAGGGCCCCTCGGCCCAGGACCGGGTCCTGGCGCTGGACTACCTGTACATGCTGGCGATGCTGATGATGCTGGTGCTGGGCATTCGTTACGCCAGTGACACCTACTTTGAAGCGGCGCTGTTGATTGCACTGTTTGGCTTCGTGGGCTCGTTTGCCCTGGCGAAATTCCTGCTGCGTGGCGAGGTGATTGAATGATGCCGTTATGGGTGGAAGTGATCGTGGCCGTGCTGCTGGTGTCGAGCAGCGTGTTCGCCTTGATCGGCGCAATCGGCTTGTTGCGCATGAAGGACTTTTTTCAACGCATGCACCCGCCGGCGCTGGCTTCGACGTTGGGCGCGTGGTGTGTGGCATTGGCGTCGATTGTGTACTTTTCGGCACTCAAGTCCGGGCCAGTGTTGCACGGCTGGTTGATTCCGATTTTGTTGTCGATCACGGTGCCGGTGACCACATTGCTGCTGGCGCGCACGGCGCTGTTCCGTAAGCGCATGGCGGGTGATGATGTGCCTGCCGAAGTCAGCAGCCGCCGCTGATCGCTCAAGTGAACACAGTATAAATGTGGGAACGGGCTTGTGTGGGAGCGGGCTTGCTCGCGAATACGGTGTATCAGTCGCCAGATTTGTTGACGGACACTCCGCTTTCGCGAGCAAGCCTGCTCCCACACAAGCCAGCTCCCACAGTGGATCGAGTGAGCCGTTAAAACGATGTGCAAAAAAAAACGCCCCGAACCAGTCGGGGCGTTTTTTATTCAGCCTTTAGCAATCAAGCCTGATCAGCCAAGCGCCACGTCGTCCCACCCTTGCCGTCTTCCAACACCACGCCCATGGCGGTGAGTTGGTCACGGATACGGTCGGATTCCGCCCAGTCCTTGTTGGCCCGTGCGTTCAGGCGCGCCTGGATCAGCGCATCGACTTCAGCCGCATCCACACGCCCTTCGGCGCCGGCCTGGAGGAAGTCATCGGCTTGCATCTGCAACACGCCCAGCACGCTGGCCAGTTCTTTCAGGCGTGCGGCAAGGCCAGCGGCGGCGTCGAGATCGCTCTCGCGCAGGCGGTTGATCTCGCGCACCATCTCGAACAGCACGGCGCAGGCTTCTGGAGTGCCGAAGTCGTCGTTCATCACCTGGGTGAAGCGCTCAACGAACGCTTCGCCACCGGCCGGAGCAACCACCGGCAAGCCTTTCAACGCGTGGTAGAACCGCTCCAGCGCGCCCTTGGCGTCCTTGAGGTTGTCTTCCGAGTAGTTGATCGCACTGCGGTAGTGGCTCGACACCAGCAGGTAACGCACCACTTCCGGGTGATACTTTGCCAGCACGTCGCGGATGGTGAAGAAGTTGTTCAAGGACTTGGACATCTTCTCGCCATTGATGCGAATCATGCCGCAGTGCATCCAGGCATTGGCGTAGGTCTTGCCGGTGGCGGCTTCGCTCTGGGCGATTTCGTTTTCGTGGTGCGGGAACTCGAGGTCGCTGCCGCCGCCATGAATGTCGAACGTCTCGCCCAGGCAGCAGGTGGACATCACCGAGCATTCGATGTGCCAGCCCGGCCGCCCGGCGCCCCATGGCGATTCCCAGCTCGGCTCGCCCGGCTTGGTGCCTTTCCACAGCACGAAGTCGAGCGGGTCTTGCTTGGCCTCATCCACTTCGATACGCGCGCCGATGCGCAGGTCTTCGATTTTCTTGCGCGACAGCTTGCCGTAGCCCATGAACTTGGCGACGCGGTAGTACACGTCGCCATTGCCCGGGGCGTAGGCGTAACCCTTGTCGATCAGGGTCTGGATCATCGCGTGCATGCCCGGGATGTGGTCCGTGGCGCGTGGCTCCATGTCCGGTTTGAGGATGTTGAGGCGCGCCTCGTCCTCGTGCATCGCGGCAATCATGCGCTCGGTCAGCGCGTCGAACGACTCGCCGTTTTCATTGGCACGGTTGATGATCTTGTCGTCGATGTCGGTGATGTTGCGCACGTACGTCAAGTCATAGCCGCTGAAACGCAACCAGCGGGTGACCAGGTCGAAAGCCACCATGCTGCGGCCGTGGCCGATGTGGCAGTAGTCGTATACGGTCATGCCGCACACGTACATGCGCACCTTGTTGCCATCCAGCGGCTTGAAGACTTCTTTGGTCTTGCTGAGTGTGTTGTAGATCGTTAGCACGACAATTCCTTCTCTCTAGGCAAAGCCGGTCAGGCCTGCCTGATCACTGGCCCCACGAATCACGCAAGGTCACGGTACGGTTGAATACCGGAGCGCCTGGTTTCGAGTCCTTGATATCCGCGCAGAAGTAACCTTCGCGCTCGAACTGGAAACGGTCTTCCGGCTGTGCTTCGCCCAACGAGGGTTCGGCACGACAACCAGTGAGTACTTGCAGGGAGTCAGGGTTGATGTTGTCGAGGAAACTGGCGCTGTCTTCCGCCTTTTCAGGGTTCGGCGAACGGAACAGGCGATCGTACAGGCGCACTTCGCACTCGATGCTGGCGGCGGCCGGCACCCAGTGGATCACGCCCTTGACCTTGCGGCCTTCCGGGTTCTTGCCCAGAGTTTCCGGGTCGTACGAGCAACGCAGTTCGACGATGTTGCCATCGGCGTCCTTGATCGCTTCGTCGGCACGGATCACGTAGCTGCCACGCAGGCGAACTTCGCCATTCGGCTCCAGGCGCTTGTAGCCTTTTGGCGGCTCTTCCATGAAGTCATCGCGGTCGATGTAGATTTCACGGGCGAACGGCAGCTTGCGCACGCCCAGTGCTTCGTTCTGCGGATGACGCGGCAGCTCAAGGTTGTCGACCTTGTCTTCCGGGTAGTTGGTGATCACGACTTTCAGCGGGCGCAGCACGCACATGGCGCGTGGGGCGTTCGCGTCGAGGTCCTGGCGGATGCTGAATTCGAGCATGCCGAAGTCGACCACGCCGTCGGAACGGTTGGTGCCGACCATGTCGCAGAAATTGCGGATCGAAGCCGGCGTGTAGCCACGGCGGCGGAAGCCCGACAGCGTGGACATGCGCGGGTCATCCCAGCCGTGTACGTGCTTTTCATCCACCAACTGCTTGAGCTTGCGCTTGCTGGTGATGGTGTAGTTCAGGTTCAGGCGGCTGAACTCGTACTGGCGCGGGTGCGCAGGCACCGGCAGGTGCTCCAGGAACCACTCGTACAATGGGCGATGGCTTTCGAACTCCAGGGTGCAGATCGAATGGGTGATGCCTTCGATGGCGTCCGACTGACCGTGGGTGAAGTCGTAGTTCGGGTAGATGCACCACTTGTCACCGGTCTGGTGGTGATGGGCGTGGCGGATGCGGTACATGATCGGGTCGCGCAGGTTCATGTTCGGCGAGGCCATGTCGATCTTGGCACGCAGCACGCGGGCGCCGTCCGGGAACTCACCGGCACGCATGCGTGCGAACCAGTCCAGGTTCTCTTCCACCGAACGGTCGCGGAACGGGCTGTTCTTGCCCGGCTCGGTCAGGGTGCCACGGTATTCCTTGGCCTGTTCCGGGCTCAGGTCGTCGACGTAGGCCTTGCCGGCCTTGATCAGCTCGACGGCCCAGTCGTGCAACTGGTCGAAGTATTGCGAGGCATAGCGCACTTCACCGGACCATTCGAAGCCCAGCCACTTCACGTCGCTTTCAATGGCGTCGATGTATTCCTGGTCTTCCTTGGCCGGGTTGGTGTCGTCGAAACGCAGGTGCGTGACGCCACCGAATTCCTGGGCCAGGCCGAAGTTCACACAGATCGACTTGGCGTGACCGATGTGCAGGTAGCCGTTTGGCTCAGGCGGGAAACGGGTGACGATCTGCGTGTGCTTGCCCGAATCCAGGTCCGCCTGGATGATCGGGCGCAGGAAATTGACCGGGACGGCAGGTCCGGCCTTGGAATTCGAGGTAGGGTCGACAGTGGGCTTGCTCATAGGATCCTTGAACAGACAGGTACGTGGCCGGTTGAGGCCAGATAAAACAAAGCGCTCATAATAGCCGAAGCGGTCAAGACACTGACAGGCCACGACCCAAAACTGCTGCTTTAATTACTGCTTTAATGACGAACGCGATAAAAAACCACCTCGAAATTCCTGCCGGGCACGCTAAACTGCGCGCCTTGGCCGAAGTTTCGCCAAACCGGTAAGGCGCCCGGGCGTCCGTACCTACGAATTCCTTGAAAGAGAAACGACCATGACTCAAGTCAAACTGACCACCAACCACGGTGACATCGTCATCGAGCTGAACGCCGAGAAAGCGCCGATCACCGTCGCCAACTTCATCGAGTACGTAAACGCCGGCCACTACGAAAACACCGTTTTCCACCGTGTCATCGGCAACTTCATGATCCAGGGCGGCGGTTTCGAGCCAGGCATGAAAGAAAAGAAAGACAAGCGCCCAAGCATCCAGAACGAAGCGGACAACGGCCTTTCCAACGACAAGTACACCGTCGCCATGGCCCGCACCATGGAGCCGCATTCAGCCTCCGCGCAGTTCTTCATCAACGTGGCCGACAACGCCTTCCTGAACCACAGCGGCAAGAACGTGCAGGGTTGGGGTTACGCGGTATTCGGTAAAGTCACCGAAGGCCAGGACGTCGTTGACAAGATCAAAGGCGTACAGACCACTGGCAAAGCCGGTCACCAGGACGTTCCGGTAGAAGACGTGATCGTCGAGAAAGCCGAGATCGTTGGGTGATATTGCTGATTTCAGATTTGCATCTGGAAGAGGAGCGCCCGGATATAACCCGGGCGTTTCTGGATTTACTCCACGGCCGCGCCCGTGGCGCCCAGGCGTTGTACATTCTGGGGGACTTCTTTGAAGCCTGGATTGGCGACGATGGGATGACCCCTTTCCAGCGCTCGATTTGCGCAGCCCTGCGCGAGCTGAGCGACAGCGGCACCCCGATTTTCATCATGCATGGCAACCGCGACTTCCTGATCGGCAAGGCGTTCTGCAAAGCTGCAGGTGCCACCTTGCTCAAGGACCCGAGTGTCGTGCAACTCCATGGCGAGCCGGTGCTGTTGATGCACGGCGACAGCCTCTGCACCCGCGACGTCGGCTATATGAAGCTGCGGCGTATCCTGCGCAACCCGGTCGTGCTGTTTATCCTGCGCCACCTGCCCCTGCGCACCCGCCACAAACTGGCGCGCAAGCTGCGCAGTGAAAGCCGCGCACAGACACGCATGAAGGCCAACGAAATTGTCGACGTCACCCCCGAGGAAGTGCCACGGGTAATGCAACAGTTCGGCGTACGCACCCTGGTCCACGGCCACACCCACCGCCCCGCCATTCACAAGTTGCAGATTGGCGAGCAAGCGGCCAAGCGCATTGTGCTGGGGGACTGGGATAAACAGGGCTGGGCGTTGCAGGTGGATGAGCAAGGGTTTCAGTTGGCGGCGTTTGATTTCGTCAATCCGCAACTGGCGCTGCCTGGCGCCTGAACCTCAAACACCACTGATCCAATGTGAACACCGATCCAAATGTGGGAGCTGGCTTGCCCGCGATAGCGGGGGGGCAGTCAACTCATGTATCGACTGAACCACCGCTATCGCAGGCAAGCCAGCTCCCACAGGGGCTTGCATTCCACACTCGCGTTTTGTGCCTACGACTCATCAGCCAGAAATATCTGTGGAGGCAGCGTGAAACCGCGCAGCTTGAGCAGTGCCAATGGCCCTGCATCCAGTTCGGTGCGCAGATGCCAAGTCAGGTAGATACCGTCAGGCGCCTTGAGCTCCATGCGATAGAGGCTGTCGCCATCGTCCAATGGCGTGACGCGGGCTTTTTCCAGTAAACGGATCAGCCCCCAGATGCCTTGGTAATCACCCAACAGACGTTCGCCGGCATGCACACTGGTCCAGCTCAGGCTCACCCCGGGGTAATCGCTACGGCCTGGCCAGTTGAAGCGCTGCCAACGTTCTTTTTGGTTGAAGTAGTGGTGTTTTTCGCCATTGAGAACAAAGGTGGTTTGCACCACGTCTCTGACCGCCTTGCCCTGGAGCTCGAAGCTCAGCCCCATGCTACCGTCGGTGTAGAGCACGTCCGCCAAGTTGCTGAGCTGGTTGATGGCTGACAGAAACTGCGGATTGAAACGCAAGCCCTGGCTATGCAACGGATCGACCACCCAGCGATTGCCCTCCTTGCGCAACACGCCGCTCAGTTGATGCTGCAAGAACTGCTCGATCCGCCCTGAGTCAGCACGAATCATTTGTCCCAACATCGGCAACGAGGCGTCACTGCCTGTGGCGGCAAACGGGTAGCGGCTGGCAAACGCGCTGTGCCAGGGCGTCACGATCGCGCGTTGCCACTGGCGGTTAAGACTCGCCGCTGAAGGTTGCAGCACCCGCCGCCAGGCCTGGTCCATTGGACGCACGAACAGCGCCTCGCCGAACCCGGCCCACTGCGCACCCAGGCTGGCAGCAATCAGCCTGCCGTAGGACTGGGTGTCGGTCAGATCGATACTTTTTCCCTGGAAGACCGTTTGCGCCAGGGTCTGGGTCATGGCCTGCGGGTCCGGGGCGTGACTGACTTGCTGCAGTTTCAGACGAGCGCGGGTGATTTGGGTGAGAAAAGCATGCAAGGAGAGCTTATTACCGTCGTCGTTGCTCATCAGTGAAAGCAGCGGACCGAAAGTGGCATCCAGGGGGCTGCTCGGCTCATGCGTCAATCCGTCGGTCACCGGCGTCTCGTCCCGGCCGATCAACTGTTGCGCCGACTGGATCAGAGAGTCTCCAAGTGTGCGGCCACGGTGACTTGCATGCGCTTGGTATGCCACCGTGCTCATCAGTGCGATCAATGGCGACTGGCGCACATCGCTCATCAACGTCAATTGGTCGATGACATCGGCCATCCGTTCGGATTGTTGCCAACGCAGACTGTTGAGGAAGTCCAGCCACGCGCGGGCATAGTCCTGGAAGTAGCGCTCGGTAAGACGCTCGCGCAGTTTTTCTGGCGTCAGATCGGGATCAACATCGATGGGCTTGTCGCTGAGCACCCAGTCGATTTCCTCGCGTCGGGCGCTGGCAATATCGTCAATGGCCTGGCGCACATGGCCCTCCCAGGCTTGGCGGGTGAACACCCCCGCGACCCTGGCGTCGGTGGAAAACAGTGCCAATGCATCGGTATCGGCGACCATCTGGTGCAGGCTCATGTCCGGCGAATGATTGGCGGCGACATCGAGCACCTGTTGGTACAGGCTGGCTTCGGCGTTGCGTCGACCCAACTGGCCTAGCAAGACCTGCCGAACCTGAGCGACCCGCTGCCAGTCAGCCGCGATTCGCCACTCGGGATGTACAGCCAACTGCACGCTGTAGAACTGCCAAAGCGTCGGCGACAGGCTCTGCCAAATACCGGGTGACAAACCGGCGCGCAGTGGCTCAGCCTCGCTCAAGGTCTTGGCCAGGAAGACAGAATCGGTTTTTTCCGGGCGGGCCATCATCAGGTAAGCCTTGAGTTGATCGTAGGCAACACGGGCGTAGCGGGCGCGGTCCGGGCTGTCCGGTGCAAGGTTGATCAACGTGTCGAGTTGGCGTTGCAAATTCTCGACCGCCGGGTCGCGCATCAATCGGTTATTGCTTTCGACGTAGTGCGGCCAAAGGGCTTCAAGCAAGGCTTGGTTCTGGTTCAAGCCAAAACGTTGATACCACGGCATGCCGTGCTCGGCGCGGTAGTCCAGCCGGGCGAGGACGCGAGTCAGCTCGTTGAGGGCCTGAAATTGCTGATCGCCTTGAGCCGATTGCTGCAGCGCAGCGAGCGACGCGTGTACTTGAGCGACCTGCGCGCGGTTACTGGCGAAGGACAGCCACAAGCCCATTGCCCAGACCAGCATCAGCATCACCGTCACGGCGTAACCCACGCGAGCGACGCTCCAGCCCACTCGACGCCGTACGGGCTTGTCCGCCAGTACGCCGTTCCAGGCGGGGTCCGCCGGCCAATAATGGCCCGTCTGCTCATGCTGCACCGGCAGGCTGAACCACACGCCACGCAGAGGTACTCCACGGGCGGACTGGCCCAGCAACGGCGCGAGCGCCTGGCGCCAACGGGTAATGCCTTCGACCTGCAAATCGCGAGACAGCCGGAGCAGGAAATCATGGGTAGTCTGATCATGCATCTGTGCCAGACCTGCTTGTCGCAGGGGCTCGATCAAGCCTTGCAAGCACGCTTGCAGGGCGCCGATGGTCAGCTTCGTCGGCAACACACTGCCAACCGGCCCGACTCTGCGCTGGGCCTGCGGCCATGGGCTGGCACAGACTTGCCACATGTGCAGGGGAATCTGCCAGCGCAACTCACGGGACAGTTCGCACAAGTGCCGAACGCCCTCACCCATCGCGGCATCATCGAGGCTTTGCTCCCTGCCCAGCGCCCAGACCACAGCGTCAAACGCACGCTGGCGGCTCAACTCGCGCCACTGTGCAAGGGCTGCCTTGTCCAGCCCGCAATTGACACTGCCACCCCATAACAACACTGTGCCCTGCCCTTCCAGCCAGTTTTGTGGCGTCAAGCCAGGGGCGATAGCGTTGATCTGATCCGGTTCGCCAAACACTAAAAACCAGCGGACTTTGCTGCGCCAGAAGTACCCGTGCTGTGTGCGAAGAGACTTACGTAGCGCCTCCAGCCACGGTTTTTCTTCAGGCTCGACAGGACTCGGAAAAGCCCCCCAGGGCTCAGCCACTGTCGCCACCAACCCCGTTGCCCAGCCAACTGCAACACGGTCCCAAGCCAATACAATCAGCGGGCAAAACCAGCAAAGCGCGAGCCCGATGAACAGGCCTCGTAGTGCCAGATCCTTGAGCGCCAGCGCTGGCCAAGCGAAATAGTCGCTGCACAACGCGTAGAGCAAGCAGCCGAGCATGACCAGCAACCACGCGACCACCAGATAACCCAACCCCACGCCGACCAAAGAGGCCTTACGTCCACCCTTAATGATTGCCATGAGGTACCACCACTCCAATCGCCAGTCGCTTCTCGGCGTCCTGACTCAACCAGCCGCAGGGCTGAGCTGCCACCTTCGCCTGCAACAGCGCCAGCGACATACCGATGAAAGGCGCCAGGTTCCCCAGCAGGCCCCAATGCATGCTCAGTTGGTGCTCGGCTGCGCACCAGCCTCCCTGCGCAAACGTTAGCTGGCTGGTTGTATCCAATGCCAAACAGCTGGGTGGCGACCCATCAAGGCCGGCATAACATTGCACCTGCGCGCACAGTTGAGCCGGCGACTCATGCGTTTCGCTCAATAGATACTCACCTCGATGCAACAACTGCCTGCCTTGCCGATCCACCACCCACAGAAAGCCCGCTTCGCCTGGCAGCTCAGGGTCTTCGGCGCGTTCCAAAGACACTACGCCGGCACACAAGAACCAATCCCCCGCCTCCTGGCAGCGCGGGTAAAAGCCTTCAATCAGCGCATCGAGGTCGGCCAGATCGGCCAATGGCACGCGGGTATCGGGCAGCCTCACGCCGGCCTTGACCAACTGTTGAGTGAACGCGCGCTCGCTGCCCGTATCACCCGCCCAGGCAACGCCGCACAACCTTGGCCAGCGCGCAGATAACTCAGGAAGTGCAAGGGTCAACCGGGCAAGGTGGCGGGCCAAGGCAGGGCCGCGGTCGGTGAGATTGCTCAGTGACAATCGACACCGTAGCGCAGGCTGCGTCGCCCCCGGTATCAGCGACGGTTTCGGGACGGGCGTGGCGGCCATCAGCCCGCGGTACTGCGCCTGCTCGTCGCCCACCGGCCCGAGCAACAACACCTGTTGCACCGGCAACCCCAAACCACGCCGCCGCCACCAGCGCTGCAGGTCGCCATCACGGGTGCGGCGGTACACATCCGTCTGGAACTGAGCGATCTGCCAAATCAATACACGCAGCGCCAATACCAACGCCCAACTCAATGGCAGCACTGCACTCCATAACCACAGTTCTACCTGAGGCTGGCCTTCGGGCCATAGCGCAAACAGGGTTGCCGCCTGCACGCTCAAGAGCACCAGCAACGCCAGCCACCAGCGTCGCCAATGGGGTGCTCGCGGCGCGATGACCTGCGGATACAGCGGTGGCCGAGTCATGGCGACACCCCCATCGATGAGGTCGCAAGGGTGCTCACCAAACGGCAGCCGCACTCACACCGATGCCCGTGCAGCGCCACAGGTTTGCCGTCCATCGTGGAACCCGCAGTGCCTTCACTGATTTTGTTCAAACCGTGCTTTTTACAGCGGACGGGGTCGCCCAGGCAGGCCACCGGTTTGCCGAAGGCCAGGAAATGGCCTTGCAAAACCTCGCCGCCAAAGGGCTGCAAAGGATCACCGACACGCACTAAAGGCAACATCAGGCCACCTCCCCGTCGATCTCAAACAAGCTGCCCGCCGCGCGCAACATGGCAGTGGTGCGTTCCAGGCGCTCAGCCAGATCCTCCTGGGCGATTTGAGTTTTCAACTCGGCGGCCACCAAGCCGATATGCGCGGTTGGCTTGAGGATTTGCTCGGCCCCTGGCAGAAACGGCACCACCAAGCCCGTGGCCTTGTCGATGACCTGATAACCGATGGTCGCGCCGCCGATGCCGGCGGCAAGGCCACCCAGGGCATTTTTTCGCTTGATGCCATACACCGTGGCCCCAACCACCATCGCCACACCCAGCATCCGCCCCGCCACTACCACCGGGGAAAGTTCACGGCTGTTTTCATTGCCGAAATAGGTCATGCGGTAGAAAAAATAACCGGCCCACAGCTCGCGGGTTTTCAATGCGTCGTGCATAAACCAGGCGCGGGAATCGTGGATTTGGTCGTCGAACAGCGCGACCAGCAGGGCCATATTGGTTTGCGTACTGGGTGTACCTCGGTCATCCCGGAACAGCTGTTTGCAACGTCGCTCGCCCGCCGCCTTGAGTGCGGCGTGGTCCTTGGCTTCGTCATCTTCGTTGAGCAGGTAGATCGCGTCGCGCAGCACCACGTCCAGCACGTAACCCTTCAAGCTGGTTTGTTCGCGTTTGCTGCCGGTGTAGTCGGCCTTGAACTCGGCAGCGGCCTGACTCAGTTGGGTCTGGTCGATCTTCGGTTCGTAGATGGGCGGGCCGGGATAATTTTTGGCGGCCTCGGGGGCTTGTTGACGGTCTTTTTTTAGACCGCTTATCAACGCTTCATAGTGTTCGCGTTGCTGGCCCTCATCGTAGGCTGTGGTCTCGTGGGCTTGAGTGAAAAAGGGTTGGTGTTTGTAGCTGTCATTGGCAAAACGGCCGATGCGCCAGCCAGTGATCCAGCCCAGTTGGTCGGCCAGGGTGTCTTCGACGGTAGTGGTGAGCTGGATAGGTTGGTAGGACCAGGGGGGAGTGGCGGTGGGTGGGTCGGAAGGGATGCCTGGGAGGGTTTGGCGCCAGGCGTTGAAGCGTTCGATAACGAGGGGGCTTATTCCAAACTCAGTACTGGTCGCTTCAGACATGACGCGCCAGGATTTCTCGTCGGATAGCAATTGAGACAGAGCAGCTTCTGGCACTTGCAACGGTGCGCCCGCAGCGAAGGCTTCGGCATATAGGTCGTGCAGGGCGATCTGTGAAACTAGTTCATCGGTGCCACCGCGTGCCTTGCCCTGATCATTTTTTGGGTAGCCACCCCCCACATCGGAATGAACACCGGGGTAGACCACTTCGATGGTGTTGGCTGGGTACTTGCCATCTTCATTGCGTATCGAATCCAGCGGGAAACACGAGCGCTGTTCGAATCCCGCGACGAAATGGCGGCAGCACTTGACCAGATCAGGGAAACGTTGGGCGTCGGGCAATAACTGAGTGTTATCGGCCCAATCCATGTGCCCTGCAAAAAACGGCGCGGCGTGAGCGATGCCGACCGAGGCCACGGTATCCAGCAGGCCGAGAAACTCGACGCTGATTGGCAGACCAATCAGGCTTTGTTCGGGGCGCTCGGCGCCTTCTGGGGTGTCGAATAGCTGGCTTAGCCAAGAGACAAAAGTGCGGGCCTCTGCGGCGCCTCGGGAGAAACCGTATACGAAGAGTTTGATGCCAAGGACTTTGGGCTGCGCTACCGGCACGCGCGCTTTCAAGGGGACAAGCAGGCTGGTCATTACGGAGCGACGATTGCTTGGGCCAAGGGTACTCATCATTGGTGCTTTCCAGGTACTCATGGCCTCAATTTTCGTTTTCGCTACGGCATCATCAATTTCGGTTTTATTGAGTGCGAAAGACAATGCGTTGGCTAGCTGTACCAAGGCCCAATTGATGCGATCCTCTCCGCCAGTGGCGTACTTCAACCCAGCCTCGCTGTAATCCAACTCACCAACTTCGGGAAATGCGGTTCCTACCCCTGGCATGTAGTAAGAAAAATAGCCGCCCCTTTTTGCCTTATCGTCTTGAATCGACGCATGATAGAGCTTAGCGATATTACTGGGATGATTCCTCCTCGTGTCATTGTTGTCATTATTATTGGTGCCATCGAAAAATAGACTTACGTGCATACTGTGACAACATACAAAGCGCTGACTCCCCCCTACAGAATCACGTTGCCGACAAAATAGGATTTCTTCAGCAGCTTGCCTACGATAGTTAGCGCCCACCACTGAAATATCTGTAGGCAAACGCCCGCAAAAAGGGAAAGCTGGAGGTCCGAAAGCCATATCTTTCATATTTATTCTGGACATACAATAGGCTCCTTTACATCTCTAGACTCTTTAATTGGATTATTGGGGTGCCCGTACATCCAACATGAACTTGTAACCTTGACTTTATTACAAGCGAGAAAATGCACAGACAAACCACAGCGCTCAGTCCCCGACCATTCTGGAATATCTACCGTTGCGCTATAATGCCGATATTTAGCTTTATGCTTAACTTGCTCAGCCCTGTAACCATCGCTACCTAAAGGGGGCCACTTCGAATAAGCATAAGGGTCCGCATCCACCTCCCACTCAATATCCGCCCTCAATCCCGGCCGCCATTTAATAGGCATAACAATGCAACACGAACTACCCCCTCCACCATGTACCCTATAGCCATTTACCGAAAACCAATTAATCGCAGTGCCCTCAACATGATTGATCGCCTTCAAACTTCCGCCTACCATTTCGTTTTCAGTAGCTGCACACCCCAACAGTATGAAACTCGCCAATGCACATCCAACGCACCTAAACATATGCAACACTGCTTCAAAGCTTTCAAACCGACATAGATAACCACGAGCCACCAACTTACTTATTCCTGAAAAACAATTCTCCGACGTCTTATAACTAGAGAAACATAAAGGTTCGCCGATACACACTAAAGGCAACATCAGGCCACCTCCCCGTCGATCTCAAACAAGCTGCCCGCCGCGCGCAACATGGCAGTGGTGCGTTCCAGGCGCTCGGCCAGATCTTCCTGGGCGATTTGAGTTTTCAACTCGGCGGCCACCAAGCCGATATGCGCGGTTGGCTTGAGGATTTGCTCGGCCCCTGGCAGGAACGGCACCACCAAACCCGTGGCCTTGTCGATGACCTGATAACCGATGGTCGCGCCGCCGATGCCGGCGGCAAGGCCACCCAGGGCATTTTTTCGCTTGATGCCATACACCGTGGCCCCAACCACCATCGCCACACCCAGCATCCGCCCCGCCACTACCACCGGGGAAAGCTCGCGGCTGTTTTCATTGCCGAAATAGGTCATGCGGTAGAAAAAATAACCGGCCCACAGCTCGCGGGTTTTCAATGCGTCGTGCATAAACCAGGCGCGGGAGTCGTGGATTTGGTCGTCGAACAGCGCGACCAGCAGGGCCATATTGGTTTGCGTACTGGGTGTACCTCGGTCATCCCGGAACAGCTGTTTGCAACGTCGCTCGCCCGCCGCCTTGAGTGCGGCGTGGTCCTTGGCTTCGTCATCTTCGTTGAGCAGGTAGATCGCGTCGCGCAGCACCACGTCCAGCACGTAACCCTTCAAGCTGGTTTGTTCGCGTTTGCTGCCGGTGTAGTCGGCCTTGAACTCGACAGCGGCCTGACTCAGTTGGGTCTGGTCGATCTTCGGTTCGTAGATGGGCGGGCCGGGATAATTTTTGGCGGCCTCGGGGGCTTGTTGACGGTCTTTTTTTAGACCCCTTATCAACGCTTCATAGTGTTCGCGTTGCTGGCCCTCATCGTAGGCTGTGGTCTCGTGGGCTTGAGTGAAAAAGGGTTGGTGTTTGTAGCTGTCATTGGCAAAACGGCCGATGCGCCAGCCAGTGATCCAGCCCAGTTGGTCGGCCAGGGTATCTTCGACGGTAGTGGTGAGCTGGATGGGTTGGTAGGGCCAGGGGGGAGTGGCGGTGGGTGGGTCGGAAGGGATGCCTGGGAGGGTTTGGCGCCAGGCGTTGAAGCGTTCGATAACGAGGGGGCTGATATCGAACTCCTCTTTTGTGTCCGGCCCCAACCTCCGCCAAGACTCGTTGCGCTGCAAGCTTTCAGGCAATGCCTGCTCCGGAACCTGCAACGGTGCGCCCGCAGCGAAGGCTTCGGCATACAGGTCGTGCAAGGCGATCTGTGAAACTAGTTCATTGGTACCACCGCGTGCCTTGCCCTGATCATTTTTTGGGTAGCCGCCCCCCACATCGGAATGAACACCGGGGTAGACCACTTCGATGGTGTTGGCTGGGTACTTGCCATCTTCATTGCGTATCGAATCCAGCGGGAAACACGAGCGCTGTTCGAAGCCTGCAACAAAGTGTCGACAGCACTTGACCAGATCAGGGAACCGCTGGGCGTCGGGCAATAATTGAGTGTTATCAGCCCAATCCATGTGCCCTGCAAAAAACGGCGCGGCGTGAGCGATGCCGACCGAGGCGACGGTATCCAGCAGGCCGAGAAATTCGACGCTGATGGGCAAGCCAATCAAGCTTTGCTCGGGGAGTTCGGCACCTTCTGGGGTGTCGAATAGCTGGCTTAGCCAAGTGACAAAAGTACGGGCCTCTGCGGCGCCTCGGGAGAAACCGTATACGAAGAGTTTGATTCCCAGAACCTTGGGCTGTGCTACCGGCACGCGGGCTTTCAAAGGGGCAAGCAGGCTGGTCATTACGGAGCGACGATTGCTTGGGCCAAGGGTACTCATCAAGGGCAGAGACCACGTGCTCATTTTGGTGACCGCTTTCGCACGATCATCCTGCGACAAAGGAACACCAGCCAACGCCGAATACATGGCGTCGGCTACAGATACCAAAGCCCAGTTGATGCGATCCTCGCCTCCGGTGGCGTACTTCAACCCGTCCTCGCTGTAATCCAACTCGCCCACTTCCGGAAATGGGGTGCCAACACCGGGCATGTAGTAAGAGTAATAGCCGCTCCCTTTAG
This sequence comes from Pseudomonas sp. RP-B7, assembly GCF_059803535.1. NCBI lineage: Bacteria > Pseudomonadati > Pseudomonadota > Gammaproteobacteria > Pseudomonadales > Pseudomonadaceae > Pseudomonas > Pseudomonas sp. RP-B7. The sequence goes on from NZ_JAPFHC010000004.1 coordinate 150,017, forward strand.
CTTCATCATCCTGAATCGACGCATGATAGAGCTTGGCGATATTACTGGGATGGTTCTTTTTGGTGTCATTATTGTCGTTGTTATTGGTCCCATCGAAAAACAGGCTTACGTGCATGCTATGACAACATACAAAGCGCTGACTCCTCCCAGCAGAATCAGGCTGTCGACAAAAGAGGTTCTCTTCAGCAGTTTGCCTACGATAGTTAGCATCCACCACTGAAACATCTCTAGGCAAGCGCCCGCCAAGAGGAAAAACAGGCGCACCAAAAACTTTATCTGCAAGTTGATTTTTTATTTCGGACATACAGCTGGCTCCTTTGCGCGCCTAGGTTCTTTGATCGGATAATTTGGTCGACCATATATCGCACAAGCCGTAGTAACTGCAACGCGATTGCACGTTAAGAAATGCACCTTTAGGTCGCAAGATTCTCTTTCTGGCCATTCAGGAACATCGACTGTAACTCGGTACTGTCGAAATTTAGCCTTGTGACTGGCCCAGGCTTCCTCATCAAACCCAAACCCGATTGTTTTTCTTTTTATTTTCGCAAAGCGATCAGGATCAACCTCCCACTCAACATCCACCTTCAAACCCGGCCGCCATATAACCGGCATAATGATGCAACACGAACTCCCCCCTCCGCCGTGAGCTCTATAGCCATTCACCGAAAACCAATTAATCGCAGTACCTTCAACATGATTGATCGCTGCTATATTCCCGGCCACCATTTTATTTTCGGTAACCGCACATCCCAACAACACTAAAGTCGCCAGGCCGCCCCCCATAAAACCAAAGCAAAGCAAGCATCTCTTCAGGCTCATAACCTGCTCCTTACACACTCACTCAAATTACCAATATAATTTCCTCGACTGGCCGCCAAGACTAATGAGCCGGACCAAAAACGTTATTATTTGAGTTATTTTCTAATTGGGGCATACAGCTGGCTCCTGCATATCAAGTGGTTCTTGGATGGGATAACTTGGGTGACCGTACACCCAGCACGAGGTCGTCACCTCCACTCGATTACAAGTCAAGAAATGAACATTCAGGCTACACAATTTTTTTCCGGCCATTCTGGAACATTAACTGTCGCCCTGTAATGCCGATAATTAGCTTTATGCTTAATTTGCTCGACCCTATAGCCATCACTCCCCAACGGCGGCCACTTCGAATAAGCATAAGGATCCAAGTCGACTTCCCACTCAACATCCACCTTCAACCCCGGGCGCCACTTAACCGGCATAATGATGCAACACGAACTCCCTCCTCCGCCGTGCGCTCTATAGCCATTCACCGAAAACCAATTAATCGCAGTACCTTCAACATGATTAATCGCCGCTATATTCCCGGCCACCATCTTATTTTCAGCGAACGTACACCCCAACAATGTAAGCACCAATAACCCACACAGGCATTTCAAAACCGCGCTTATCTTTCCAATAAAACACACTACCGACCCCAGCAACGAGAAAAACAAACTCTGCCCCCTAAAAAAATTAATCATGAAACGCGTCACTTCGCACATACAACTGGCTCCTTTGCGCGCCTAGGTTCTTTGATCGGATAACCTGGTCGACCATATATCGCGCAAGCAGTAGTAACTGCAACGCGATTGCAAGTTAAGAAATGCACCCTCAGGTCGCAAGATTTTTTTTCAGGCCATTCCGGAACATCAACAGATGCGCTGTAACGTCGATAGTTGGATTTATGCTTGACCATAAAGGCTTTGAACTCCTCCGTCCCTAACGGAGGCGTAGCAGCATTGCTATTCGGATCAACTTCCCATTCAACATCCACCTTCAACCCCGGCCGCCACTTAACCGGCAAAATAATGCAACACGAACTCCCTCCTCCGCCGTGCGCTCTATACCCATTCACCGAAAACCAATTAATCGCAGTACCTTCAACATGATTAATCGCGGCTATATTCCCGGCTACCATCTTATTTTCGGTAAACGCACACCCCAACAACATTAAAGCCGCCAGGCCGCCCCCCACAAAACCCAAGCAAAGCAAGCAACGCTTCAACCTCATAACCGGCTCCTTACATACTCATGAAAATCACCAAAATAATTTTCCCGACTGGCCTTCAAGGCTAATGAGTAGAACAAAGAAAAACGCTGCTCCCGGCCTCCAAGTGCTTGATAAAACTCTCCGCTGTTCATTAATTCCTGCGCATCGCTGATACACCCCATCAACTCGAACTGTTCGTCGCTCAATTCCAGAAAAGGTGAAACGTGAACGGCGCTCTTTCCACCCAATGCATGTCCCTTGAGCCACTGCATTTGCTCATCGCGATCAAACCAGCCCCAAAAAAAAGCCAGTTGCCGAAACTCAGTGCGTTGTTGGTCGGTAAAAATCGAAGACATCAATAAGGGAAAGCTGCGCGGGTCGTAGTAACGCAACAGTCCGGCTTTACCGCCCCAGCGGATTTGCGAAAGTGCTCGCAGCGCGTGACTCAGGGTTTCAAAGGCCAGCGGCGAGATCACCACCAACACGCGTGCGTCGGCTGCGCCGTGAGTCAGTAGTTCCTCCAGCCAGGCTTTATGCCGCCAATGGGTCAAGTCCAGGCGCATCAATAGGGGGGCCTGGTCCAGCATGTGTTCCTCGGGGGTTCCCGTGAACAGTGAAAACCAGGGGATCGCTGGCCTTATTTGCTCCAGCGCCCCGATAAGGTCGGTGTGCCAGGCGGCCTGATCAAACAGCAGATCTACAGAGTGCACACCGGCGGTGGCACATACGTGTTCGACCTGGTCCTGCCATGAGATAGGTGCTGACATTTCACTCTCTCCTGATCAACCTTCACGCATCAAAAGGGTGATGGCCTTTGCGCGTGCTCTCTTGAGGCAGTCCTCACACACCGACTGCGGCAACTCACGCAACGCAAAGCTCTGGCCCGCAGGCTGCTCCCACACATGCAGCCCCTTGAGGAGCAACTTGCCGGGGCTGTGGATGTCGATTGCGCCACTCGGGTGGATCCGCAGGTAACCGCCACCACACCCCAGGGTGATGCCGTTCCTGGCGGTCAGGTGCACTTGCCCCTGCACCGACTGCACGCTGATGTCCTGCTGTGCGATCAAATTGAGCAAATCACCGTGGGACTCGATTTCCAGCGGCCCCTTGCCCGAAACCAGGCGCATGCCGTGTTGCTGAGCCAGCAGGGAAATGCCTCTGTTGGCGTGGGCCGAGAGTTGCTGGGCGGCGGCTAGATGGATGGCGTCGTGGCTTTGCAGGTACAGCGCGTCGCCGCTTTTGAGCAGCAGGCTGGACGGCGTAACCGCGCCAATACCTTGGGGAGCGCTGAGCAGGATGGCCGGGGCTGCCAGGTCTTTTGCGTCAGCCTGCAACTGCTGTAAACCGTTGATGGACGGTTGAGGGCTTCGGTGGGCCTGGGCGATGGTCTGCCAGTCGGCCATTTGCTGCGCAGCCCCCTGTATCAGCTGCGTGGCCGGGGCCATCGCCAAGACTGCGCCAGAGGCTTTGCTCTGTTGATCCGCACTGATCAGCAGGCCTTTTGCGGCCCGCATCGCGCCCCAGCCGTCAGTGCGCAGTTCGAACCCCTCGCCGCGCTTGTTCTTTCCGGCATCTACGATATGACCGAGGTTTAGCTGGCTCTTGCCGCTGTATTCGGTGCTGAGCTTGATGTGCTCCTCACCCCGGGTGTCATCCATGCGCAATTTGTTATTGGCCGGCGTGCGCAACACATTGCGTTTGTAGTTGCGCAGGGTGACGTGATCGGGGCGTGCGCTGTCGTGCAGGGCGTGGGCGATATAAGGGCGGTCTGGGTCACCTTGCTCGAACGCCACGGCCACTTCGGTGCCCGCGATCAGTGGCAGGTGCAAGCCGTGAGTATCCCCCGCATAAGGCCGGGCCAGGCGCAGCCAGAGGCTTTCCTCGCCGCGCGTCCAAGTGTCGCGATCAAACAGGAAATTGACCTTGTAGCGCCCCTCCAGGTCGATATGCGCGTAAGGGTCGTTCACCCCCGGGTTGGAGACACGAGCCGGGACGGTGCCGGCGATACTTGGCTTGGGTTGCAACGGCGGTCGGTAACACACGGTTTCCGAATAGGGGATGGCGCCGAAGCTGACCTCAAGGCTGCGATCGCGGGCAGCACGGGTTGTCAGTTGGGTGATCACCACCCTCGGCATGAACGCCTTGGGCGCGCCGCCGGTAATGGTCAGTACCTGGCCTGGCGCCAGCGTTGCACTGGTGCTAAGCCCGCTGAGCCGGGTCTGGTTATTGAGGTAGCGTTCATGCCGCAGGCGCGCGTAGCTGTAGCCGCTTTCGGTGGGCAGGTCCTCGTCGGTATCCAGCCTGTTCCCGAGCACGCTGTAGGGTTCGGCATAGTGGTATGCCTCGCCATAAGTGGTGGTGGCACCACGGGTCTGGTCGATGTCGCCGTCGAGACACGCATTGGCATCCCGGTATTGATAAGCGCGAACGTTGACGTGTTGCTCTACAACCTGATGGTGGGTTTGCAGTTTCCACACACAGTCCTGATCGCTGCTAAGCCCGGAGGGCGGTCGATAGGGCAACTCGACGTCGAACTGGTAGTAACGCTGGTGATCGTGAAACTCCACGACATCAAGATTCAATCGCTCATCGCGGACGAAGCGATACCAGATGCCAACGTCGGCCAGCAGCCGTGAAATAAAGGCCAGATCACTTTCGTCGTACTGCATGACCTGCTCGCGCCTGGGGTAGTCGCGCAGCAGTTGGAAGTAAAAATCTTGCCCTTCAAAACCGTGACGGCTACGCAGGATGTACTCAACGATCTGCGGCACGGATTGCTGCTGGTAAATGCGAAATTGCTTGCCCTGCGCCAGCAGCGCCAAACGTGGTTCGAGGATGATTTCGTAGCGGCCTTCATCACTGGAACCAGACAGGCGTTTGAAGCCGGTGACAACGCCGGTCAGGGTGCGAAGTGGCTTGTTTTTTGGAGGTGGCTGCCAAACCAGGACAGGCTTGGGCGGCAAGGAAAAAAGGCTGAAAGTTGCGGGTTTGCCCAGCACTCGGTCGACCGCCAGATCGCGCTCGGTGCAGGTGAATTCGATGTGGTACTTGAAGGGAAGGCTCAGCTGCTCTTCGCCGCGAAAAGCCAGCACGTCGAGCAACGGATCGACACCGTAGACCCTGAGCCTGTGTCGGCTGTGATCAAAGAAAGCGCTCGGCAGTACGCTCGTATTCATACCTTGTCATCCCTGGACGGTGCGAAAGTCCAGAGAGTAAAGATTTGTTATCGGCGAATAATGTCGGAAAGGTCCTCTTTAAAAGCAGGGCACTTCCCAACCTATAGGGTCAGTTGCCGATGTGAGCAGAGACGCAAATGTGGGAGCTGGCTTGCCAGATCCCACAGGGGCTTGCATTCCACATTTCCTCGATCAGTGGCCTGACGCCGCCGGCCCCGCCTTCGCCGTAAACGGCGGCTTCGCCAGCCACACCAACAGCATCAACCCCATGAACATCCACCCCAGCAACGTGAAGTAATCCACGGTGGACATCATGTATGCCTGGCTGGTGAGGATCTGGTCCAGCTGCGTGTAGGCTTTCTGCCCTGCCCCGCCCAAGGCATCCAGCGCATTGCGTGTGGCCGGGTCGTAGGTGGTCATGTTTTCACTCATGTAGGCATGGTGCTGGTCTGCGCGGCGAATCCAGATCCAGGTGGTCAGCGACGCCGCGAAGCTGCCGCCCAGGGTCCGCAGGAAGGTCGCCAGGCCGGCGCCGTCGGCGATCTGGTGCGGCGGCAGGTCGGACATGAGGATGCTCAAGGTCGGCATAAAGAACAGCGCCACGCCGATGCCCATGAACAGCTGCACCAGGGCGATGTGCTGGAAGTCCACCTCATTGGTAAAGCCCGCCCGCATGAAGCAGCTCAAGCCAATTGCCAGGAACGCCAGGCCCGCCAGCAGACGCAGGTCGAACTTGTGCGCGTACTTGCCCACGAACGGCGACATCAGCACCGGCAAAATACCGATCGGCGCCACCGCCAGCCCGGCCCAGGTGGCGGTGTAGCCCATCTGGGTTTGCAGCCATTGCGGCAGGATCAGATTGATGCCGAAGAAGCCTGCGTACCCCAGGATCAACACGATGGTGCCGATGCGGAAGTTGCGGTAGGCAAACAGCTTCAGGTTGACCACCGGGTGTTTGTCGGTGAGCTCCCAAATGATGAACACCGCCAGGGCAATCACCGAAATCGCCGCGCCGATGATGATGAAGTTGGATTCGAACCAGTCCAGGTCATTGCCCTTGTCGAGGATGATCTGCAAGGCGCCCACACCGACGATCAAGCTGAGCAACCCAACGTAATCCATCGGTTGGTGGCTGGTGACCACCGGGCGTTTCTTCAGCTGCGAACGCACCACCATCACTGCAAAGATGCCGATCGGCACGTTGATAAAGAAGATCCACGGCCAGCTGTAGCTGTCGGTGATCCAGCCACCGAGGATCGGCCCGGCAATCGGCGCCACCACCGTGACCATCGCCAGCAACGCCAGGGCCATGCCGCGCCTCGCGGGCGGGTAGACCGCGATCAGCAGCGTCTGGGTCATCGGGTACAACGGCCCCGCGACCAGGCCTTGCAGGACCCGGAAGGCGATCAGCTCGGGCATCGACGTGGAAATACCACAGAGGAACGACGCCAGCACAAACAGGATGGTTGCCCACAGGAACAGCTTCACCTCGCCAAACCGGCGGCTGAGCCAGCCGGTCAGCGGCAAGGCGATGGCGTTGCTCACCGCGAAGGAGGTGATGACCCAGGTGCCCTGCTCCGAACTCACGCCAAGGTTGCCGGAAATCGTCGGCAACGCCACGTTGGCGATGGTGGTGTCGAGCACCTGCATAAAGGTCGCCAGCGACAGGCCAATAGTGGCCATCAACAGGCTGGGTGGCGTGAAGGAGGCGTTATTGCTCATCAGCGTTGCACAGCCTTGGGCGCGGCGAGGCTGTTGTCATGGATCAACTGGGTGATCATGGCATCGGCCTCGGCGAGCTGGCGGTCATACACGTTGGTGCTGAACGAGGCTTTTTGCGGCGCCTGTTGCGCCAGCACCGGGCCGCTCTGGTCGTGCAGGTCAACGCTGACCTGGGTCGACAAGCCCACCCGCAGCGGGTGCTTGGCCAGCTCGGTGGCGTTGATGTGGATGCGCACCGGTACCCGCTGCACGATCTTGATCCAGTTACCCGTGGCGTTCTGCGCCGGCAGCAAGGCAAATGCACTGCCGGTGCCCGCGCCGAGGCTATCGATGGTGCCGCTGAATTTCACGTCACTGCCATAGATGTCCGACTCGATGTCCACCGGCTGGCCGATGCGCATATCGCGCAGCTGGGTCTCCTTGAAGTTGGCGTCGATCCACAGTTGGTTCAGCGGGATCACCGCCATCAACGCGGTGCCTGGTTGCACGCGCTGGCCCAGTTGCACGGTGCGCTTGGCGACGTAGCCGGTGACCGGCGCGATCAGGGTGCTGCGCGCATCGGTCAGGTAGGCCTGGCGCAGTTGCGCGGCGGCGGCTTGCACGTCCGGGTGGGAGCTGATCACGGTGTCATCCACCAGCGCGTTGGTGGTTTTCAGTTGTTGCTCCAGGTTGGTCAGGGCGTTCTTCGCGGCGGTCAGGCTGTCGCGGGCGTGGGACAGTTCTTCCTGGGAAATAGCGCCACCCTGGGCCAGGGTTTTACGCCGGTTGAAGTTGTCCTGGGCGGTTTGCACGTCGGCTTTCTGCGCGTTGACCTGGGCTTTCATGCCGTCGACGTTGCTGTACAGGCCGCGCACCTGGCGCACGGTGCGGGCCAGGTTGGCCTGGGCACTTTGCAGGCCGACGGCGGCGTCGTTCGGGTCGAAGTTGACCAGCACCTGGCCTTCGTGGACCAGGTCGCCATCGTCGGCGCCGATGCTGACCACGGTGCCCGTGACCAGCGGGGTGATTTCCACCACGTTGCCGTTCACATAGGCATCGTCGGTGCTTTCGCTGAAGCGCCCGTAAAGTTCGTGCCAGGCCCACACGCCGACGACGCTGAGGATGACGATCAGCGCCAGGCCGATCAGCATCACTTTGCGTTTGCGTGGGTTGTTGTCTTTCGGTTGTTCGGTTGCGTTGGTGTTTTCGGCAGTGGCCATGACAAGTACCTCAAATTATTCCGTGCGTGTGGCTGGGGTGGTCGCTGCCACGTTGTCGGCGCTGTAGCCGCCGCCCAGGGCCTGCATCAGTTGAATCGAAAGATCGATCTGCGCGGCGTTCAGCGTCGCCAGCTGGCGCTGGGCCTGCAGCAATTGCTGCTCGATGCTCAGCACGTCCAGGTAGTTACCGATCCCGGAGCTATAGCGCTGCACGCCGGTGTCGTAGGACTGCTGGGCAATGTCCGCGGCATGTTGCTGGGCCTGGATCTGCCGGCCGGTGTCGCGCAGTTGCGAAAGGGTGTTGCCGATATCGCCCAGGGCTTGCACCAGGGTTTTGTTGTACTGGGCCACCGCCAGGTCGTAGTCGGCGTCGCGGGCGTCTAGGTCGGCGCGCAGGCGGCCGCCGTCGAAGATCGGCAGTGAGATCGTCGGTGCAATGTTGAAGAAGCGGCTGGCCGACCCGAACATCGCATCCCCCAGCAACGACTCGGCGCCAGCGCTCGCGCTCAGGTTGAGGTTGGGGTAGAAGCGCGTCTTGCTGGCATCGATGTTCCTGCCCGCCGATTCGACCCGCCAGCGTGCGGCGATCAGGTCCGGGCGCCGCCCCAGCAGCTCGGCCGGCAGCACCGAGGGCACGGCGACCGCGCTGGGTTTCAGCACAGTGGGCCGGGCCAATTCATTGCCACGGTCCGGGCCTTTGCCGAGCAACACGGCCAGGGCGATCTTGGCGCTTTTCAGCTGTTTTTCCGCGTCGATCAATTGCGACTGCGAGCTGGCTTCCAGGCTTTCGGTCTGCTGGTACTGGTATTGGCTGTCGATGCCCGAGTTCAGCCGGCGCTTGCCCAGGTCGAGCATCTGCCGGGTGCGCTTGAGGTCGTCATTGGCCAGGTCGCGCACGATATGGGCCTGGCCCAGGTCGCTGTAAGCCTTGGCCACGTTGGCGGCCAGGGTCAGGCGCGCGGCCTGCTGGTCGACCTGGGCGGCACGCGCCTCGCCCAACGCGGCTTCCCAGGCCGCACGCTTGCCGCCCCAGAGGTCGAAGGTGTAGTTGAAGCTGGCGCCAATATTGCGCACGGTCGAGTAGGCATCGCCCTGCCCGCGTGGGTCCTGGTCCTTGGCCAGGCGCGAGCGGGTCACACCGGCGCTGGCATCCAGGGTTGGCATACGCGCCGCGTCGGCGGCGTAGGCGGCGGCTTCGGCCTGATGGGCACGGGCGCTGGCGACTTGCATGTCCGGGCTGTTTTGCAGGGCTTCCTGGATCAGGCCGTCGAGTTGCGGGTCGCCGAGGCTTTTCCACCAATCGGCGCTGGGCCAGGCGGCACTCGACAGGGTCACGTCGCTCAAGGTCTTACCCGTTTGCAAAGTGCCGGCGTCGAGGCGTTTGCCTTGGGTGTCGAGGCCGCTGTAGTTGGCGCAACCGGCCATGCTCATGGCCACCAGCACCAGGCTGAGTGCACGTGTGTTCATTGATTACCTACCCGCTGGATGACGATGGCGTCACCGGCAGCTACCAGAATTTTCTTGAGGATGCGCTCCAGGGTCTGCAGCTCGCCGGGCTCCAGGGCGCCGGCCAACTCGTTCATCGACTGGGCGCCGATGTGCGGCAGCATGTCGGCCAGGCGCTGGCCGTCTTCGGTGAGCACCAAGCGCACTTGGCGCCGGTCCTGCTCGGAACGCTGGCGCGCGAGCAAGCCTTTCTGTTCCAGGCGGTCGAGCATGCGGGTCATGGAACCGCTGTCCAGGGACAGGTGGCGGCACAGCTCTGCCGGGGTGTCCACGTCGAACTGGGCAATGATGATCAACACCTTGAACTGCGCGGCGGTGACGCCGTACGGCTCCATATGGGTGTCGATAATGCGGTCCTTGAGCAGCGCCGCCCGGCCAAGGAGCAGGCCGAGGTGGCAGTTGCGAAAGCTGTCAGGGGTGAAGTGGGGCATCGAAAGTCACCTTATTACTGCCTAGGCAGTGAATGTATGACAAGATGTTACTGCCTAGGCAGCGAATGTCAAAAGAAATTATTAGCTTGCTTGGTAATTGGCGGATGAATGGTGGGGTTCTAAGGATTGCCTGATGGGGTGTGACGCCTTCGCTGAGTACTCTGAGTAGCCTTTTGGCCAGTCGACACCCCCTTTCCCATGACTTCCTTAAAACAGTTTGCTTGCCTCGCGGTCATCACCCTGGCGGGCGCATCAGCCGCCTCTGCGGCTAATTGCACAGCCACCGTCAACACCAATGAAACCCTTAATTTCGGCGCAAGTCTGTCCAGCGGCAGCCTGACAGTTCCCGCTGACACTCCCGACGGCACCGTGGTTTACCAGGACACGGTGCAATCGGGTCAGAACAGCTGGAAATGCACAGGTTCCTCCCAATACGGTATCGTGATGAACCCTGCGTTAGGCTCGGTCACCAGCGGCTCGACCTACCCTATCGGCAAGACAGGCCTTTCGTTCCGCATCTGGGTCGACAGCCTGGATTACTATCTGAATGCACCTATTTCCCTTAAGCCGAGTGGTTACGGCATCTCCCCAGGCTCGGTACGCCTGGAAATCGTCAAGTCAGGCCCGTTGTCTCCACAGGTCAAGGTAGCTGCCGGCCACCTGGGCAACTTGCAAGTTGACGATCTGATCATCAGCAAGTACAACCTGACCAACCCCCTGGTGCTGAACGCTGCCTCCTGCCAGACCCCTTCCGTGCCCGTCGCCATGGGCGACGACTATCAGCTGTGGGAATTTCGCGACGCAGGCGCAACCCCTCGCACCATTCGCTTCAACATCGGCTTGAACCAGTGCCAGACCGGTATCAATAAAGTCACCTATTCGCTCAAGGCCACCACCCCCGTCATCGACGCGGCAAAAGGTGTCGTCGCGCTCAATGGCGGCTCCACCGCCAAAGGCATCGGCCTGCAATTGATGGATGATGCCGGGCAACCCATCGCGTTTGATACCACCTACACCTTCAGCGGTTTCACCACCTCGGGCGCCAACTTCAAGATCCCCTTGTCGGCCTCGTATTACCGCTTGCCCACCGGCAACGTCCAGGCTGGCAGCGCCAACACCGAAGTCACCTTTATCGTGAACTACCTGTAGCAAACTAAGGATCGTCTGATTTTTCCTACGCCCGGCCACGCCTAGAGTGCCGGGATGCGATTAAAGAACTATCTCCACCAGATCAGCCCCGTCCTGTCCACACCCCATGCCGCACGCCGGCTGCTGCGGATTTTTGCGCTGGTGCTGCTGGTGGGCATGCTGGGCGGCGTGTACAGCTTCCTGCTGTTTACGTTCACCTGCTGGCCAGCAGCAGCGTCCTGCCCGGCAATTACCGGGTGGACCTGTATGGCAACGACACCCTGGTAGGCCGCCGCGACATCGACTTCCGGCACAATACTGGCAGCGGCAAGATCGAGGCGTGCCTGACCCTGGAGATGGTCCAGCAATTGGGTGTGGACATCGCCAAGCTACAGGCCAGCGGCAAGTTCGACGGCAACGACCCGAACGCCTGCATCGACCTGCCTGCACTGATCAAGGGTGCCAGTGTGCGCTACGACGTGCCGCGCCTGCGCCTGTTGGTCAGCGTGCCGCAAAGCGCCATGGAGCGTGGCCGCCGTGGTTACGTGGACCCGGCGCTGTGGGATGCCGGCGTGTCGGCGGCATTCATCAACTACCAGTTGAGCAGCAACCGCAACAGCACCGAGGCGCAAAATACCCTGTCCAACAACCTCGGCCTGCGCAACGGGATCAACCTGGGCGGCTGGCGGTTGCGCAACGAATCCAACTTCAACAGCAGCACCGACCGCCCCAGTACATTCAAGAGCAACCGCAGCTACCTGCAACATGACGTGACCGCGTTGAAGGGCCAGTTCAGTGCCGGGGATATTTTCTCGGATGCCGACTTGTTCGACAGCGTGCGCTATCGCGGGGTCAAGCTGGGTTCCGACGACGGCATGCGCGCCGACAGCGAGCGCGGCTATGCGCCGATCATCCGGGGAATCGCGCAAACCAGCGCCACCGTCGAGATCCGCCAGAACAACTACATCCTCTACACCGCCAACGTGCCGCCGGGCCCGTTCGAGATCAGCGACATCTACCCCAGCGGTTCCAACGGCGACCTTGAAGTGACCGTGATCGAAGCCGACGGCCGCCGCCGGGTCACCGTGCAGGCGTTTTCCAGCCTGCCGATCATGGTGCGCGAAGGCCAACTGAAATACAGCCTGTCGGCCGGCCAATACAACAGCAACACCGACGGGCAACAATCGCCTCAGTTTGTCAGCAGCACCCTGGCCTATGGCATCAGCAGCAACTTGTCCGGCATCCTTGGCGTGCAGGCCAGCCAGGACTTCCAGGCGATGTCCGTGGGTGTGGGGCGCAACACGCCGATCGGCGCCGTGTCGCTGGACATGACCCACTCCGCCAGCCGCACCTTCGGCCAGGCCGTCACGGGTAACAGCCTGCGCGCCTTATATGCCAAGACCTTTACCGGCACCGACACCAGCTTCACCCTCGCGGCCTACCGCTATTCCACCGAGGGCTATCGCACCCTGACCGAGCACGTAGAAGAGTTGAGCAGCGACGGCCAGCCACGCATCGGCAACTCGAAAACCCGCACGGACCTGACCGTCAACCAGAGCCTGGGCCGCAACCAGCAATATGGCAGCCTCTACGTGAACGCCAGCGACCAGCGCTATTGGAGCCGTGGCGGCTCGCAAAGCCTGTCGGCGGGCTACAGCAACTATTGGGGTGAGGTGAGCTACAACGTTGCCGCCACCTACACCAAGGATGTGGGCAACGCCGGGCCGTCGAACAATGACACCCTGGTCAACCTGTCGCTGTCGTTTCCGCTCGGCTCGGCCCCCCGCGCCCCGAGGGCCTTTGTCTCCGCCAGCACACAGAAAGACAACAACACCGCACAAGTCGGTATCAACGGCTACCTCACGGAAAACAGCGACACTTATTACTCGCTGCAAGGCGGCAACAGCAGCACCGGCGGCAGCACTGGCTCGGCCAACCTCAGCACGCGCACTTCGGTGATGGATGTCAGCGCCAGTTACAGCCAGGGCCGTGGCTATAACTCGCAGAGCCTCAACCTGGCCGGCTCGGTGGTAGGCCACGGCGGCGGGATCAACCTGGGGCAAACCGTGGGCGAGACCTTTGCGCTGGCGCAAGTCGAAGGCGTGAGCGGAGTGAAGATCGGCAGTTTTTCCGGGGCCAAGACCGGCAGCAATGGCTACGCGGTAGTGCCCAATGCGCAGCCCTATCGGGTCAACTGGATCAGCCTTGACACCCGTGACCTGGGCGCCGATATCGAGATCGACAACGCCACTCAACAAGTGGTGCCGCGACGCGGTGCCGTGGTGTTGGCGCGCTATGTCAGCAAGACCGGGCGCCGCGTGCAGTTCGCGCTGTTCGATGCCAAGCAACAGCCGATCCCGTTTGGTGCTTCGCTGGAAGACACGGCGGGCAAGCAGATGGCGATTTCCGATCCCAACGGCAAGGCGCTGGCCCTGGTCGAGCAGGATACCGGCACATTGGTGATCAAATGGGGCGAGCAGCAGTGCCAGGCGAACTATGCGTTAGGGGAACGCAACAAGGCGCTCAATTATGAGCGGGTGGACTTGAAGTGCACCCCACAATTTCCAGAACACCAATAACTAAATGTGGGAGCGGGCTTGCTCGCGAATGCGATATGTCAGTCAACAGATTCATTGGCTGATCCACCGCATTCGCGAGCAAGCCCGCTCCCACATTTTTTACTGTGTATGACTCAAAAGTCGCGTTTGTAGAAGATGTCCAGGGAGCTGGCCACGCCACTCGCCACTTCCAGGTACACCTTCTTGCTCAACAGATACCGCAGCGCAATCGTGCTCGCCGGTTCAAACACCCCCACCCCGTAGCGCAGGCTGAGTTTCTCGGTGATCTTGCCGCTGGCCACCACCGCCGTGGTCGTGCCGCTGCCTTGGGTGTCGAGTTCAAAGTCCTGGATACCCAGGTTCTTCGCCAGGTCCGACGTAACCCCGGCGCTGCCCATCAAGCCCAGCCCCAGTGCGGCTTGGGCGAGCATATTGTTGTCTTCGCCGGTGGTGGTCAGCGGACGCCCCAGCACCAGGTAGGACAACGCCTGCTCCTGGCTCATGGCCGGCTCGGAGAAGATTTGCGTGGTGGGCTGCTCGGCGCTGCCGCTCAGACGGATACCGGCGATGATGTCGTCGGTCTTGCGGATCGCTTCGATGTCCAGGTACGGCTGATCCAAGGGGCCTGCGAACAGCAACCGCGCGCGACGCACATCGAGCTTCTGCCCATAGGCACGGTAGCGACCATCGTTGAGCCACAGCTCGCCACGGGTGTCGAGGTTGTCGCCGATGTGCACGTGCCCCTGCACCTTGGCGGTGAGGCCAAAGCCGGAGAAGTTGAGCTTGTCTTCGCCCACCGCCACATCAATGTCCATCGCCATGGCCATCGGCGGTTTGCCCTCTTCGGTCTGGCTGCCGATGATCACGGTGTCGCCGGAGACCTTGACCGTGGACGGCGGCAACTCCCGCACGGTGATGTCACCGCGTGGGATCTGCACCTTGCCGGCGATGGCCAGCTTGTCATCCTTGAGGCTGATTTTCAGGTCGGGCGCCACTTCGAGCACGGCGTAAGGCTCCACCGTGACCGGCAATTGCGAGCCTTGCAGGCTGAGGTCCACCGCCAGGGCGCGACCCCAGTCGATCCGGCCCTTGAGGCTGCCCTGCCCGGCCTTGCCACTGCGCCAGCCACCGTTGAGTTGCACGCTCTCGCCAGCAATCAGCGCCTGCACGTTGAGGCCCTCAAGGCTGATCGGCAGTTCCGGGCCGGACACTTCGCCCCCCACCAGATTGACGTTGCCGTTGACCTGCGGCGCGAGCAGGCCACCGGAGATACGTCCGTTGCCGTTGAGCTTGCCGCTGAGGGTTTCCACCATCGGCACAAACGGCCGCGCCACCGCCAGATCCAGCCCGACCAGGCTGAAGTTGCCGGTGATCGGCTTGTTTTTCGGCAATGGGTTGATCTGCGCCTGCACCGTCAGTTCACCGAGTTTGCCGCCATGGAAGTTCAGCTGGGTGTCGATGCGCTTGGGGTTGAGGGTGGTTTCCAGCTTCAAGGTGTCGTAGGGGAAGTCCAACCACTGGTCTTTGTCCTTCACGCGCAAGGTGCCGCTGCCGGCATCCACCGCGATCACGCCCTTGGGGCCGCTGTTGGGCAGGTCCAGTTGCAGGTCGGCGTTGAGCTTGCCTTGCCAGGCGAAGTCCTTGGGCAGAAACGCCGCCAGGCTGTCGATGGGGAATTGCTTGAGGTGATAACGCAGCTTCGGCTCGGGCATCAGGCGCTGGTCTTCACCGCACAGGCTGGCAGGGCCGGACACCCAGCAGTGCGCGGCGAAGGTCAACTTGCCGTCGGCCATGCGCTCGATTTTCGCCGGGGCTTGCAGCTTCCAGTCCTGGCCGCCGGCTTGCACATCGCCACTGGCCAGGCGCCCGCGCCAGTTGCCTTTGTCGAGGTTGCCGTCCAACGCCAGGGCCAGCTTGACCAGCGGGCCGGCCAGGTCGAGTTGGACCTTCTGTTTCTTGATGTCGCCTGCGGCGCTGGCGGTCAGGGTGCCGACCTGGGTGTCACCGGATTGGATGCCGCTGCCCTTGAGGTCGATCTTCGCGCGCTGGACGCTATCCAATGTGGCGTCGAGGCTCAGGCTTTGCAGGCGATTGTCGGCAAAGGCCAGTTGCTGACCCTTGAGGCCGAGTTTGCCTTGCGGTGCCTTGACGCTACCGGCCACGTCGAGACGCCCGTTGATTTGCCCCCGCAACTGCGGCCACAGCTGGGCCAGGCGCGCCAGCTTGATGTCGATCTGCCCGGCGAGGCGTTGTTGCAGGCTGCCGCTGCCGTTGATGCGGTTGTCGCCCAGGCGTATATCCAGGTTGGCCAGGGTCCATTGATCAGCGGCACCTTCGGCCTTGGCCGCGAGTACGGCGGTTTGCCCACGCAGGCGCCCCTTGAGGTCAAGGTCGGCGTTCAGCTTGAGCTGCTCGTTCTTGAACTCGCCCTTGCTGCGCAACGGTCCGGCGAGGGTGCCGGGCAGTTCCGCGACCCAGTACGCCGGGTTCAGCGCCGACAGGTCGAGTGCGGTGTCCCAGGCGATGCCGTCGGCGAACTGCACGTTCAAGTGGCCTTCGGCCTTGCCTTGGCCGGCGGTGAGCTTGAGTTCGGGCAGGAAGATTTGCTGGAGGTCGCCACTGAACGGCGTGACCACATTGAACTTGCCGGCGGGACCGTCGAGGTCGGCCTTGAGGTTGCCGAGGTAGTTGCCGTCCTTGTAGGAAATCTCACCGTTAAACGTACGCAACGCCACCTGCGGTTCGTCGATCACCGGGTACAGGCGATGCCACGGGAAGTCCAGCCAATCGATCTTGGCGTCGGCACTGAAGCCTTGCTGCCAATCCAATTGGGCCGTGAGCTTGAGGCTTTGTTTATCGCCTGCCGTCAGGTCCAGGCCGGCGATCTGCGCGCCCTTGGCGTCGACCTTGCCTTGCAGCAGCAGGTCCACCGGGCCTTTTTCCGCGGGCAGTACGGCTTTGCCCAGCAGTTGGTAGCCGCTTTTCAGGTCGCCCTTGGCCGTGAGCTCGAGTTGATTGAGTTGCAGGGTGTCGGGCAAGTCGGCGCTGGGCTTGAAGCCATCGGCGGTGATCTGCACCTGCGCCGGGAGGTTGTCCGCCAGGGGTTGCAGCTCGCCGTTGAGCTTGGCGGGCAGGTAACCGCTGCTGTCGGCGTCGAGCTTGAGGGTCTTGAGCAGGTCGCCTTCGACTTTCAGCGCGACAGTCCAGGGCGCGCCGCCTGGCGCGTAAGGCAGGCTCAGGTTGCCGGTAACGCTCAATGGCCAATCGCCGGTGGGTTGCAGCAGGCCGGCCAGGTCCAGTACCAAATCGTCGCGTTGCAGGTGCACTGAATCGATCTGCATACCTGCGACGGTCCAGTGCGCCGCCAGTTGCAGGCCCTTGAGTTCTTCGCTGCCGTTGAACAGCAGGCTGCCGACACGAACGTCGCCCAACTGGATCGCCACGGGCAGTTTCAACTCGGGCAATTGGATCGGCCCGCTGCTTTGCTCGGTGGAGGGTGGAAATTGCAGGCTGACCTGCTCCACGTCCAGTTGGTTGACACACAAGGTCATGCGCAACAGGCACGCGGGCGACCAATCCACTGTCGGCGCCTTGACCTCGACGCGGCTGCTGTCCTGTTGCCACAACAGGTGTTCGGCGCTCCAGCGACCACCCAAATGGCCCTGGAAATTCTCCACGGTCAAGCCCGGCACACGGCCCAAGGCCCAGCGGCTGCCCGCCTGGGTGCCGAGTACCGCCCACAGGGCCAGCAACAGCACGGCGAGGATCGCCACTATGGCCAGCCCCGCTATTTTCACACCACGCATCACAACTCAGGCCCCATGGAAAAGTGCAAACGAACGCCGCCCGGATCTTCGAGGGCATGGGCCAGGTCAAGGCGGATCGGCCCCACCGGCGAAACCCAACGGATGCCGACGCCCACGCCGGTCTTCAAGCTGGGCATTTCCAGGGTATTAAACGAGTTGCCCTGGTCGATAAACGTTGCGATCCGCCATTTCTCGGCGATGGAATATTGATACTCGGCGCTCAGGGCCACCATGTAGCGGCCGCCAATGCGGTCGCCGCGGTCGTTTTCGGGGGACAACGTCTGGTACTCGTAGCCGCGCACGCTCTGGTCGCCACCGGCAAAGAAACGCAGCGACGGCGGCACCGATTTGTAGCCATTGGTGGCACTGCCGCCGACCTGGGCGCGCGCAAGGAAGCGATGGTTGTCCCACAAGGTGGTCAGGCCTTTGACCATGGCCGTGCCGTAAAGCAGGTTGGTGTCGGAGCCCAGGCCTTCTTTGGCCACCTTGGAATCAAATTGCAGGCGGTAGCCGTGGTGCGGGTCGATGCGGTTGTCGCTGCGCAGGTAGGAATAGCTGATGCCCGGCATCACCAGGTTGCTGAGGCCGGAATCATTGCCCAGGCGATATTCTTCGCGCTGGTATTTGAGCGAGATCACCCGGGTCCAGCCGCTGGGCAGCTTGCTGTGCCATTCGGGGCCGAGGGTGAGCAATTTACTCAGGGTGTCGGTGTTGGCCAGTTCTTCGTTCTGATAGCCACCGGCGAAGCGCAGTTTGTCGGTGAGGGGCGGGTCCAGCGGGATGTCGTACCACAGCCCGACGTTCTGCCGAGGAGCCGACAATTCGGCTTCCCAGCCGTAACTGTGGCCCTGGGGGTTGACCCAGTGACGTGTCCAGTTGGCCTTGCCACGTGGGCCGACGTCGGTCGAAAAACCCAGGCCAAGGCCCATGGTGCGTGGCTTGCGGGTCTGCAGTTGCACGGCTACCGGAATCACATCGTTGGCCGAGGCGGCGGGCGCGGCGTCCACGCGCACGCCTTCGAAAAAGCCGCTGGCTTGCAGGTTCTGGTTGAGCTCGGCGATCAGTTCGGAATCGTAGGGAGCGCCGCTTTTGAACGGCACCATGCGTTGCAGCAGTTCTTCGTCGAACGGCGTGTCGCCCTTGAAGTTGACCTGGCCCAAGGTATAACGCGGACCGCTGTCATAGATCAGTTCGATGTCGGCGACACCCGCCTTAGGGTCCACCGCGAGTTTCTGGCTGGTAAAGCGCCCACTGAAAAAGCCGTAGCGCGAGGCCTGGTTCTGGATCAGACGCTTGGCGTCTTCGTAATGGCCGTGGTTGAGCACGGCGCCGGGTTTGAGGTCGTCGCTGGCGGGCACGCGAAATGCCTTGAGGTTCGCGGCCTGGCCGTCGACCCGAATGGTCACGTCGCGCAAATGCACCGGTTCGCCGGGGTCGATGGTGAGGATCAGGCGCGGGTTCTTGCCGCCCTTCACGTCGCTCTCGATCTGTGGCTGATAGAAGCCCAGGGCCTGGGCCGCTTTACGCGCCTGCTCCTCGGCGCCACGGCTGAACCGCAGCAAGGCCTCTTCATCACGATCGCCCACCCCGCCGATGTAGCCTTCGATGTTGGCTTTCAACGCGTCGTTTGAGGGCTTGATGCGCACGTCCAATTCGCTTTGCGCCAACGCGCCGCAGCTTGTGAACAGCAGAATCAAGCCGCTGGTAAATCTTCCTGGAAACTTCATAGGCGCGGATGCTACACGAGCTTGGGAGTTTCTTAGAACTCGGATGAATCTGAAAAATTCTGCGCTAAGCCGTTGCAGCATGTAACGCCTGGGGATTGGGGTGGAAAAAAACATGTTCCAGCACAGGTCCTACGGCGACTTCACCAATCTCCTCATAGCCCTGGCGTTTATAGAACTCCAGATAGCGAGAATTCCCAGTGTCCAGCACCACACCGGATGAGTGCGGGTCTTCGGCGCACCAATTGTGCACCGCCTCCAGCAGTTGCTCGCCGTAGTGTTTGCCCTGGAATTGCGGGTGAATGCCCAACAGCGGCAGCATATGCACCGCCTCGCCGGGCAGACAGGCCAGCACCGCGTGGTGGTAGTCGAGGTAACGCCGGGTGCCACGCACCCCGGTGCTCAGCCACATGCGGATCTGCCAGGCCCAGCTCTCGGTGATCCCCAGGCGGCGCTGCGGGGGGGCGATCAGCGCGATGCCGATCAGGCGGTCGTTGACGAACAGGCCGATGGCGGGAAGCTTCTGGAAAAAATGCTGCTTGACCAGTTCGCGCACGGTGGCGCGTACCCGCTGTTCATAACCGGGACGTTCAGCTTCGAAGATGTAGGCGAACGTCGGCTCATGCCGATAGGCCTGGTACAACAGGGAGCGGGCCTCGCGGGAATAGCCGCTGTTGAGCAGGCGAATTTCGGCGGTGGCAGTGGACGTGTCCGGCATACAGTTGATCTCCCTGGGCGCCATTGAAAAGGATGGCGTTCTTATGGGTACGAACCTACGCGACTCCAGTCGTTCCCAGACATTAGCAGTGCATCCATCCTACCGCCACGCTGGCCCCCGTCCGACTTGTCGGCTAGCATCGCCCTTTTGCCCAGACTGGACTGCCGACCATGAAAATCGTCTCCTTCAATATCAATGGGCTGCGCGCCCGCCCACATCAGTTGGCGGCGCTGATTGAAAAGCATCAACCGGATGTGATCGGCCTGCAGGAAACCAAGGTCCACGACGACCAGTTCCCCCTGGCCGAAGTGCAGGCTCTTGGCTATCACGTGTACTACCACGGCCAAAAAGGCCACTACGGCGTGGCCCTGCTTTCGCGCAAGCCGGCATTGAGCCTGCACAAAGGTTTCGCCAGCGATGAAGAAGATGCCCAGCGCCGTTTTATCTGGGGCACTTTCGCTGACGAGCACGGCACTCCGATCACCATCATGAACGGCTATTTCCCACAAGGTGAAAGCCGCGACCACCCGACCAAGTTCCCCGCCAAGCAGCGCTTCTATGAAGACTTGCAACAGTTGCTGGAAAGCCAGTTCAGCAATGACCAGCCGTTGGTGGTGATGGGCGACATCAACATCTCGCCGGAAGACATCGACATCGGCATCGGCCCGGACAACGCCAAGCGCTGGCTGAAAACCGGCAAGTGCAGCTTCCTGCCGGAAGAGCGTGAGTGGATGGCGCGCCTGAAGAACTGGGGCCTGGTGGACAGCTTCCGTCACCTGAACCCGGATGTGGCCGATCGTTTCAGCTGGTTCGACTACCGTAGCCGAGGGTTCGAGGATGAGCCCAAGCGCGGGCTGCGGATTGACGTGATCATGGCGTCCAATGGTTTGCTGTCACGGGTCAAGGATGCGGGGGTGGATTACGAATTGCGCGGGCTGGAAAAGCCGTCTGATCACGCACCGATCTGGCTTGAATTGAGCTGATCTCAGGTTGCACCCAGTCAACCCGTGGGAGCTGGCTGGTGTGGGAGATTCTATGGTGGAGGCAACATCTCCACCGACAGTCCCACCGCCTTCGCAGCCTCGCTAACTCGCACAGGGGATTGGCAGTGCCTGGGCGATCTCCAGCCGAGCGCCTATTGAGCATCAACACCAATCAACTGTGGGAGCGGGCTTGCCCGCGAATGCGGTGGGTCCGTCAGTGCATATTGTTCTGACATTGCGCTTTCGCGGGCAAGCCCGCTCCCACATTTTTGCCCTGTGAACACCTGTCATATTTACGCAATCTTACTGACTTATTCTCGCGGCACTCCCTTTGGCCCAAGAAGGTGCCGGCATGCGGCTGCGCGCTCTGTTCCTGCTGACTCTGTTTCCCCTCCACGCGGTGTGCGCCGCCCTGCCCGTCCCCGATCAAGGCCCCGCTTTGCGCATCCAGGGCTCCAACACCATTGGCGCGGCACTGGGGCCGGCGTTGGTCAAGGGGTTGATGGAGCACCAGGGCTTGCAGGCGGTGCACAGCGAACCCGGCGACGGCGCCAATGAGCTGCGGGTACTGGGCAAGAATCGCCAAGGCAAAACCGTATTGATCGAGATCGCCGCCCACGGCTCCAGCACCGGGTTTGCCGCGCTGAAAAAATCCAGCGCCGACCTGGCCGCGTCATCCCGCCCGATCAAGGACAGCGAACTGGTCGACCTCGAGCCCCTCGGCGACCTGAAAAGCCCCGACGCCGAGCAGGTCATCGCCATCGACGGCCTGGCCATCATCCTCAACCCACAGAACCCGTTGGCCAGCCTGAACACCGAGCAACTGGCGCAGATCTTCAACGGTGAAGTGACCACCTGGGAGGCCTTGGGCGGTGTCGGCGGCGCCATTCATTTATATGCGCGGGATGACCAGTCCGGCACCTACGACACCTTCAAGGAACTGGTGCTGCGCCTGCGCGGCAAACCGCTGGCGGCGTCGGCCAAACGCTTCGAGTCCAGTGAACAGCTGTCCGATGCCGTGAGTCAGGACCCCCAGGGTATCGGCTTTATCGGCCTGCCCTATGTGCGCCAGGCCAAGGCCGTGGCGATTGTCGATGGTGACTCGCAGTCGATGTTGCCGCTCAACAGCCTGATCGCCACCGAGGACTACCCACTGTCGCGCCGACTGTTTTTCTATCTGCCGCCGTCCAGCCACAACCCGTGGGCCAAGGCGCTGGTCGACTTTAGCCAGAGCAGCAAGGGCCAGGCGATTGTCGCCGCCAACGGGTTTATCGCGCAGCGGGTGCAGGCGATGGCCGTGGAACCGCGCCCGTCGATGCCTGAGGACTATCAACGTATCGCCCGTGAAGCCCAGCGCCTGACCGTGAACTTTCGTTTCGAAGAAGGCAGTGCCAGCCTGGACAACAAGGCACGCCAGGATTTGCAGCGAGTGGTGGCGTATCTCAAAGGCCACGACAAGCTCGACCGCCAAGTCACCCTGGTGGGCTTTGGCGATGCCAAGAATGACCCGCAGCGTGCGGCGCTGCTGTCGAAGTTGCGGGGCATGGCGGTGCGGCGCGAGCTGGTCAAGAGCGGCGTGGTGCTGAGGGATATTCGCGGGTTTGGCGCGCAGATGCCGGTGGCGGCGAATACGGCGGATGAGGGCCGGATCAAGAATCGGCGGGTGGAGGTTTGGGTGTACTGAACCCTGGTTTTGTGTTGTTAACACTGGCCTCTTCGCGAGCAAGCCCGCTCCCACATTTTGAATGTGTTCACAAATCAAAGTGTGGGAGCGGGCTTGCTCGCGAATGCAGGCGACTCGGTCCTTCTTACTGCCCGCTGCGCATCAACTCCCGGGGCACATACTTGCCAATCTCGAACTTGCCAATCGCCGCCCGGTGCACTTCATCCGGCCCATCGGCCAGGCGCAGGGTGCGTTGCATGGCGTACATGTAGGCCAGCGGGAAGTCGTTGGACACCCCCGCACCGCCATGGATCTGGATCGCGCGGTCGATCACCTTCAACGCCACGTTCGGCGCCACCACCTTGATCTGGGCGATTTCGCTTTTCGCCACTTTGTTGCCCACGGTGTCCATCATGTACGCCGCCTTCAAGGTCAGCAGGCGTGCCATGTCGATCTCCATGCGTGAGTCGGCAATCTTGTCGATATTGCCGCCCAGGCGCGCCAATGGCTTGCCGAACGCGGTGCGGCTGACCGAGCGTTTGCACATCAATTCCAATGCGCGCTCGGCCATGCCAATGGAGCGCATGCAGTGGTGGATACGGCCTGGGCCAAGGCGGCCTTGGGCGATTTCGAAGCCGCGACCTTCGCCGAGCAGGACGTTTTCGTACGGAACCCGCACGTTGTCGAACAGCACTTCGGCGTGGCCGTGGGGCGCGTCGTCGTAGCCGAATACCGGCAGCGGGCGCACGATCTTCACGCCAGGGGTGTCCACCGGCACCAGGATCATCGAATGCTGCTGGTGGCGCGGTGCGTCGGGGTTGCTCAAGCCCATGAAGATCAGGATCTTGCAGCGCGGATCACAGGCGCCGGAGGTCCACCATTTCTTACCGTTGATCACCCATTGGTCGCCCTGGCGCTCGGCGCGGGCGGCCATGTTGGTGGCGTCGGATGAGGCTACGTCCGGTTCGGTCATGGCGAAGGCCGAACGGATCTCACCGCGCAGCAGGGGTTGCAGCCAGCGTTGTTTCTGCTCTTCGTTGGCGTAGCGCACCAGCACTTCCATGTTGCCGGTGTCGGGGGCGGAGCAGTTGAACGGCTCCGGGCCCAGCAGGGAGCGGCCCATGATTTCGGCCAATGGCGCGTATTCGAGGTTGGTCAGGCCGGCACCCAGCTCGGATTCCGGCAGGAACAGGTTCCACAGGCCTTCGGCTTTGGCCTTGGCTTTCAGCTCTTCCATGATCGCGGTGGGCTGCCAGCGGTCGCCTTCGCTGACCTGGCGTTCGAACACCGGCTCGGCGGGGTAAACGTATGCATCCATAAACGCAGTGACGCGTTCACGCAGTTCCTGAACCTTGGGCGAATAGGCGAAATCCATGAGCAGCTCCCTTCTCTGAGAGGTTGTTTAGGTCATGCAATCGATGCTAGAACAGCGTTGATAATTTACCTAGCCTATTCTCGGCGTGTATTAACATTCATCACCGATATATGATCGACGTATGACCACCTAACAATAAGAGCGCAACGAAATGAATCTGAGCAAGGTCGACCTCAACCTCTTTATCGTCTTCGACGCGATCTACACCGAAGCCAACCTGACCCGCGCCGGGCAGATCGTGGGCATCACCCAGCCAGCGGTGTCCAACGCCCTGGCGCGTCTGCGCGAGACCTTCAACGACCCGCTGTTCGTGCGCACCGCCCAGGGCATGGTGCCCACACCGATGGCACAGAACATCATCGGCCCGGTGCGCAATGCGCTGTCGTTGTTGCGGGTGTCGGTGCAGGAAAGCCGCATCTTCAACCCGCAGCAAGCGGCCAAGACCTACCGCATCAGCATGACCGACCTCACCGAAGCGGTGATTTTGCCGCCGCTGTTCCAGCGCCTGCGCCGCCTGGCACCCACGGTGGTGATCGAGAGTTTCCTGTCCAAACGCCGCGAAACCACCAAGGAGCTGGCTGCCGGGCGCCTGGATTTCGCCGTGGACGCGCCACTCAACACCGACCCCCAGGTGCGCCACGTCAAGCTGATGGAAGACCGCTACGTGTGCGCGATGCGCAAGGGCCACCCGCTGGCGGGCAAGGACAAGCTGACCCTGGATGATTACCTGGGGCTGACCCACATTCATATCTCCAGCCGCCGCAACGGTTTGGGCCATGTGGACCTGGCACTGGGCAAGATGGGCTTGCAACGCAAGATCGCCCTGCGTTCCCAGCATTATTTGATGGCGTCGCAGGTGTTGCAGCAGACCGACATGGTCATGACCGTGCCCGAACGCTTCGCTCGCCGTCATGAATTGCACTGGTTCAACCTGCCGGTGAACGACGTGCCGCCGGTGGAAACCCATCTTTACTGGCACGAAAGCACCGACCAGGACCCGGCGAACCGCTGGATGCGCGAGCAGATGATCGAGTTGTGCCAGCAAGTGACGGCGCACGAAAAGAAATTGGATGGCAAGCAGGCTTGAGTGGCTTTTTTGTGGCAAGCGCTCTTGCTACGGACGGCGACCTGCTTGACGTTAACGTCAAGCAGCCATTAGCTTAGCGCCCAAGACTTCTTCCTGGGCACTGCCATGAGTACCACCTACAGCATCTCCGACCTCGCCCGCGAGCTCGACATCACCACCCGCGCCATTCGCTTCTATGAAGAACAAGGCCTGCTGGCCCCGGAACGCCGGGGCCAGGAGCGCATCTACTCGGCGCGGGACAAGGTCAGCCTCAAGCTGATCCTGCGTGGCAAGCGTATCGGTTTTTCCCTGGCCGAATGCCGCGAACTGATCGAACTCTACGACCCCACCAGCGGCAACCACATCCAGCTCAACAGCATGCTCAGCAAGATCGCCGAGCGCCGTGAGCAGTTGGAGCAGCAACTGCTGGACATCGAACAGATGAAACTGGAACTGGACACCGCCGAAGAGCGTTGCACCCAGGCCCTGGCCCACACCATGAGCCAGGTTGGCCATTGATCAGAAGGTAACTGCCATGTCCCTCCCCTCCCATGTGCGCCTGGTGGAAGTCGGCCCGCGCGACGGTTTGCAGAATGAAGCCCAGCCGATCAGCGTGGCCGACAAGGTCCAACTGGTGGACGCATTAAGCGCCGCAGGCTTGAGCTATATCGAAGTCGGCAGCTTTGTCTCGCCCAAATGGGTGCCGCAGATGGCCGGGTCGGCCGAGGTGTTCGCACAGATCCAGCGCAAGCCCGGCGTAACCTACGGCGCGCTCGCGCCGAACCTGCGTGGTTTTGACGATGCGCTGGCCGCGGGGGTGAAGGAAGTCGCAGTGTTCGCGGCGGCATCCGAGGCGTTTTCCCAGCGCAATATCAACTGTTCCATCAGCGAGAGCCTGGAACGTTTCGCGCCGATCATGGCCGCGGCCAAACAGCACGGCATCAGCGTGCGTGGTTATGTGTCGTGCGTGCTGGGCTGCCCTTACGAGGGCGAGATTGCGCCGGAGCAAGTCGCCGCGGTCGCACGGGAGTTGTATGCCATGGGCTGCTACGAGGTGTCCCTGGGCGACACCATCGGCACCGGCACGGCGGGGGCCACGCGGCGATTGTTCGAGGTGGTCGGCGCGCAGGTGCCACGGGACAAGCTGGCCGGGCATTTCCATGACACCTATGGGCAGGCCATCGCGAACATCTACGCCAGCCTGCTGGAAGGGATCCATGTGTTCGACAGCTCTATCGCGGGCCTCGGTGGCTGCCCCTATGCCAAGGGCGCCAGTGGTAACGTCGCCACCGAAGATGTGCTGTACCTGCTCAACGGCCTGGGTATCGACACCGGTATCGACCTGCAGGCGTTGATTCGCGCGGGTGAGCAAATCAGCCACGTGCTGGGTCGGCCGACGGGGTCGCGAGTAGCCAAGGCGCGTAGGGCCAGTTGAGTAGCATAGCCGTGACAATGTGTTACCGCACGACTACACATCGAGTAACACGGGAACATATTTTGTCGCATTAGCCGTAGGCTGTTGCCCACACAAAAACCAAGTAATTGATTTTAAAGGATTTTTAAAAGTTGGCACGGCTCCTGCTATCTCTATGGCATAACAAGAATAAAAAGCGCCAAACCTAATAAAAATAAGACGAAACGACTCTGACATAACAAAAACAACACGGCAGAGACGCAGCTAACAGATTTTTTTGGAGAAGATGTGCTTCGCAGGGAACGGCATCGCCGAAACCCGCGACCAGTAGAGAACAATAAAACTACCTTCAGGTAGCTACCCACTGGTTGGATCGCGTACGAAGAAGCAGATCAGCGCTCAAAAAAATACGTTTGCTCTTGACCCCGGATGGGGGTCGCCAAAAACAGCGGTAAAGGGTAACGGTTACCAAAAACAACAATAGACCGCCCCTCAATAATAAAAAAAGAGCACGTAACGACAAATTAAAGGGGACCTTTGGGTCCCCTTTGTGCTTTCTGCGATTCAGCGATTTGCCTGACACCGCGCTATTCAAAATGTGGGAGCGGGCTTGCCCGCGAAAGCGGCGGATCAGGCAACACACCTGTAACTGACAGACCGCTATCGCAGGCAAGCCAGCTCCCACATTGAGCCTCACTGTGACGGGGGCTGCATGCGCAACTCTTGCATCGAAATCTCGCGCATCCGGAATTTCTGGATCTTGCCCGTCACCGTCATCGGAAACTCATCCACGAATTTGAAATGCCTGGGCGTCTTGAAGTGCGCAATGCGGCCCTTGCACCAGGTTTGCAGCTCCAGCGCGTTGGCCACATAGCCGGGATGAAACTTGACCCAGGCGACGATCTCTTCACCGTATCGCTCGTCGGGAATGCCGATGACCTGCACGTCTGCCACCGCCGGATGGGTGAAGAAAAACTCCTCAAGCTCACGCGGGTACACGTTCTCTCCGCCACGAATGATCATGTCCTTGTTGCGCCCGGCGATGCACACGTAGCCGTGGGCGTCCATGCTTGCCAGGTCGCCGGTGTGCATCCAGCCAGCGTCGTCGATCGCTTCGCGGGTGGCGTCGGGATTATGCCAGTAGCCGAGCATGACGCTGTAGCCACGGGTGCAGAGTTCGCCGATCTCACCGCGCGCAACCGTGTTGCCGTCGGCGTCGATGATCTTGCTTTCCAGTTGCGGCTGGGTGCGGCCAACCGTGGTCACGCGGCGCTCCAGGTCGTCATCCGCACCGGTTTGCAAAGACACCGGGCTGGTTTCAGTCATGCCGTAGGCTATCTGCACCTCGCTCATGTGCATCTCGCTGATCACCCGGCGCATCACTTCGATGGGGCAGGTGGCGCCGGCCATGATGCCGGTGCGCAGGGTGGACAGATCAAAGTCGCCAAGCTGCGGATGATCGAGCATGGCGATGAACATGGTGGGCACGCCATACAAGCCGGTGGCACGTTCTTCGGCGACGGCAGTCAGGGTCAACAGCGGGTCGAAGCCATCATTCGGGTAGATCATGGTGGTGCCATGGGTGATGCAGCCCAGGTTGCCCATGACCATGCCGAAACAGTGATACAGCGGCACAGGGATCACCAGGCGATCCTGCGCGCTCAGGCCCAGGCTTTCGCCGACCATGTAGCCATTATTGAGGATGTTGTGGTGACTGAGGGTGGCACCCTTGGGAAAGCCGGTGGTGCCGGAGGTGTACTGGATATTCACGGCCTGATCGAAGCGCAGGCTGGCCTGGCGGGAGTGCAACTGTTCGGGCGGGATACCTGCCCCGAGCGCCGCCAACTGCGACCACGGCAGGAATCCCGACGGCGGGCTGGGGTCGAGACTGATCATGCCACGCAGGTCCGGCTTCAAAGCCTGCAGCATCCCGTGGTAATCGGAGGTCTTGAACGCCCCGGCGCACACCAGCCACTGACAGCCGGATTGCTTGAGCACGTATTCCAACTCGCTACTGCGATAGGCCGGGTTGATGTTGACCAGGATCACGCCCAGCTTGGCGCTGGCGATCTGGCTGATGCACCACTCGGCGCAATTGGGCGCCCAGATCCCCAGGCGGTCGCCGGTTTGCATGCCCAGGGCGAGGAAGGCCCGGGCGTGCAGGTCAACGGTTTCAGCGAGTTGGCGCCAGGTGTAGCGACGTTGTTGATGGCGCACTACCAGGGCTTCGCCATCGGGAAACTGTGCAGCGGTTTGATCAAAGGCCTGGCCAATCGTCATGGCCAGCAAGGTCTTGTCCTGAGAACCGCGGCTGTAGCTCGGATTCGGTTGTTCCATAACGACCCCTATTGTCTTTTTTGTTAGGTTGACGTTTACGTAAACTACGATTGACAGCGCCTTAACGCAAGCTTACGTTAACGTAAAGGTGAGCGCCCTCCTCCCGGCGTTGAACCCACACAAAAACAACGCTCACATTAAGGTGCCTGTCCATGAGTTACCCGTCCCTGAACTTCGCCCTCGGCGAAACCATCGACATGCTGCGCGACCAGGTGCAGTCCTTCGTCGCCAAGGAAATCGCCCCCCGCGCGGCACAAATCGACAGTGACAACCTGTTCCCCGCCGACCTGTGGCGCAAGTTCGGCGACATGGGCCTGCTTGGCATCACCGTCCCGGAAGAATACGGCGGCGCTGGGCTGGGCTATCTGGCCCACGTGGTGGCCATGGAAGAGATCAGCCGCGGCTCGGCGTCGGTGGCGTTGTCCTACGGCGCCCATTCCAACCTGTGTGTGAACCAGATCAACCGCAACGGCAATCACGCGCAGAAACTCAAGTACCTGCCCCAACTGATCAGCGGCGAACACGTTGGCGCCCTGGCCATGAGCGAACCGAACGCCGGCTCCGACGTGGTCTCGATGAAACTGCGCGCCGACAAGCGCGGCGACCACTATGTACTCAACGGCAGCAAGACCTGGATCACCAACGGCCCCGACGCCAACACCTACGTGATCTACGCCAAGACCGACCTGGAAAAGGGTCCCCACGGCATCACCGCATTTATCGTCGAGCGCGACTGGAAGGGTTTCAGCCGCAGCAACAAATTCGACAAGCTGGGCATGCGCGGCTCCAACACCTGCGAGCTGTTTTTCGATGACGTCGCGGTGCCCGAGGAAAACATCCTCGGCGTACTCAACGGCGGCGTGAAAGTGCTGATGAGCGGCCTGGACTACGAACGCGTGGTGCTGTCCGGCGGCCCCACCGGGATCATGCAAGCGTGCATGGACCTGATCGTGCCCTACATCCACGACCGCAAGCAGTTCGGCCAGAGCATCGGTGAATTCCAGCTGATCCAGGGCAAGGTCGCCGACATGTACACCCAACTCAATGCCAGCCGTGCCTACCTCTATGCCGTGGCCCAGGCCTGCGAGCGCGGCGAGACCACGCGCAAGGACGCCGCCGGCGTGATCCTCTACAGCGCCGAACGCGCCACGCAGATGGCCCTCGACGCGATCCAGATCCTGGGTGGCAACGGCTACATCAACGAATTCCCCGCCGGCCGCCTGCTGCGCGACGCCAAGCTGTACGAAATCGGCGCCGGCACCAGTGAGATCCGCCGGATGCTGATCGGCCGCGAACTGTTCAACGAAACCCGCTGAGGGAGCGCGCCATGGCCACCTTGCATACCCAGCTCAACCCGCGCTCGGCGGAATTTGCCGCCAATAACGCGGCGATGCGCCAGCATGTCGATGCCCTGCACACCCTGCTCGCCCACGTCAGACAAGGCGGCGGCGCACAAGCCCAGGAGCGGCACACCTCACGCGGCAAACTGCTGCCGCGCGAGCGCATCAACCGCCTGCTCGACCCAGGCTCGCCCTTCCTCGAACTCAGCCAACTCGCCGCCCATCAGGTGTATGGCGAGGACGTACCCGCCGCCGGCGTGATTGCCGGGATCGGCCGCGTAGAGGGCGTCGAATGCATGATCGTCGCCAACGATGCCACGGTGAAAGGCGGCTCCTACTACCCGCTCACGGTGAAAAAACACCTGCGCGCCCAAACCATCGCCGAGCAGAACCGCCTGCCGTGCATCTACTTGGTGGACTCCGGCGGCGCCAACCTGCCGCGTCAGGATGAAGTGT
The DNA here is from genome assembly GCF_059803535.1 of Pseudomonas sp. RP-B7. Classification (NCBI taxonomy): domain Bacteria; kingdom Pseudomonadati; phylum Pseudomonadota; class Gammaproteobacteria; order Pseudomonadales; family Pseudomonadaceae; genus Pseudomonas; species Pseudomonas sp. RP-B7. The sequence goes on from NZ_JAPFHC010000004.1 coordinate 180,630, forward strand.
TCCCTGACCGCGAGCACTTCGGGCGGATCTTCTTCAACCAGGCCAACATGAGCGCCCAGGGCATCCCGCAGATCGCCGTGGTGATGGGCTCTTGCACCGCCGGCGGCGCGTATGTGCCGGCCATGGCAGACGAAGCGATCATGGTGCGCCAGCAAGCCACTATCTTTCTCGCCGGCCCTCCCTTGGTAAAGGCCGCCACGGGTGAAGTGGTGAGTGCCGAAGACCTCGGCGGCGCCGATGTGCACTGCAAGATTTCCGGGGTGGCCGACCACTACGCCGACAACGACGAACACGCCCTTGCGCTGGCCCGGCGCAGCGTGGCCAACCTCAACTGGCGCAAACAGGGCGAATTGCTGCAACGCACGCCCGTAGCGCCGTTGTACAGCGGCGAGGAGCTGTATGGCGTGATCCCCGCCGATGCCAAGCAGCCGTTCGACGTGCGCGAAGTGATCGCACGGCTGGTGGATGGCTCGGTGTTCGATGAGTTCAAGGCGCTGTTCGGCACCACCCTGGTGTGCGGCTTTGCGCACCTGCACGGCTACCCGATAGCGATCCTGGCGAACAACGGCATCCTGTTCGCCGAAGCCGCGCAAAAAGGCGCGCACTTTATCGAGCTGGCCTGCCAGCGCGGCATTCCTCTGCTGTTTTTGCAGAACATCACCGGTTTCATGGTTGGCCAGAAATACGAAGCCGGCGGCATCGCCAAGCACGGCGCCAAGCTGGTCACGGCGGTGGCCTGCGCCAAGGTGCCGAAGTTCACGGTAATCATCGGCGGCAGCTTTGGTGCAGGTAACTACGGCATGTGCGGCCGCGCGTATGACCCACGGTTCTTGTGGATGTGGCCGAACGCCCGCATTGGCGTGATGGGCGCCGAACAGGCCGCCGGGGTGCTGGTGCAGGTCAAGCGCGAGCAGGCCGAACGGGCCGGCAACGCCTTCAGTGCCGAGGAAGAACGAGCGATCAAGCAGCCGATCCTCGACCAGTATGAAACCCAGGGCCACCCCTACTATTCCAGCGCACGCCTGTGGGACGACGGTGTCATCGACCCGTTGCAAACCCGCGACGTGCTGGCCCTGGCCCTCTCTGCTGCGTTGAATGCCCCCATCGAGCCGAGCCGCTTCGGCGTGTTCCGCATGTAAATGGAGCTGTACCCATGAGCGATTTCAATACCCTCGAACTGATCACCGACAGCCGTGGTTTCGCCACGCTGTGGCTCAGTCGTGAAGCCAAGAACAACGCGTTCAACGCCGAGATGATCCGCGAACTGATCATCGCCCTCGACCGGGTACAGGGCGATCCAACCCTGCGCTTCCTGGTGTTGCGCGGGCGCGGCAGGCATTTCAGCGCAGGCGCCGACCTGGCCTGGATGCAGCAGTCAGCCGAACTGGATTACCACACCAACCTGGACGACGCCCGCGAACTGGCGGAGCTGATGTACAACCTGGCCAAGCTGAAGATCCCGACCCTGGCGGTGGTGCAAGGCGCGGCCTACGGCGGCGCGCTGGGCTTGATCAGTTGCTGCGACATGGCGATTGGCGCCGATGATGCGCAGTTCTGCCTGTCGGAAGTGCGCATCGGTCTGGCCCCCGCGGTGATCAGCCCATTCGTGGTCCAGGCCATCGGCGAACGTGCGGCGCGGCGCTACGCCCTCACGGCCGAACGCTTTGGCGGCCAGCGCGCGCGGGAAATTGGCCTGCTGGCGGAAAGTTATCCGGTTGCCGACCTCGACCTGCATGTCGAACTGTGGATCACCAATCTGTTGCAAAACAGCCCGGCGGCAATGCGCGCCAGCAAGGATTTGCTGCGTGAAGTGGGCAACGGCGCCCTCACCCCGGCGTTGCGGCGCTATTGCGAAAATGCCATCGCACGGATTCGCGTGAGTGCCGAGGGCCAGGAAGGCTTGCGTGCCTTCCTGCAAAAACGTCCGCCCAGCTGGCAAGCACAGGAGCCGCGTCCATGAGTCCATTGACCACCGTACTAGTGGCCAATCGCGGTGAAATTGCCTGCCGCGTCATGCGTACCGCCAAGGCCATGGGTCTGACCACCGTGGCCGTGCACAGCGCCACCGACCGCGATGCGCGGCATAGTCGCGAGGCGGATATTCGGGTCGACCTGGGCGGCAGCAAGGCCACCGAGAGTTACCTGCAGATCGACAAACTGATCGCCGCCGCCCAGGCCAGCGGCGCCCAGGCGATTCATCCGGGCTATGGCTTCTTGTCGGAAAACGCCGCATTTGCCCGTGCGATTGAGGCCGCAGGCCTGATCTTTCTCGGCCCGCCCGCCTCGGCCATTGATGCGATGGGTAGCAAATCCGCCGCCAAGGCGCTGATGGAAACCGCCGGCGTGCCGCTGGTGCCGGGCTATCACGGCGCCGCCCAGGACCTGGAGACCTTCCGCGACGCGTGCGAGCGCATCGGCTATCCGGTATTGCTCAAGGCCACTGCCGGCGGTGGCGGCAAGGGCATGAAAGTGGTCGAGGACGTCAGCGGGCTCGCCGACGCCCTCGCCTCCGCACAGCGGGAGGCCTTGTCGTCGTTCGGCAATGGGCAGATGTTGGTCGAGAAATACCTGCTCAAGCCACGCCATGTGGAGATCCAGGTGTTTGCCGATCAGCATGGGCATTGCCTGTACCTCAACGAGCGCGACTGCTCGATCCAGCGACGCCATCAAAAGGTCGTCGAGGAAGCCCCGGCGCCGGGCCTGAGTGTTGAACAGCGCAAGGCCATGGGCGAAGCGGCGGTGCGTGCGGCCCAGGCCATCGGTTACGTGGGGGCTGGCACCGTGGAGTTTCTGCTGGATGCGCGCGGCGAGTTCTTCTTCATGGAGATGAACACGCGCCTGCAAGTGGAACATCCGGTGACCGAAGCGATCACCGGCCTCGATCTGGTGGCCTGGCAGATTCGCGTCGCCCAGGGCGAAGCGCTGCCCATCACCCAGGAACAGGTGCCGCTGATCGGGCATGCCATTGAAGTGCGGCTGTATGCCGAAGACCCGGCCAATGATTTCCTGCCGGCCACCGGCCACCTGGCGCTGTACCGCGAATCCGCACCAGGCCCTGGGCGCCGGGTAGACAGCGGCGTCGCCCAAGGCGACAGCGTGTCGCCGTTCTACGATCCGATGCTCGGCAAGCTGATTGCCTGGGGCGAAGACCGTGAACAGGCGCGCCTGCGCTTGTTGAGCATGCTCGATGAATTTGCCGTCGGCGGGCTCAAGACCAACCTGGGCTTTTTGCGACGCATCATCGGCCATCCGGCGTTTGCCGCGGCGCAGTTGGATACCGGGTTTATCCCGCGTTATCAGGATGCACTGCTACCGGAGCCAGGCGAGTTGAGCGATGCATTCTGGCAGGCGGCCGGCGCGGCCTTCATGCAGAGCCTGCCCAAGGCTGATGGGCCGTGGGCCGACACTCGCGGCTTTCGTGCCGGGCTGCCAGCCGAGGTCTCCCTGCATTTGAGCTGCAATGGCCAGGATCGGCTGGTGACACTGTCGACAGACGCGCCGCAGTTAAGCGGCGAACAGTTGCTGATCGAACACCAGGGCGTGCGTCGCGCCCATCTGGCCGTACGCAGCGCCGACACCCTGTACCTGCGCTGGGACGGCCAGATGCATGCGGTCAGCCTGTTTGACCCGATTGCGGCGGTCGAAGCCGGTCAATCGCACCAGGGCGGCCTCACGGCGCCGATGAACGGAAGTATCGTGCGGGTGCTGGTCGAGGTCGGCCAAACCGTCGAGGCTGGCACGCAATTGGTGGTGCTGGAGGCGATGAAGATGGAACACAGCATCCGCGCGCCCCAGGCCGGGGTGATCAAGGCACTGTTCTGCGAAGAAGGCGAAATGGTTGCCGAAGGTTGCGCGCTGGTGGAGCTCGCCACGGCGGACTAAAACTTCACCGTGGCCTGCACCACCACGCCCAGGATGCGGCAATCCGCGCTGAACAGCTGCTTGGGATAGGTGGGATTGAGCGGCACCAGGTACAACTGGCCGCTCTCTTGCACCAACTGGCGGAAGGTGGCCTGGGGGCTGTCGGCCCATTGTGCGACCACCAGCTTGCCCGGTTCGGCGGTGATGGCCGGGTCCACCAGGATCAGCATGCCCGCGCTGATGCTCAAGCCGCTGGGCGCGGTCATGGCATCGCCCGTGACCGGCAGCCAGAAGGCGGCGCCCCGGGCGTGGTAATCCGTCGGTTCGAAGCGTGGCGCGGCATAGGTCCCGCGCTCCTCGCGCACTTCACACAGGCCTTTCCAATCGCTGACCGGGTAGCGGAAATACGGGTTGTACTTGCCGGTCGCGGCCGGTGCTTCAGCGCTGCGTTCGCGAATGTGCAGCGTCACCTCCAGGTCACCCAGGCCCAGCTCGGCCAGCACCCGATTCATATCTGCCACGCGCGGCGTACGACGCTTCGTCAACCAGTGGCCGACGCCCCCCTGGCTCATGCCCAGGCGCTTGGCCAGTTCGGTTTGGGAGACCTTGGCGTCTTCCATGTTGGCTTTGACCAACGCTATCCATTTATCCATGGGGCCTGAGCATACGGCAGGCATATTCCAGGGCAATAAACAGTTTGTAGTAATCCATAAAACGACATAAATACGATACGTACTATCATCGGACATAAGGTTTTCGCCCCCCACACGGAGTACCGCCCCTTATGACGACAAGCCTGTATTCACTGCCCGACACAACCGAAACCGACGACCCGCTGGACATGCACAGCAGCGGCGCCGCCCAGCGCGCGCTGGACTATTACTTGAAAGAAGATATGTCGACATCGATCCAGGACGACATCCTGTTCCGCGTCAAATCCGGCATCAGCCAGGAGGAAGCACTGGTGCATGCCTCGGATTTGTTGCGCAGTGCGGCCGCCACCGCGTATGAATCGGCGAACAGCCATCAAGGCAACCAGCGGGACCTGGCGTTTTCAGTGGTGTATTTGATTGATATGGCAAAGGCGATGGTGGAGCGGTCGTTGCAGGTGCCAGAAGCCCAGGCGAACGTTTAGCGGGCACGCGGGAAAAATATTTCTATCCCACGGATAAAAACATTTGACTTGCAAATGATAATGATTATTATTGGACCCAGCTGATCGCGAGATCAGTCGATAGACCAAGGGACCTTAGGTCGGACTCTTGGAATATCTCCTCATCAGGCTAATCACGGTTTTTGACCCGGCTCTTTGGCCGGGTCTTTTTTTTGCCAGTTTCCCTGGCATGGCTTCAGGCTAATGAAGACTGTGTGTTGCTTGATGGCGCGCATGGTAGCAAAAGACCATCGCGAAAAGAAAGCCGAACGAACGCCCTGCGTCGGATCTCTGCGAATTAGCGCTTGAGAATCAATCTCATAGATTCTAAGCTGCTGCGGCGTCATGGACGACGCCCCCCCTTCTCCATGCAACAATTTTGCATCAAGATTTTGCCCGACTCCTGTGTAAGATACCTGCCACAACACTCATACTCAGGCAATCAGACTATGACCGTGGCCTTGACCTCCATCCGGATCAGCACCGACTTCGACAGTGGCAATATCCAGGTGCTCGACGCCAGCGATTCCTATCAGTTGTTGCTCGCCATCAAACCCGACACCCGCAGCCCGCATTTCCAATGGTTCCACTTCAAGGCCGAAGGCATGCATGTGGGCCACACCCACACCTTCCGCCTGAGCAACGCGAGCCAGTCTTCCTATAAGCACGCGTGGAGCGGCTACAACGCCGTGGCGTCCTACGACCATATCAACTGGTTCCGCGTGCCCACGCGTTTTGATGGCGACCTCTTGCACATCAGCCTCGAAACCCGTGAGAAACACGCCTGGTTTGCCTATTTCGAACCCTACAGCCGTGAGCGCCACGACTGGCTGATCGAACAGGCCCTGACCCGTGCGGGCACCCAGTTGCTGGCCACCGGAAAAAGTGTCGAAGGCCGCGACATTCAGTTGCTGCGCCGTGGCAAAGGCGGCGAAGACCGACGCAAGGTGTGGATCATCGCCCAACAACATCCCGGCGAACACATGGCCGAATGGTTCATGGAAGGCATCATCGAACGCCTGCAACAGGACGGCGACATCGAGCTGAAAAAACTGCTGAAAGTCGCCGACCTGTACCTGGTGCCCAACATGAACCCTGACGGTGCATTCCACGGCCACTTGCGCACCAACGCCATGGGCCAGGACCTCAACCGAGCCTGGCAAAGCGCCAGCGAAGAACTCAGCCCGGAAGTCTTCTTCGTCCAGCAACAGATGGAGAAGTACGGCGTCGACCTGTTCCTCGACATCCACGGCGACGAAGAAATCCCCTACGTGTTCACCGCTGGCTGCGAAGGCAACCCAGGTTACACGCCGCGTATAGAAGCCTTGGAAAAACACTTTCGCAGTCACCTGAGCGCCCTGACCCGCGACTTCCAGACCACCCACGGCTACACCCGCGACCTGCCGGGCGAAGCCAACATGACCCTGGCCTGCAATGCCGTTGGGGAAAAGTACGACTGCCTGTCGCTGACCCTGGAAATGCCGTTCAAGGACAACGACGACGCGCCCAACCCGCACACTGGCTGGTCGGGCAAACGTTCGATGCAGTTGGGCAAAGATGTGTTGAGCACCGTCGCCGACATCGTCAGCGTTTTGCGCTGACGCCTGTCATGTTGCGCAGCACGCCATCGCGGCGGATCAGCCCGTGGAACAATGCCGCCGCCAGGTGCAACAGCACCGTCAGGAACAACAGGTAGGCGAGAAAGCCATGGGCCTTGCGCAGCACTGCGAACAACGGTGCATTTGCCGCCACCAGCGCGGGCAATTGCACCGAGCTGCCAAGCATCACCGGGTCGCCGGCGGCCGAGATCATCGCCCAGCCCAGCAGCGGCAACACCAGCATCAAGCCGTACAACATCCAGTGGGACGCCTTGGCTGCCAGCACTTGCCACATCGGCAAATCGGCAGGCAACGGCGGTTGGCGCGTGGAAAAGCGCACCACCAAACGCACGATCACCAGCGCCAGAATCGCTATCCCCAACGGCTTATGCAGATGGATCAACCACTCGTGCCGCTGCGACACTGACGCCGCCAGCCCCGCGCCGATAAACAGCATGGCGATGACCATCAGCGCCATCACCCAGTGCAGCAAGCGCGCCAATGGCGCAAAAAACCGCGGTTGGGCATTCATGGCTTCGACTCCTGAGGGGCACGGTGCAGCGGGCTGACTTCACCGGCACGGCGCAGATATGAACTGGCATACGCCGCCGAACGTGCGGCCAACAGCGGATCATTGGAGGCTTCGATACCGCTGGGCAAAATCAGCGGGTCGAAGTTGATGTCGCGACAATCGCCGTTCGCTTGCGGCTGGCTGCTCTGCAACACCAGCGTCCCGGCGTTCAGCACCTTGTGCGCGCCTGCCCAGGTCTTGCTCGCGTCGTCCAGCGGGTCGCCGGGGTTGGCCAGGGCCATGTTCAACTGCCAACGCAGGGGGCCAGCGCCTAGACGCTGCACCAGGTCCTGCTCAAGAAAATCAGGCCCCGCCGGCGCGGTATCACCCGCTGCATCCTGACTCAGCGGCACCATTGCCCAACGCACGGCCTGGCGCTTGCCATCGGCGTCCACCAGATAAAACGCATTGATCCCGTTGTAAGTTTCGGTCGCATAGCTGGCCGACGGCTTGGCCGTCTTGACCCACGCCAGAAACGCCGCCGTCTCCGGATGCGTGGCGAAAAATGCGGGCATGCTCGACGGGTTCGGCTTGCCGGTAGCCGGGTCCGGCGCGCCGGCCTTGAGCAGCGCGTAAAAAGCCTCGGGCGTACCCACCGGGAATACCGGCATGCTGTTCATCCCGGTGCGCCATTGCTGGCCGTTGGCCTGAGTGAATTGCACGGCAAAACTGCGGATCGGCACACTGCTGTCCGGCGCATACGGGTTGCCGCTGGGCAAGGCAAAACGGCCGATGACCGGAGTCTTGGCCGCACTGAATACCTGTGCGCTGGAATAGGCACGTGCCTCGGGGCTACTTTCGAAATAACCCGCAACGCATACGCCCTTGGCATGGTTACGCCGGAAACCCGGGTGCACACCGTTGTTGGTTTCCAAGGCATTCACCAAGGTTTTCGGACGCAGGCGTTGTGGGTCGAGCGTGCCGTTGACGTAGGCAAACGCCCCGGCCACCAGCGCGACCACAGCACCGATACCGGCGAGTCGCGCGATCAGGCTCGCCGTACTCAACGGGGGACGGGGTGGTGATGAGTGATCTACCATGAAGGAACTCCAGGGCCAGGGGCCTCAGGGGGGTGGAACATAAGGTCGGAGCATTAGGACGAACGCCAACCGCCTCTATTCCCTGGCCAATGACTTAATTTTCCGGCCCCGGGAATAACCGCCAACGCCGGACGTCTCTCTAGTCCCAGCGCAATGACCAGCCAGAACTCCATGCATGAACTCGACGCAGCGTTACGTGAACTCATCCCCAGGCTACGGCGCTTTGCCGTGTCCCTGACCCGTAACGCCAGCAGCGCCGACGATCTGGTGCAATCGACCCTAGAACGGGCGCTCACCCGCTGGGTCGGCAAGCGCAGCGAAGGCGATTTGCGTGCGTGGCTGTTTTCAATCCTCTACCGGCAGTTCCTCGACGCTCACCGGCGCACCCGACGCTATGCGCGCATGCTCGAATTGTTCACCGGCCGCGAGGATGCGCAGCCGTCGGTGGAACGCACGGTGATCGCCCAATCCACCCTGCAAGCCTTCGACCTGCTCAACACCGAGCAGCGGGCCCTGCTGCTGTGGGTCTCGGTCGAAGGCTTGAGCTACAAGGAAGTCGCCGACATCCTGGAGGTGCCCATCGGCACCGTGATGTCGCGTCTGTCCCGCGCGCGCCAAGCCTTGCGTCAACTCAGCGATGGCGAAATTGCCAGCCCTTCCCTGCGGATACTCAAATGATCAGCCTGCCCCCCAGCGAACGCGATTTGCATGCCTACGTCGACCACCAATTGGCGGACAGTGACCGGCGCCTCCTCGACACCTGGCTGGCCGCCCACCCCGACGTCGCGGCCCAGGTCCACGCCTGGCAGCAGGACGCACAATTGCTGCGCGCCGCACTCGGCGCAGGCCTGCAACAGCCGAGCAACCCCGCGCTGGACCCGGCGCTGATCCGCCAACGCCGCAAACGCCAGACCCGCCGACACTTCGCCACGGCAGCGCTGCTGTTGCTCGCCGTCAGCCTCGGCGGCATAGGCGGCTGGCAGGCCCGCGAAGCAACGCAAACGCCCCTGCTGCCCATGGCCGACGCCATGCAGGCGTATCGCTTGTTTGCCAGGGACGGCGTGCTGCCCGCCGACTATCACGTGCAGGACGGCGGCAGCATGCAAGCCTGGATCGACCGCTACTTCAGCCAAGCCAGCCGCCTGCCGGACTTGAGCGCAGCCGGCTACACAGCGGTCAGCGGGCGTTTGCTCACGACCGACCAAGGCGCGGCGGCGATGGTGTTGTATGAGGATCAACAAGGTCGGCGCATCAGCTTCTATATTCGCCCGCCGGGCCCGGACAACGGTTTCCTGCCCCGTGGCAGCCGCAGCGCCGATGGCTTGCAGGCCGAGTACTGGTCCGGCGGCGGCTACAACTATGCGATGGTCAGCCCAGAGGGCGAGCCCACCACGGCACTGTTGAAGTTCTAGAAGCCCCCGCCCGGAGTCATGTTGCGCAAGTCGATACCGGCCGGCGGCGGGAGCTGGCCATCTGCTTTTGCGATCGCTGGCCAGCGCATTTTGTATTGGTTAAATTGGCGCGCTTTCCCGCAAAATAGCGCCCCTCATTAGACGGAACCCGCCCCATTGGCCCTACCCAGCACCCTGCGCCGTTTATTCGCCAAGCCTGCCGCGGCCGCGGTTGACGAGGTGTCTGCGTATTTTCAGGACAAGGCCCGACGCCAAGGCTACACCCTCAGCCCCAGCCAGCAGCAGGTCATCGAACGCATGACGCTGCTGGCCGGGGCCTTGCAGCAAGCGGGGCCAGCGCCGCGCAGCCTGTATCTGCACGGCGCCGTGGGACGCGGTAAAAGCTGGTTGCTCGATGGTTTTTTCCAGGCACTGCCCCTGGCCGAGAAGCGCCGCGTGCACTTCCACGATTTTTTTGCCCGCCTGCACCAGGGTATGTTCCGCCATCGCCAGCAGCCCGACGCCCTCGCGGTGACCCTGGATGAATTGCTCGAAGACTGTCGCGTGCTGTGTTTCGACGAATTCCACGTCCATGACATCGGCGACGCGATGCTTATCACACGCCTGTTCAAAGCGTTGTTCGAACGGGGCGTGCTGGTGCTGGTGACCTCCAACTACGCACCGGCGGGGCTGCTGCCGAACCCGCTGTACCACCAGCGGTTCAAGCCGGTGATCGACCTGATCGATGCGCGCATGGACGTCATGGAGGTCAACGCGCCCCAGGACTACCGTGGCTTGGCGCAAAATCACGACCAACAGCGCTTCACCCAAGGCCGCTTCGTGTGCCCGGGCAGCCCGGCACAACGCCAGGCACTGGGCTTGCCAGCGGCCGATTGCGCCGCCCTCAGCCTGACCGTCGGCACCCGCCAGCTGCGAGTCCGTGGTCACGAGGGGCGCACCATCGCCTTCACCTTCAACGATGTGTGCGAGCAACCCACGGCGGTGCTGGACTACCTGCTGCTGTGCGACGACTTCGACCACTGGATCATCGACGGCCTGCCGGAGCTGGCGGAGTGCCCGATTGCCGTGCAGCAGCGTTTTATCAATCTGGTGGACGTGCTCTACGACAAGGACAAACACCTGATCCTGATCGGCGAACAACCGCTTGCGCACGCGCTGCGCGGCCAGGCCATCGACCTCTCCCGCACCGTCAGTCGCCTGGGGCAATTGCAACAGAGCGACGCGTAACCGTTATCATGGGCGCCGCTTGCGTCCCCACCGCCCAGAGACTGCGCCGTTCATGCATACCCTCGCCCAACTCAAGGCCGGCCAACTGGCTGGCATCACGCGCCTGGACCTGTCCTGCGGGCTGACCGAATTCCCCCGGGAAATCTTCGCGCTGGCCGACTCCCTGGAAATCCTCAACCTCAGCGGCAACGCCCTGAGCCACCTGCCTGAGGACCTGCACCGCCTGCCGCACCTGCGCGTGCTGTTCTGCTCGGACAACCGCTTCACCGAACTGCCGCCATGCCTGGGCCAGTGCGCCAAGCTGAGCATGATCGGCTTCAAGGCCAACCAGATCACGCAGGTGCACGCCGCCGCACTGCCGCCACTGCTGCGCTGGCTGATCCTCACCGATAACCAGATCAGCCAATTGCCCAGCGAATTGGGACGGCGCCCCTTGCTGCAAAAACTGATGCTGGCCGGCAACCAACTGACGCACCTGCCGGAAAGCCTGGCCGGCTGCCACAACCTCGAACTGCTGCGCATCGCCGCCAACCGCTTCACCCGCCTGCCGCAATGGCTGCTGGCGCTGCCAAGCCTGACCTGGCTGGCGTATGCCGGCAATCCGGTGGAAATGGCGGTGGAGCTGCCTGGCGATGACAGCACGCCGAATATCCCCTGGTCCGAACTGGAGCTGGCCGAAGTGCTGGGCGAAGGCGCCTCGGGGGTGATCCATAAGGCGCTGTGGAAAACCACGGGGCAATCCGTCGCGGTGAAGCTCTACAAAGGCACCATCACCAGCGACGGCTCGCCCCTGCATGAGATGCAAGCGTGCATCGCCGCCGGGCTGCACCCCAACCTGATCAAGGTCGAAGGTCGCGTGATCGGCCACCCTGAGGGTCAAGCAGCGCTGGTGATGGACCTGATCGACCCGAGCTACCGCAACCTCGCCGCCCTGCCGAGCCTGGCCTCGTGCACCCGTGACATCTACGCACCGGGCACCGTGTTCAGCCTGGAGGTGGCGTTGCGCATGGCACGGGGCATCGCCTCGGTCGCCGCGCATCTGCACCGGCATGGCATCACCCATGGCGACCTGTATGGCCACAATATTTTGTGGAATGAAGCCGGTGATTGCCTGCTTGGGGATTTTGGCGCGGCGTCGTTCCATGCCACGACGGATACCGAGGAGACCCGGGCGTTGCAGCGCATTGAAGTGAGAGCGTTTGGGGTGTTGTTGGGGGAGTTGTTGGCGCGGGTCGAGACCCAGGTGAGTGACGCGCTGATCGGGTTGCGCAAGCGTTGCTGCCAACCTGATGTGCTGGCGCGTCCAGGTTTCGCAGAAATCGAAACCTTGCTAGGCGCTATCGGACACCACTAACCCCATGTGGGAGCGGGCTTGCCCGCTCACACATTTCGGACTGCATGTGGTCTGCTGGAATCAGCCAGCCAGGCCGACGAACATGTCCTGCACGTCGTCGTGGTTGTCCAGGCCTTCGAGGAAAACCTCGACTTCGGCCATCTGCTCATCGCTCAAACCGCTCACTGGGTTTTTCGCGAGGTAGCCCAACTTGGCCGACAACACGGTGAAACCCTGCTCCGGCAGTGCTTTCTGTACCGCATCCAGGTCAGTGGTCTCGGTGATGAACAGGGTGGTGCCCTCTTCTTCACCGGCTTCGAAATCCTGGGCACCGGCTTCGATCGCGGCCATTTCAGGATCAGCGTCCGGCGTGTCCGCCGAGGCTTCGATCAGGCCGACATGGTTGAAGTCCCAGGCCACGGAGCCGGAAGCACCGAGTTGGCCCTTGCGGAACGCCACGCGGATTTCCGCCACAGTGCGGTTGATGTTGTCGGTCACGCACTCGACGATCAGCGGCACCTGGTGCGGCGCGAACCCTTCGTAGGTCACGCGGTGGTACTGCACGGTTTCACCCAGCAGGCCTGCGCCTTTCTTGATCGCGCGGTCCAGGGTTTCCTTGGGCATCGAGGCCTTTTTGGCCTGTTCCACCACCAGACGCAGGTGGGCGTTGGTGGAGGTGTCGGCGCCGTTGCGGGCGGCGATGGTGATTTCTTTCACCAGCTTGCCGAAGATCTTGCCCTTGGCATTGGCTGCCGCTTCTTTATGTTTGACTTTCCACTGTGCGCCCATGACTCACTCTCTTCTGTCCATCGCGCCCAAACGTCTACTGGCGGGCGCTTTGGGGGCAGAGTTTATAGGGCAAAAACGCAACGTTCCACCAAAAAACCGTCAGGGCGCCAACTCGAAAAACGCCTGGATCAGGCGCAATGAGCGACGCCGCTCCAGGCAGCCGAGCAGATGGCGGTTGACCAAGCCGTCGCCTTGCAGGGGAATCGCCCGCACCCGTGGGTCGGGGCTGACTTCCATCGACGACACCACCCCCACGCCCAGTTCAGCGGCGACGGCCTCGGTCACCGCCTCGCGGCTGTCCAGTTCCAGCAACACCTTGGGCTGCACAGTGGCCGCCTGACAGGCCTCATCAAAAGTGCGCCGGGTGGTGGAGGTCGGCTCACGCAGCACCATGATCACTCCGTGCAACTGCGCCAGCGCAATGCCCGCGGGCTGCATCGCCCAGGGGTGGCTGACCGGCACCAGCGCGCAGATCCGCGATTCACTCAACGCTTGCAGATGCAGGCCGTTGCGCGGTTCCACTTCGGTCAACACCGCCACATCCGCGTGCTCCGAGAGTAACGCCGCCAGGGTTTCCTGGGCGTTGCCCAGGCGCAGGTTGACGGTGATGCCGGGGTAGCGCGCGCGCAGGCTGGCGAGCATCGGCATCACCAGATGCGGGCCGTCGGCTGCCACTTCGAGGCGCCCGCTGAGCAACTGGCGATTGGCTTCCAGCATCGTCTGCGCCTCGTCCACCAGGCCGAAAATCGCCCGGGTGATCGCCGCCAAACGTGCGCCCTCTTCGGTCAATTCCACCCGTCGCGCGGTACGGCGCAACAAGGGGATCTGGTAGTGCTCTTCCAGGGCCTTGATGTGCCCGGTCACCGCCGGCTGGCTGATAAACAGCCGCGCCGCCGCCCGGGTAAAGCTGCCCTCGCGGGCCACGGCATCGAATGCACGCAGTTGGAACAGGTTCATGGTTATCGGCCTCACTGATAGCTCGCATAACAACAAACAATTTGATTGATAACAAGCCAAACTGCAATTTAGGCGCCGTAGCTTGAATCGATGGCTTGACGAGGATTTGCAATGACCGCGCCTGTACTGCTCACCCCTGGCCCCCTGACCACCTCCGCCCGCACCCGCCAGGCGATGCTGGTGGACTGGGGTTCATGGGATGAGCGCTTCAACCAACTGACCGCCAGCGTCTGCGAGCAATTGCTGGCGATCATCGACGGTGCCGACAGTCACCACTGCATACCGTTGCAGGGCAGCGGTACCTTCGCCGTCGAAGCCGCCATCGGCACGCTGGTGCCCCGCGAGGGCAAGGTGCTGGTGCTGATCAACGGCGCCTACGGCAAGCGCCTGGCGAAGATCTGCGACGTGCTGGGCCGTGCCGTCAGCACCTTTGAAACCGCCGAAGACCAACCCACCACCGCCACCGATGTCGACCGCCTGCTGCGCGCCGACCCGCGCATCAGCCACGTTGCCTTGATTCACTGCGAAACCAGCACCGGCATCCTCAACCCGCTGGCCGCGATCGCCGACGTGGTCAAGCGCCACGGCAAGCGCCTGATCATCGACGCCATGAGCGCCTTCGGCGCACTGCCCATTGACGCCCGCGCCGTGCCGTTCGATGCGCTGATCGCCGCCTCGGGCAAGTGCCTGGAAGGCGTGCCGGGCATGGGCTTTGTCTTTGCCGACAAACAGGCCTTGGCCGCCGCCCAGGGCAACTGCCACTCCCTGGCGCTGGACCTGTTCGACCAGCACGCGTACATGGCCAAGACCGGCCAATGGCGCTTCACCCCGCCGACCCACGTGGTCGCCGCACTGCATGAAGCGCTGGTGCAATACGCCGAAGAAGGCGGCCTGCCCGCACGCCATCAACGCTATGCGCGCAATTGCCAGGCGCTGCTGGACGGCATGGCCGACCTGGGCCTGCGCAGCTTTCTGCCGGCGGCGATCCAGGCGCCGATCATCGTCACGTTCCACGCCCCGCACGACCCGCGTTACCAGTTCAAGGACTTCTACGAACGGGTCAAGGCCAAGGGTTTCATCCTCTACCCCGGCAAATTGACCGAAGTCGACACCTTCCGCGTCGGCTGTATCGGCCATGTCGACACCCCGCAAATGCGCGCCGCCGTCACCGCCATCGGCGACGCACTGCGCGCCATGGGCATCACCCCTTCCTCTATTGGATCGCCAGCATGAACTATCAGACCCCCAACACCCTCCAGGCCGTGATCCTCGACTGGGCCGGCACCGTGGTCGACTTCGGCTCCTTTGCGCCCACGCAGATCTTTGTCGAGGCATTTGCCGAGTTCGACGTGCAAGTCTCCATCGAAGAAGCCCGCGGCCCGATGGGCATGGGCAAGTGGGACCACATCCGCACCCTGTGCAACCAGCCGCAGGTGGCCGAGCGCTACCGCCAGGCATTCGGGCGCACGCCAACGGATGATGACGTGACGGCCATCTACCAGCGCTTCATGCCTTTGCAGATCGAGAAGATCGCCGAGCACTCGGCACTGATCCCCGGCGCCCTCGACACCATCGCCCGCTTGCGCCTGCAAGGGCTCAAGATCGGTTCCTGCTCCGGCTACCCCAAGCAGGTGATGGACAAGGTAGTCGCGCTGGCCGCCACCAATGGCTATTACGCCGACCATGTGGTCGCCACCGACGAAGTGCCCAACGGCCGCCCCTGGCCGGCCCAGGCCCTGGCCAACGTGATCGCCCTGGGCATCGATGACGTGGCCGCCTGCGTGAAGGTCGACGACACCGTGCCGGGCATCCTCGAAGGCCGCCGCGCCGGGATGTGGACCGTCGCGCTGACCTGCTCCGGCAACGCGCTGGGCTTGACCCATGAGCAGTTCCGCGCTCTGGACGCCAGCATCTTGGCCAGTGAACGCAGGCGCATCGAAGCACTGTTCGCAGGCTCGCGCCCGCACTACCTGATCGACACCATCGCCGAGTTGCCGGCGGTGATCGCCGAGATCAACGCACGGCTGGCCCGTGGGGAAATTCCGCAAGGTCACTGATAGAAGTCAAGACAACGGCATTTACCCCAGGCAAAGCGCTCAAAACCGGCATACAGTTAAGTCACTGCGTCACTGAAGAACGCAATGCTGTTCCGTGAAGAAACTGTAGCTGTGGCGAGGGGGCTTGCTCCCATCGGGGCGCGAAGCGGCCCTGAACAGAGGGACTGCTGCGCAGCCCAACGGGAGCAGGCGCCCTCGCCACAGGATTGCCCTGATGAGTGAGGAACACAGCGATGCCGTGGAAAAACTCCGATACGCGTTACAGCACCATGTCGATTGCGTTGCACTGGTTGATGGTGGTGCTACTGGCGGTGGTCTACGCCTGCATTGAATTGCGCGGCCAGTTCCCCAAAGGCAGCGGGGCGCGAACCCTGATTGTCGAGATGCACTTCATGTTGGGCCTCACCGTGTTTGTACTGGTGTGGCTACGCCTGTTTGCACGCAGCCTGGGGGTGGCGCCGAAGATTGTGCCAACGCCGCCGAAATGGCAGAGCCTGTTGGCGACGCTGATGCACGTCGCACTGTACGCACTGATGATTGGCATGCCGATCGCCGGTTGGCTGGTCGTCAGTGCCGAAGGGCACTCGGTGATGTTCTATGGCGTTGAATTGCCGCCGTTGATCGCGGAGAACAAGGCACTGGCCAAAGAAATCGAGGGCTGGCATGTGTGGTTCGGCAAGGTCGGGTATTGGTTGATTGGGTTGCATGCATTGGCGGGGATTTTTCACCATTACATCCTGCGCGATAACACGGCCTTGCGCATGATACCCGGCAAGCGCGCTACCCCATGAAGTCCCGGCGGCCCTGAAGGCCGCCAGTGTGGATGAAGATCAGACGGGTGCCGGGCCGAAAACGCCCGGCTTCGATCTGCTGCTTCAAGGCCAGCAGCGCTTTGCCGGTGTAGAGCGGTTCCAGGGGCAGGCCGCAGGCCTTTTCTGTTTGCTCGATAAAGTCCAGCAGCAGCGGATCGACCTTGGCAAAACCACCTCGGCTGGCGTCCAGCAGTTCATAACCGCCCCGCACGATAGCCTCCACGTTCTGCGCCACACCATGGTCGTCCGGTACCGCCATAGCGCCGTACACCGGGTGTGCGCCCGTCTCCGCCAATGCCAATCCGGCCAACGTGGTGCCGGTGCCCGCCGCCAGCCACCAGGCGTCGTAGTCGGCCCAGCCCAGCACGTGCAACTGCGCGCGAACCTGCTCGATGAGCACGCCGCAACCTGTTGCACCGGCGAGCCCGCCGCCACCTTCGGGCACCGCATGCAGATCGGGATATTGCTCACGCCACGGCGTCCAGAACCCCGGCTCATGCCGCGCGCGATAGCCGCCATAACCCAGCCAGTGCAGTTGCATGCCGAAGGCTTTCAGGTCGAGTACGGTGGGCGTGTCCTGGGGATGGCCGCGCAGCAAGCCCACAGTCGGAAAACCAAAGCGCTTGCCCGCCGCCGCCAGCGCATGCAGATGGTTGGAGTAGGCGCCGCCCAGGCTGATGATGCCTTGGGCGTTGTGCGCTTGCGCCAGGTGCCCGCTGAGCTTGAACCACTTGTTGCCGCTGATCAGCGGGTCGATGCGATCCAGGCGCAGCACGGCCAACTCGACGCCTTGCAGCCAGTCCAGGCGCAAGGGCTCAAGGGGAGCGTGGGGAAGCCAGTCAAACGGGCCCATCAGGTGCATCTCTGTGCGCAAAGGGCCCGTAGTCTATGTGCCTTACAGCTCGGCGGCCAGTCGCGAGCCTTGGTTGATCGCGCGTTTGGCGTCCAGCTCGGCCGCCACATCTGCGCCGCCGATCAGGTGCACATGCTGGCCCGCTGCGAGCAAACCGTCCTGCAACTCGCGCAGCGGGTCCTGGCCGGCGCAGATGACGATGTTGTCCACCGCCAACACCTGGGGCTCGCCCTCGGCGCCGATGCGGATATGTAAACCTGCATCGTCGATCTTCAGGTATTCGACGCTGTTGAGCATCTGCACCTGCTTGTTCTTCAGACCGGTGCGGTGGATCCAGCCGGTGGTCTTGCCCAGGCCGTCGCCGACCTTGGAGGCCTTGCGTTGCAGCAGGAACACTTCACGCGCCGGCGCATGCACTTGCGGCTTGATCCCGGCTACGCCACCACGGGCCTGCAACTGGGTGTCGATGCCCCACTCTTTCCAGAACGCTTCGCGGTCAAGGCTGGTGGATACCCCCTGATGCACGAGGAATTCCGAAACGTCGAAACCGATACCGCCCGCACCGATCACCGCCACGCGCTTACCTACCGGCTTGCGTTCCAGGATCACATCCAGGTAGCTCAACACCTTGGCATGCTCGATGCCCGGGATCGACGGGGTGCGCGGCGCAATGCCGGTGGCCAGGATGATCTCGTCGTAACCGCCGGCCTTGAGTTGCTCGACGTCGACGCGGGTATTGAGGCACACCTCCACGTGGGTGGTCTGCAATTTGCGCTTGAAGTAGCGCAGGGTTTCGAAGAACTCTTCCTTGCCCGGTACACGCTTGGCGATATTGAACTGGCCGCCGATTTCGCTGGCGGAATCGAACAGCGTCACCTGATGCCCCCGCTCGGCGGCCACCGTCGCCGCAGCCAGACCGGCAGGCCCGGCGCCCACCACCGCGATCTTCTTGATCTGCTTGACCGGCAGGTAGTTCAGCTCGGTCTCGTAGCACGCCCGCGGGTTGACCAGGCAAGTGGTCAACTTGCCGCCAAAAGTGTGGTCCAGGCACGCCTGGTTGCAGCCGATGCAGGTGTTGATTTCATCGGCACGTCCAGCGGCGGCCTTGTTGACGAATTCCGGGTCGGCCAGGAACGGCCGCGCCATGGAGACCATATCGGCATCGCCTTCAGCAAGGATCTGCTCGGCGATTTCCGGGGTGTTGATACGGTTGGTGGTGATCAGCGGGATCTGCACCGCGCCACGCAGCTTGGCGGTGACTTTGCTGAACGCGCCACGCGGCACCTTGGTGGCGATGGTCGGGATCCGCGCTTCGTGCCAGCCGATGCCGGTGTTGATAAGCGTCGCACCGGCCTGCTCGATGGCTTTGGCCAACTGCACGATCTCTTCCCAGGTGCTGCCGCCTTCTACCAGGTCGAGCATCGACAGGCGGAAAATGATAATGAAGTTCGGGCCTACCGCCTCACGCACACGGCGCACGATTTCCACGGCCAGGCGCATGCGGTTTTCGTAGCTGCCACCCCAACGGTCGGTACGGTGGTTGGTGTGGGCGGCGAGGAACTGGTTGATGAAGTAGCCTTCGGAACCCATGATTTCCACGCCGTCGTACTCGGCGACCTGGGCCAGCAACGAGCAGTTGACGAAATCCTGGATCTGCTTCTCGATGCCCTCTTCGTCCAGCTCCTTGGGCTTGAACGGGTTGATCGGCGCCTGGATCGCGCTCGGTGCAACCTGCTTGGGGCTGTAGGCATAGCGACCGGCGTGGAGGATCTGCATGCAGATCTTGCCGCCGGCGTCGTGCACGGCCTGCGTCACGATCTTGTGCTTTTGCGCCTCGTCGTCGGTGGTCAACTTGGCCGCGCCGGCATACACCCCGCCTTCATCGTTCGGGCCAATGCCGCCGGTGACCATCAGGCCCACGCCGCCACGGGCGCGCTCGGCGAAGTAGGCCGCCATGCGCTCGAAACCGCCGGGTTTCTCTTCCAGGCCGGTGTGCATCGAGCCCATCAAGGTGCGGTTGCGCAGGGTGGTAAAACCCAGGTCCAAAGGGGCCAACAGGTGCGGGTAGGCAGCAGCGGTCATGGTACAGCTCCACAACGGATCATCACGGGACGTGGCGCACTCGAACGGTGTGCCATCGGTTTATGTCCCACAGACTAAGAGGCACTGGACTACGGCTCAATGACCGAAACTGACAAGTTATTGATCCAAATGCGCAGCGCCCCTTGGCAAGCCGCCCCATGGGCCCTACCCTAGTCGGCGAACCCTGCACACGGTCTGTTGTCTGTTGCCCCATGCGTAAACTTCTAGCTTTTACCGTCTCCCTGGCCCTGGTTGCCGCCGTCGCCACGTATCTGGTCTGGACCCAGGAGCGCCCTGTGGCGCATTACCTGTCGGACCTGCGCATTACCCTTGCGGTGAACGAAGGGGTGCCGGCCGATCGTGGCAACCTGCTGGGCATCCAGCCGGAACTGTTCCCTGCCGACTACCAGAGCCTGGAACGCCTGCACCTGAAGCTGGCGGCCTATCTGCAAAATGCCCGGGATCAGGGGCTGATCAACCCCAAGACCATCGTGGTGCTGCCGGAACATATCGGCACCTGGCTGATGCTCACCGGCGAAAAAAATGAGGTCTACCAGGCCCTGCACGCGAAGGATGCGATGAACTGGCTATCGGCCAGCAACCCCTTGCTGTTCGCCCGTGCCTGGATCAGCGCCACCGGCGATAACCGCATGGACGATGCCTACCTGCGCATGAAAGCCTCCGGCATGGCGCGGGACTATCAGTTGGTGTTCGGCGGTTTGGCCAAGGAGTTCGGCGTCACCCTGGTGGCCGGCTCCATCGCCCTGCCCAACCCGAGTGTGAGCCAGGGGCAACTGCAGGTCGGCCATGGCGCGCTGTACAACGCCAGTCTGGTGTTCAGCGCCGAAGGCCTGCCGGTGGGCCAGCCGCAGCGCCAGCTCTACCCGATCTACGATGAGCGCGGCTTTATCACGCCAGGCGATGAGAACGTCGTCAGCGTGGTCGACACACCGGCCGGCCGCCTCGGCGTGCTGGTAGGCAGTGACAGTTGGTATCCGGACAACTACCGCAAACTCAACGAACAAGGCGCTCAACTGATCGCAGTGCCGGCCTTTGTGCTCGGTCGCGATACCTGGGACCGACCGTGGCGCGGGTTCAAAAGCGTGTCGACACCTCCGGAAATCAGCCTCAAGCCCGAAGAACTCAGCGAAGGCGAGGCCTGGCGCCGCCTCACCCTGATCAGCCAACAACCCATCAGCCAGGCAACCGCCGGCATGAGCGTGTTTTTGCGCGGGCAATTCTGGGACCTGGGCACCGCCGGCCACAGCTTCCTGAGCGACAACGGGCAGATCAGCGCCGACGGTGAAGCCCGTGGCGCGCGCATGTTGAATGTCTGGCTGTGAAACCGGTGCGCCTGGGGGATCTGTCGGTGGGCTTTGTGCACACCTTGGCAGATGCCATTCAAAGCCACGGACTGGACCCGCAACCGCTACTGCTGCAATACGGCCTGGACCCTGCGCGCCTCGCCGAAGCCGGTGCGCGGTTATCGATCCCCCGTTACATGCGCCTGGGCCACGCGGCCATCCAGCTCACTGGCGACCCGAGCCTGGGCCTGCGCATGGGCCAGCTCAGCCGGCTGAGCCAGGCGGGCCTGGCCGGGGTCACCGCCGCCCAGGCGCCCAACGTTCGTGAAGCCGCACGCACGCTGACGCGTTTTGAAGCGTTGTACGGCTCCAACTATCGCGGGCAATCGAGTTTTCATGAGGACGCCGAGGGCGCCTGGCTGCGCTTCTATTCCATCAGCCCCTACAACGCCTACAACCGCTTTGTGGTGGATTCGATCATCGCCGGCTGGCTGCACCAGCTATCGAGCCTGGCCCAACAGCCGGTGCAGGCACAACGCATTGAAATCGAATTTGAAGCACCGGACTACAGCGAACAATACAACCGGCTGGGCGACAGCCCGGTGCAGTTTGGTGCCGCGTCCAATCAACTGCGCCTGAACCAATCCACCCTGGCCCTGCGCAATCCACAACATTGCCCCAGTACCTGGCATTTGTTGTTGCAATTGTGTGAACGGGAATTGGAGCAGTTGACCCGCACCCGCAGCCTGCGCGAGCGCATTACCCGGTTGCTCGGGCCGATGCTCAATGGCGGCCGGGAACCCGACCTGGAAGAAGTGGCGGCACGCTTGAAGCTGCCGACCTGGACATTGCGCCGCAAACTGGCCGACGAAGGTACCCAGTTCCGCGCGATTCTCAACGACACCCGCCGCGACCTTGCCATGACCTACATTCGCGATACGGAGTTGGCGTTCGGCGAGATCGCCTACTTGCTCGGTTTTGCCTCGGCCCAGGCGTTTCAACGGGCGTTCAGGCGATGGAACAACCAGACCCCAGGGGAATTTCGCCGCAGTCAGCGGCATTCCGCCTGAAGTCGGTCTTACAGCTCGGTGGCATCGTCTGCGGGTTCCAGCGGGTCCAACTCAATCGCGTGGTACTCGAGCAGTTCTTCTTGGTAGTCGTCCATGGTGGGCTCCTTGTCTGATTGAAAGCGGTTGCAGATAAATGACCTGCCTGACCAGCCTAAAGTGCCGTTATGACGAAAAAAAGTCAGCGTCATGACGTTCCTGCACCTCAGGATTAAACGTAGCAGCGTTGTGTCGATTTAGCACTTGGGTTTTTAGTTGCAATTGCAATTATATGTGAAACTCCATTAGGGTACGGCCATCCGTCTTCAGGGAGCCCACCCATGCCCGCCTCTACTGCCCACGCCGCACAACTTTGCATCGCGGCGCTCGATAGCGCCGCGCACTCGCACAATTCGCCGCTATACACGGTGATGACCATGGCCAACACCCTGGAATCGAGCAGGCAGGCCTGGGTGATTCGCGCTCAGTCCCCCCCCCGGCGGGTAGGCAGCTGGCCCACCTGGTTCGCGCGCAATACCGCGGAAAAACCGCTGCTGTACCTGCACAGCGCCGCGTCGTCGGCGCAATTGTGTGCGCTGTCCGGGCAGACGGCACAGCGCGGCATTCTGTGCAATGACATCGAAAACCATCCTTCCGCCTGGCCCAAGGGCGCACAACCGTCCTTGCCGTTGTGGCTCGCCACCAACCCGCATTGCATGCCGTACGATCCGGCTTCGGGCGCAGAAACCCGGGCGATTGTGCTGGCGGGGTTGCAGGCACTGTATGTCGACGGCAAACCTGGGTTCTATTACCTGGCGCTGCATGATCAAGACGGTGCGCGCACCTTGAGCGAGCAAGACCGTGAGGACACGCTCAAGGGCATGTATCCGCTACAGCGAGGGCATACGGGTGATGTGCGCTTGCTCGGCGCTGGTCAGGCGCTTGAAGAGGTCGTCCACGCCGCGCGGCTGCTCAAGCAAGATTGGACTATCCGCGCACAACTATGGAGTTGCCCCAGCTACACGCGCCTGGCCCGTGAAGCGGCAGGCGCCGAAAGCTGGAACCGCCTGCACCCCACAGCGCCCCGGCGCGGTTGCCACTTGCGCAGTTGCCTGTCGGGGAGTGACGCGCCGGTGATCGCTGTCACAGGTTACCCGCAGCCGATCGTTGATCAGTTGGCGGGCTATGTGGATGCCCGGTTTGTACCGCTGGGGGCGGGAACGGTGCAGGCTTCGGCGCCGAGTCGGTATTGGATTGTGGCGGCGGCGCTCAGGGCTTTGGCCGATGAGGGGCGTATCGATTCACAGCAGGTAGAAACGGCGATGGCCCGCTATCGACTGTCATGAAGTGGACTGCAAGGTTCTTCAGATCTTGCTACGACTGCGCACTGCCAACGTGGCTGTGCGCTCCAGGGTATCGGCAAACACCTGGCGCTGCTCCGGTTCAATTTGCGACAGGAATAACTCATCCACCGTGCTTTCGTAGATCTTCCACATTTTCTTGCGCAGCACTTTGCCCGCCTCCGTGATGGTGGCGAATGACCCGCGGCCATCGCCGTCAAAACGCGAACGCACCACCAGCCCGTCTTTTTCCAGGCGGTCCACCAGCCGCGTGAGGTTGTAGCGCTCGATGGCCAGTACATCCGCCAGTTCATGCATGCGGCGGGTGCCCTCGGGGCCGCTTTCCAGGCCCCACAAGGCGTCGTACCAGGCATACGCCGGCAATCCGGCAGCGGCCAGGCGCCGTTCGATTTCACGGATGACGGTCCTGTGGGCCCTGACAAAACGGAACCATACATCCGGCTCTTTCGACGACATGCAACACCATCCGGGGAATTTCAAGAAGGTTGCAATAGTAGCTCATCCCGCGTTAGATTCGGCCATGTAGTTGCAATTGCAACTACATGGCCGACACTCCCACAAAGAGCCCGCCACCTGAAATCCGCCTACCCTGGAGCCTCACATGTCCCCGAACAACGCAGTCAGACACGACGACGACCCACAGGAAACCCGCGAGTGGCTGGAGTCCATCGAATCGGTGTTGTCCACCGAAGGCCGCCCGCGCGCCCACTACCTGATCGATCAGTTGCTGGATTTCGACGTTGCGCGCCATGGTGATTTCTACGGACGGGTGACCACCCCCTACGTCAACACCATTGCGGTGGACCGCCAATTGCCCTACCCCGGCAACCTGGCCATCGAGCGGCGCACCAATGCCTACATCCGCTGGAACGCCATGGCCATGGTGTTGCGGGCGGGCAAACACTCCGGTGTCGGTGGGCATATCGCAACCTATGCGTCAGCCGCCGTGCTGTATGACGTAGGTTTCGACCACTTCTTCCGTGGCCGAACCGACACTTTTGACGGCGACCTGGTGTACATCCAGGGCCACTCCTCACCCGGCATCTATGGCCGCGCCTATCTCGAAGGCCGCATCAGCGAGGCGCAACTGGACAACTTCCGTCGCGAGGCCGGTGGCGAGGGTATTTCCTCGTATCCGCATCCACGACTGATGCCGGATTTCTGGCAATTTCCTACGGTGTCCATGGGCCTCGGGCCGATCACCGCGGCGTACCAGGCGCGCTTTATGCGTTACCTGGAATTACGCGGCCTCAAGCAGCATCAGGGCCGTAAAGTCTGGGCGTTCCTGGGCGACGGCGAGATGGACCAACCGGAATCCCTGGCGGCCATTTCCCTGGCCGGGCGCGAGAAACTCGACAACCTGATCTTTGTCGTCAACTGCAACCTGCAACGGCTGGACGGCCCGGTACGCGGCAACGCCAAAGTGATCCAGGAATTCGAAAGCCTTTACCGCGCCGCCGGCTGGAACGTGATCAAGGTCATCTGGGGCGGCGGCTGGGATGCCCTGCTGGAGAAAGACCAGACCGGCCTGCTGCGCCAACGCATGATGGAATGCGTGGATGGCGACTATCAAAACTACAAGTCCCAGAACGGCGCCTACGTGCGTGAACATTTCTTCGGCAAATACCCGGAGCTGCTGGCACTGGTTGCAGATATGTCCGACGACGACATCTGGAAGCTCTCACGAGGCGGGCATGATCCGGACAAGGTCTATAACGCCTACGCCGCCGCCATGCGTCACACCGGCCAACCCACGGTGATCCTGGCGAAAACCGTCAAGGGCTACGGCATGGGCGAAGCCGGCGAAGGCCAGAACATCAATCACCAGCTGAAGAAAATGGGCGCTGATGCCGTGAAGGCGTTTCGCGACCGCTTCGACCTGGAAGTGGCCGACGAACAACTCGCCGAGACTCCCTACATCAAACCTGCCGCCGACAGTGAAGAGGCGCGCTACTTCGCCGCCCGCCGCCAGGCGTTGGGCGGCTATGTGCCTGCGCGTCACAGCGCCGTGGAATCGCTGCAGATCCCTGAGCTATCGGCCTTCGGCGCTCAGCTCAAGGACACCGGCGAGCGCTCGATTTCCACCACCATGGCCTTCGTGCGCATCCTCGGCACGCTGCTCAAGGACCCGCACCTGGGCAAACTGATAGTGCCCATCGTGCCGGATGAATCGCGCACCTTCGGCATGGAAAGCCTGTTTCGCCAGATAGGCATCCACTCTGCCGTCGGACAGCTCTATACGCCGCAGGACGCCGGGCAATTGAGCTACTACAAGGAGAGCAAGGACGGGCAGATCATGCAGGAAGGTCTGAATGAGTCCGGCGCGATTTCCGCATGGATTGCGGCGAGTACGTCCTACAGCAACCACGGTTTGATGACCGTGCCGTTCTACATTTTCTACTCGATGTTCGGTTTTCAGCGCATCGGTGACCTGGCCTGGGCAGCAGGCGATGCGCGGGCACGGGGTTTCCTGCTGGGCGCCACCGCCGGACGTACTACGCTGATGGGCGAAGGCTTGCAGCATGACGATGGTCACAGCCATATCCTGTCGTCGGTGATTCCGTGCTGCGTGTCCTACGACCCAACCTTTGCCTACGAGCTCGCGGTAATTATTCGCGAGGGCATGCGGCGCATGTATGTCGAGCAGGAGGACATTTACTACTACATCACCCTACTCAACGAAAACTACCCGCACCCGGCGATGCCAGACGGTGTGGAGGATGGCATTCTCAAGGGCGTTTACCCGCTCACCCAACACGCGCAGGCGCAGGTACAACTGATGGGCAGCGGTTCGATCCTGCGGGAAGTGATTGCGGCTGCCGAGTTACTGGAGAAGGATTTCTGCGTGCACAGCACTGTGTGGAGCGCGACCAGCCTCACCGAACTGCGCCGTAACGGGCATGAGGTGGAACGCTGGAACCTGTTGCACCCGCAGAGCGAGCCCCGAGTGAGCTATGTCGAACAATGCCTGGCCGGTCAAACCGGGCCGGTGGTGGTGGCGACGGACTACATGAAGTTGTTTGCCGATCAGATTCGCCCGTTCGTCCCCGGCCGCCGCTTTGTTGCCTTGGGCACCGATGGCTTTGGGCAATCGGATACGCGGGAAACCTTGCGTGTGTTCTTCGAGGTGGACCGCCACTTCATCGCACTGGCGGCGCTCAAGGCGCTGGCGGATGACGGCGTGATCGGTCGCGATAAAGTCAGTGAAGCGATCAGACGCTACGGGATCAACGTCGACAAGGCCAACCCCGTGACGGTCTGATTTACGGCGCCGGTGTCGGCAGGGGCGCAATTGCTTCTGTTGGTGCCGGTAGCGCCGGGTTGCTGGTCGCCGGTGCGGCGGCAGGCTCTTGCTGCGGCGCAATCGGCGCGGGTTCCACAGGCGGCGCAAGCGGCTCTGAAACGGCAGGCTCTTCCTTCGGCGCCTCGACCTTCTCGGCAGCCGGAGCGACTTTAGGCTCTGGCACGCCCAAGTCAGCTTTCGGCTGCTCGGGAATATGCTCGGCCTTTTTCACTTCCTGGGGCAGGAACACATCCACCAGCGCAAAGTAACGCTCGTAGAACTTCGGCGCCGAAACGGTCTCGCTTGCGACTTTGACCATTGAGTCATCGGTGGAGCCAATCGGCATCGACACCGAACCCAGCACGCCAACTCCCAGGCTCGCGGAGTTGTTGACCTTCTTCAGCGCGTAGCGATCCTGCAAGGCGTTGGCGAACATCGTCGAGTGGTTGGTGCCTTTGCCATCATCGGCGCACACCACGTTGAAGCTGATCTGCAGATGGGTCTCGCCGGTCTGCTGGAAACTCTTGTTACCCACCACCAACTTCGGATCGCTGCTGGTGATGATGTAGCCCTGGCTGAGCAGGGCGCGTCGCGCCGCTTCGCACGCCGCCACATCACTGACCGGATAGGATCGGGAAAAGGTGCCGGAGTCGTCGAAATTCTCATGTTCATAAATAGCGGTCTTGGGTGACGAGCAGCCCGCGGCGCCCGCCAGCACCAGCGCCAACCCAAGGCTGCGCAAGTGAAATGATGTCGACATTGAAAATCCTGAGCAAAACAGTTCGGGCGGTATTGTGCAACAGAACGAGGCCTTGGCGCGCGCATTCCTGTCGGTAAAACGTCACAGCCTTACGTCGTGGGCCCCGCAGGAAAAAGCCCTGCGCACATATGATCAATAAATACGCGCAATTTGGCCGAGGCATGGCGACTTGATGGCCACAGCAGCCAGAAACTGCCACGGTGTTCCAGGTAGTCATCCAGCACCCGCTGCAAGCGCCCTTCCCGCACGGCGTGGTTGACCATGTAATCAGGCAGGCAGGCGATGCCCAACCCCTCGTGCACCACATGGTTGAGGGACTCGATGGTGGTGCTGACCAGCGGTGTACGCAGGATCGGTTCTGCCGCGCCGGCTTCGAGGCGCAAGGGCCAGGGCTCCAGCTTGCCAGTCGCACAGAACTTGTGCCGCAGGCACGCGTGATCGTTCAAGTGCCGCGGCTGTTGTGGGGTGCCGTGTTCCTGGAAATACGCCGGCGTACCCACCAGCACCAGTTGGTAATGCCCCAGGTGGCGTGCCATCAGGCGCGAATCTTCCGGCTTGCCGGTGCGAATCACCGCGTCGAACCCTTCCTCGATCACATCCACCATGCGGTCGGAAAAATCCACGTCCAGCTCGATCTGCGGATAGGCCCGCATGAAGTCGCTGAGCACCGGCATCAATAAACCGCGTACCTGCGGCACACTGATGCGTAGTTTGCCCCGAGGCGTGGCGCTGGCGTCGGTCAGCTCGCGCTCGGCGGCCTCGACCTCAGCCAGGATGCGCCGTGAACGCTCAAGGAACAGCGCCCCTTCGGCGGTCAAAGTAATACTGCGCGTACTGCGGTGGAACAGGCGCACACCGAGACGCTCCTCCATGCGTGCGATGCTTTTGCCTACAGCCGAGGAGGAAATCCCTAACACTCGACCGGCAGCGGTAAAACTGCGGGCCTCCGCCACCTGCACGAATACCGAAAGGCTGCCCAGACTGTCCATGATGTGGCCCTCAATTGCGGACACTGATGTCCGATAAGTTCGGAACCTTAGCCTGTTTTTCCGCGCCCCGCAGCCCCCTACCCTGTCTCCTGGCCTTTTGCAGGGATACAGCGTTATGACATCACTTACCGAGTCCACCCCAACAGCCCAGCATGACGGGTTGCCGCTGGGCGGTTTATTGGCACTGGCGTTTGCCGGGTTTATCACCATCCTCACCGAAGCCATGCCCGCCGGGCTGCTGCCACAAATGGGCGAAGGCCTGGGTGTGTCACCCGCGCTCGTCGGCCAATTGGTTACGCTTTACGCCTTGGGTTCCTTGCTCGCGACCATCCCGCTGACGATGTGGACCCGTGGCTGGCGCCGACGGCCATTGCTGCTGGTGGCCATTGGCGGCTTTGCCGTGGTCAACAGCATCACCGCATTCTCCAGCCATTACGGGCTGACCCTGGTGGCGCGCTTTTTCGCCGGAGTTTTCGCCGGGTTGCTCTGGGCGTTGCTGGCGGGTTACGCAAGCCGGATGGTCGCGCCACATCTGCAAGGCCGGGCGATTGCCTTGGCGATGCTGGGGGCACCGCTGGCGTTGTCGCTGGGGGTCCCCGCGGGGACTTTGCTCGGCACCGTCGTAGGCTGGCGCCTGAGCTTTGCGATCATGACCGGGCTGACGCTCGTGCTGCTGATCTGGGCCCGCTGGACCTTGCCGGACTTTGCCGGGCAAACCGCAGGCAAACGCCTGGGGTTGCGTCAGGTACTGACCCTGCCCGGGATTCGTCCGGTGTTATGGGTAACGTTTACCTACGTGCTGGCCCACAACATTCTCTATACCTACGTCGCCCCGTTGTTGGTGCCCGCCGGACTTGCGGGCGAGATTGACCGCGTGCTGCTGGTGTTCGGCTTGGCCGCGCTGTTGAGCATCTGGCTGACGGGCGTGTTGATCGATCGCTGGCTGCGCAAGCTGGTGCTGATCAGTTGCGCGTTGTTCGGGCTGATCGCCCTGGCGCTGGCGTTCTGGATCACTTCGCCGAGCGTGATCTACCTCTGCGTGGCCTTGTGGGGCCTGGCGTTCGGTGGCCTGCCAGCCCTGCTGCAAACGGCACTGGCCAAGGCAGCCGGCGACTCGGCGGATGCCGCACAATCGATGCTGGTCACCGTTTGGAACCTGGGCATCGCAGGTGGAGGATTGGTCGGTGGCGTGTTGTTGCAAGGCTGGGGCGTGATTGCATTTCCATGGGCGGTGGTGGTGTTGATGCTCCTGGCCCTTTGCAAACGCCCATGAAAAAGCCCCCGGTCTTTTCAGGCCGAGGGCTTTTTATTCAAGCGGGCATCAGAATTTCTTGATGTCAGCCTGGGTTTCCAACTGCTTGCGGTACGCAGCAAAGTCCTGCTGACCACTGCGGGAGGCGAGGAAGCGGCGAATTTGCGCCTTTTCTTCGTCCGTCGGGGCAACAGCCTCGTTGACGCCGTTCAAGCGCACGATCACCAGGCTGCCGTCAGCCAGGGTCACGGTGGTAAAGGTCGGCTTGTCCTTGGACGCAGGCTTTGGCATGCGGAACAGGGCTTGCAGCACGGCTGGGTCGATAGATTCCTGATTGCGGGTGGCCGCTTCAGTCACTTTCCACGCCTGGCCGTCGATGGCTTGATTCAGCGGGGTCTTGCCATCACGCAGGCTGGCGATCAACTCGTCAGCGTGGACCTTGGCCGCCGCACTGGCACGTTCCTTGGTCATCTGGGCGCGAATCGCCGCTGCAACGCTTTCCAGCGGCAGTTGCGTTGGCTTCAGATGCTCTTTGGCACGCAGTACGATGATGGTTTCCGGGTCCAGTTCGATGGCGCTGCTGTTGGCACCCTCATCCAGCACTTCCGGGCTGAACGCTGCGGTGATCACGGCACGGTTGGCCGCAATGCCTTCGCCACCTTCACGGCCAAACGGCGCGGAGGTGTGCACGGTCAGCTTCAGGTCGGACGCTGGCTGGGCCAGGTCGGAGGCTTCGAATGCCGCATCTTCCAATTGCTTGGTCGCTTCGACAAAACGCTGCTCAACCTGCTGGGTCTTGAGGTCGCGGGTCAGCTTGTCTTTCAGGCTGGCAAACGATGGCACTTGAGGTGCTTCAACGCCCAACAGCTTGATCAGGTGCCAACCGAAGGTCGAACGAACCGGCGCCGACACCTGATCCTTGTTCAACGCGTACAAGGCAGTTTCGAAGTCTGGATCGTAGACGCCAGGACCGGCAAAACCGAGGTCGCCGCCGTTGTTGGCCGAACCTGGGTCCTGGGAGAACTCCTTGGCCAGGGCTTCGAACTTCTCGCCCTTGGCCAGGCGTGCCTGGATGTCTTCGATCTTCGCCTTGGCTTGCGCGTCGGTGACCTTGTCGTTGACTTCAATCAGGATGTGCGCGGCACGACGCTGTTCAGCGAGGTTGGCGGTTTCTTTCTGATAGGCAGCCTGCAGATCTTCGTCCTTGACGCTGACTTGATCAAAGAACGATGCCTTCTTCAGCTCCAGATAGTCGATGACCACTTGGTCCGGCGTCATGAACTCTTTGGCGTGCTGGTCGTAGTAAGCCTTGACCTCGTCGTCGGTGAGCTTCACCGCGGCCGGGTTGGCCTTGATATTGACGGTGGCGAAATCGCGGGTCTGTTTTTCCAGACGGGCGAATGCCAGCACTTCGGCATCGGTGACGAAACCGCTGCCGGCGATACCTGCGCGAACCTGGCCGATGAGCATTTCCTGGGTCAGCATCTGACGGAATTGCATACGGCTGTAGCCCAGCTGACGGATCACCTGATCAAAGCGCTCGGGGCTGAACTTGCCATCCACCTGGAACTCGGGGGTCAGCAGGATCGTTTGATCCAGTGCCGCCTCGGAGAAGCCGAACTTGGAGTCGGCAGCGCCTTGCAGCAACAGCTTGCGATCGATCAGACCCTTGAGGGCCGCTTCGCGCAGCAGTTTTTCGTCCAGCAGTGAAGCATCGAAATCCTTGCCCAGCTGTTGCATCAGCTGACGGCGTTGCATGTCGACGGCCTGGCTCAATTCGGTTTGAGTAATCTCTTCACCGTTGACCTTGGCCACGTCCTGCTTGTTGTTACCCGATGCCTGGAAAATGGCCTCGATACCGGTGAACGCCATCAACGCGACGATGATCCCGATAATGGTCTTGGCAATCCAGCCTTGTGAATTGTCCCTGATATTTTGCAGCATGCGTCCCCCAGAAACGGTTGAACTTCAAAAATTGGCAACCGTGGAGCGTGGGTAGAGTACGGATATAAGAAAGGCGCATCCAAGGATGCGCCTTCTCGCAACTGGCGGAGCGGACGGGGTTGGTATCTGCCCCCGGCTTGGCGACCCGATGGATACATGGGTCTGCTGCCGCTCCGCTGCCAGGTCGAACCTGCGTTCGACCCGGGTAGGTAAAGGCTGGATCGAAGCTTAGTTAACGGCTTCTTTCAGGGCTTTACCGGCTTTGAAACCTGGTTTCTTGGCAGCAGCGATTTGCAGTGCTTTGCCAGTCTGTGGGTTACGGCCAGTGCGAGCTGGGCGGTCGGTCACAGAGAAAGTACCGAAGCCTACCAGTACTACGGAGTCGCCGGCCTTCAGAGCGCCAGTGACGGATTCGATTACTGCATCCAGCGCACGGCCAGCAGCAGCTTTCGGGATATCAGCGGATGCAGCGATAGCATCAATCAGTTCCGACTTGTTCACTCTAAGTCCCCTTATATATCTATTGAGTATGATTCTAAGTTTTTTGGTAAACAGCAAAAATCAGTGCTGAATGGCCTACAGACACTTATAAGAGCCGCTTTATAACAAGGGCTCTAAAAAGCTGTCAAGGAAGCCCCCAGGCTTATTCGCATTAATGCGTGCTAATTCTTTCCTTGGAATCAGACTCGCGCTTTTCATCCTTTGCGACTATCTCCGGAGCCACATCCGGCAAGGGCTCCGGCGCGTATTGCAGCGCAATTTGCAGGACCTCGTCAATCCATTTAACCGGTTTAATCTGCAGATCCTGCTTGATGTTGTCAGGAATTTCCTTCAAGTCGCGAACATTCTCTTCAGGAATGATCACGGTCTTGATCCCGCCACGGTGTGCCGCAAGCAATTTCTCTTTCAAGCCACCAATGGCCAGTACCTGACCGCGCAAGGTAATCTCGCCGGTCATGGCCACGTCAGCTCGCACAGGAATACCAGTCAACGCCGACACCAAGGCCGTGCACATGCCTACACCTGCGCTAGGACCATCCTTCGGGGTCGCCCCTTCCGGCATGTGGATGTGCGTATCGTGCTTCTCGTGGAAGTCCAGGGGAATCCCCAGGCTCTTGGCGCGGCTGCGCACCACGGTCTGTGCGGCGGTGATGGATTCGACCATCACGTCACCCAGCGAACCGGTCTTGATAAGCTGGCCTTTGCCAGGGATCACCGCGGCTTCGATGGTCAGCAATTCGCCACCCACCTGGGTCCACGCCAGGCCGGTGACCTGACCGACTTGATCCTGCTGCTCGGCCAGGCCGTAGCTGAATTTACGCACGCCGAGGAAGTGTTCCAGGGAGTCAGCCGTGACCTTCACCGAGAAGCGTTTTTCCAGTGCATGTTCCTTGACCGCCTTGCGGCAGATCTTCGCGATCTGGCGCTCCAGGCCCCGTACACCGGCCTCGCGGGTGTAATAACGCACGATGTCGCGGATGGTCCCGACCTCGAATTCGATCTCGCCCTTCTTCAGGCCGTTGGCAGAAATCTGCTTGGGCGCGAGGTATTTGACGGCGATGTTGATCTTCTCGTCTTCGGTGTAACCCGGCAGACGAATCACCTCCATCCGGTCCAGCAAGGCTGGCGGGATGTTCATGGAGTTGGAGGTGCACAGGAACATTACGTCGGACAGGTCGTAGTCGACCTCCAGGTAATGGTCGTTGAAATTGTGGTTCTGCTCAGGGTCGAGCACTTCGAGCAAGGCCGATGCCGGATCGCCACGCATGTCGCTGCCCATTTTGTCGATTTCATCGAGCAGGAACAGCGGGTTGCGCACACCCACCTTTGTCATCTTTTGAATCAATCTTCCTGGCATCGAACCGATGTAAGTACGGCGATGACCACGGATTTCCGCCTCATCCCGCACGCCACCGAGGGCCATGCGCACGAATTTGCGGTTGGTCGCATTGGCAATCGATTCGGCCAGGGAGGTTTTACCCACACCCGGTGGACCGACCAGGCACAACACCGGACCACGAATTTTCTTCACGCGCTTTTGCACCGCGAGGTATTCGAGGATGCGTTCTTTGACTTCCTCAAGACCGTAGTGGTCGGCATCAAGGATGTCTTCGGCACGGGCCAGGTCCAGGCGCACTTTGGTCTGGGCCTTCCACGGCACCTGCACCAGCCAGTCGATGTAGGAACGAACCACGGTGGCTTCGGCCGACATCGGCGACATCTGCTTGAGCTTGTTCAACTCGGCAGTGGCCTTGGTCAGGGCGTCTTTAGGCAGGCCGGCGGCATCGATGCGCTTTTTCAGCTCCTCGATTTCGTTGTGGCCTTCCTCGCTGTCGCCGAGCTCTTTCTGAATGGCCTTCATCTGCTCATTCAGGTAGTACTCGCGCTGGCTACGCTCCATTTGTTTCTTCACACGACCACGGATGCGCTTCTCGACCTGCAGCAGGTCGATTTCGGCATCCAGCAGCGCCAACACGTGTTCAACACGGGTCGACAGGTCGATGATTTCGAGAATGTCCTGCTTCTGCTCGATCTTCAGCGCCATGTGCGCGGCCATGGTATCGACCAGGCGGCTTGGCTCATCAATGCTGTTGAGGGACGACAGGACTTCAGCCGGGACCTTCTTGCCCAACTGCACATACTGCTCGAACTGCGAGAGCAGGCTGCGTACAAAGACTTCGGATTCGCGCTCCGGCGCTTCGACTTCGTCGATCAGCGCCACTTCAGCGCGCAGGTGGCCGTCCACCTCCATGAAGCGCTCGACCGCACCGCGCTGCTCGCCTTCGACCAGCACCTTGACGGTGCCATCAGGCAGCTTGAGCAATTGCAGGACAGTGGCAATGGTGCCGACGCGATACAGGGCATCTTCGCCCGGATCATCATCAGCGGGATTCTTCTGGGCCAACAGCAGGATTTGCTTGTCGCCCGTCATCGCGGCTTCGAGCGCCTCGATTGACTTCTCGCGCCCCACGAACAGCGGGATAACCATGTGCGGATAGACGACGACATCACGCAACGGCAGGAGAGGCAATTCAATGGTGGTCTTCATGATTTCGCCTCTATGACAGATGAAAAATAAACTTGAAACCAAGATGGGGGCTGCATGCAAAAAAAACAAGCTTAATGCCAGCAGGAAAACGCAGGAAAAATCCCGCAATTAAAAGTGAGTGCAAAAACAAAGGGGCCCCTAGAGGCCCCTTGTTTGTAAAGCAACTGCAAAACGCTTACGCGTCTGGCGCAGCCTTGGCAGTCGGCTCACTGTTTTCGTAGATATACAGTGGCTTGGACTTACCTTCTATAACGCTTTCGTCGATCACCACTTTACTCACCTCGGACTGCGAGGGGATTTCGTACATGGTGTCGAGCAACACGCCTTCCAGGATAGAACGCAGACCACGTGCACCGGTCTTGCGCTCCAGCGCCCGCTTGGCCACCGATTTGAGCGCGTCGGTACGGAACTCGAGGTCCACACCTTCCATCTCGAACAGCTTGGCGTATTGCTTGGTCAGGGCGTTTTTCGGCTCGGTGAGGATCTGAATCAGAGCAGCCTCATCCAGCTCGTCCAACGTCGCCAGGACCGGCAGACGACCAACGAATTCCGGGATCAGACCGAACTTGACCAGATCGTCAGGCTCGACTTCACGCAGGGACTCGCCAACCTTCTTGCCTTCTTCCTTGCTGCGTACTTCCGCACTGAAACCAATACCACCACGGGTGGAACGTTGTTGAATTACTTTTTCCAGACCAGAGAACGCACCGCCACAGATAAACAGGATGTTACGCGTATCAACCTGTAGGAATTCCTGCTGCGGGTGCTTGCGGCCGCCTTGTGGCGGTACAGAAGCAACTGTGCCTTCGATCAGTTTCAACAGGGCTTGCTGCACGCCTTCACCGGAAACGTCCCGGGTGATCGACGGGTTGTCGGACTTGCGCGAGATCTTGTCGATTTCGTCGATGTAGACAATACCCATCTGGGCCTTCTCTACGTCGTAGTCGCACTTCTGCAGCAGTTTCTGAATGATGTTCTCGACGTCTTCACCCACGTAGCCAGCCTCGGTGAGGGTGGTGGCGTCGGCGATGGTGAACGGAACGTTCAGCAGGCGAGCGAGGGTTTCTGCAAGCAGGGTTTTACCCGAGCCTGTAGGACCGATCAGCAAGATGTTGCTCTTGCCGAGTTCGACCTCGTCACCTTTCTTGTCACGCTGGTTCAAGCGTTTGTAGTGGTTGTACACCGCTACGGCCAGAACCTTCTTTGCACGCTCTTGACCGATGACATACTGGTCAAGGATGCCGCTGATTTCTTTAGGCGAAGGCAATTTATGCGCACTGCTCTCGGCCTGGGCTTCCTGCACCTCCTCGCGGATGATGTCATTGCACAGGTCGACGCACTCGTCGCAGATAAACACCGAGGGGCCGGCAATCAACTTGCGCACTTCATGCTGGCTTTTGCCACAGAAGGAGCAATAGAGCAGCTTGCCGTTGTCCTCGCCGTTGCGGGTGTCAGTCATTCGTTCGATCCAAATCCGATAGGCTTGCAACACAAGATGAAGGCTTATGCGGGCTTTTTCAAGCCCGCAAGTGGTCGGGCATGCCGACCAGCCCTATTTTGAGCGGCTTAATTAAGCTGGGCGACGGTCAATCACTTTGTCGATCAGGCCATAGGCTTGCGCGGCTTCGGCACTCATGAAGTTGTCACGGTTGGTGTCGCGCTCGATTTCTTCCAGGGTACGTCCGCTGTGCTTGGCCATCAGCGTGTTGAGACGCTCACGGATAAACAGGATTTCCTTGGCATGGATCTCGATGTCCGACGCCTGGCCTTGGAAACCGCCCAGTGGTTGGTGAATCATCACGCGCGAGTTCGGCAGGCAGAAGCGCTTGCCCTCGGCACCCGCGGTCAGCAGGAATGCGCCCATGCTGCAGGCCTGGCCAATGCAGGTGGTCGACACGTTCGGCTTGATGAACTGCATGGTGTCGTAGATCGACATACCCGCCGTCACCGAACCGCCTGGGGAGTTGATGTAGAGATGGATGTCCTTGTCCGGGTTTTCGGCTTCAAGGAACAGCAGCTGCGCACAGATCAGGTTGGCCATGTAGTCCTCTACGGGGCCAACCAGAAAGATCACTCGCTCCTTGAGCAGGCGCGAGTAGATGTCGTAGGCGCGTTCGCCACGAGCGGACTGCTCTACAACCATCGGGACCAGGCCGCCAGCGGCCTGGATATCAGAGTTCTGCTGAATATAGGAATTACGGAACATGCTCTGCAGTTACTCCCAAATAGTCATGTCTTGAAAACGCATAAGCCAGCGCGAGGCTGGCTTATGGTTGTATTTCCAACGAGTTGGACAATCAGTCGGCTTGTGCTGCTTCCGCCGGTTTGACTGCTTCTTCGTAAGAGACCGCTTTATCGGTCACCTTAGCCTTCTGCAGAACAGTATCCACAACTTGTTCTTCCAGCACAACCGAACGTACTTCGTTCAGCTGCTGGTCGTTCTTGTAGTACCAAGCCACGACCTGCTCAGGCTCCTGGTAGGCCGAAGCCATTTCCTGGATCATTTCGCGAACGCGATCTTCGTCAGGCTTGAGCTCGAACTGCTCAACCACTTTTGCCACGACAAGACCCAGTACAACGCGACGCTTGGCTTGCTCTTCGAACAGCTCGGCCGGCAGTTGATCAGGCTTGATGTTGCCACCGAACTGCTGAACCGCTTGAACGCGCAGGCGATCCACTTCGTTGGACAGCAGGGCCTTAGGCACTTCGATCGGGTTGGCGGCCAGCAGACCGTCCATGACCTGGTTTTTCACCTTGGACTTGATAGCCTGGCGCAGCTCGCGCTCCATGTTCTTGCGAACTTCGGTGCGGAAACCTTCCAGGGTCGCTTCCTTGATGCCGAATTGAGCGAAGAACTCTTCATTCAGCTCTGGCAGCTTAGGCTCGGAAACGCTGTTGACGGTCACGGTGAACTCGGCGGCTTTGCCAGCCAGGTCCAGGTTCTGGTAATCAGCAGGGAAAGTCAGGTTCAGAACACGCTCTTCGCCGGCTTTAGCGCCAACCAGACCGTCTTCGAAGCCAGGGATCATGCGGTTGGAACCCAGCACCAGCTGAGTACCCTTGGCGGAGCCGCCAGCGAATACTTCGCCGTCAACCTTGCCAACGAAATCGATGTTCAGCTGGTCTTCGTTCTGAGCGGCGCGATCGGTCACTTCAAAACGGGTGTTCTGCTTGCGCAGGATTTCCAGCATGTTGTCCAGGTCGGCATCGGCCACGTCAGCGCTCAGGCGCTCTACGGCGATACCTTCGAAGCCGGCAACTTCGAACTCCGGGAACACTTCGAATACGGCAACGTATTCCAGGTCCT
Organism: Pseudomonas sp. RP-B7; assembly: GCF_059803535.1. NCBI lineage: Bacteria > Pseudomonadati > Pseudomonadota > Gammaproteobacteria > Pseudomonadales > Pseudomonadaceae > Pseudomonas > Pseudomonas sp. RP-B7. The sequence continues at coordinate 218,670 of NZ_JAPFHC010000004.1, forward strand.
TGCCAGCTTCCAGGGACTTAGGCTCGATCGACGGCGAGCCAGCAGGCTTCAGGTTCTGCGCTTCTACGGCTTCGTAGAAGGAAGCCTGGATCACGTCACCCACAGCGTCCTGGCGCGCATCAGCACCAAAACGACGCTTGATTTCGCTCATTGGCACTTTGCCTGGACGGAAACCAGCGATCTTGGCCTTCTGGGCAGTCTGCTGCAGACGCTTGTTGACCGCAGTCTCAATACGCTCTGCCGGCACGGTAATGCTCAGGCGGCGCTCGATAGCAGTAGTATTTTCAACAGAAACTTGCATGGATATTCCTCGTTGCACAGACGTTAGCCGGCCATTTCCGACCCCAATCAAGGGCATGCATTCTAGAGGGTCAAACTCAAGAAGTCACCCTACTGCAAATACGCCCGAAAACAGCCGGCAATTTATCGGTACGAAGGCACTGATGCACCCCGCCCCGGTGACAAATACACCCCATCACGCCAGGGCTCTGCGTCGCCCCTTCTATATATAGAAGAGGTCGTCATCCAACTCCCTGACGGCCCACCCCGCAAACAGGGCAAGCAGACAGCGCGGTATCATCGAGACACATAAATACGATGAAACGCCCTGCCGTTGCGGCCCAGCACCTGCGACCGCGAAAACCAGAACTGCCAAAACCAAAAAAGGCGCCAGACTGTTAAATCTGGCGCCTTTCGAATATGGGGTGGACGAAGGGGATCGAACCCTCGACAACGGGAGTCACAATCCCGTGCTCTACCAACTGAGCTACGCCCACCATATTGCATTAACAAAGAACTCAAACATCTTCTTTGTTGAACCTCACCTCACCTTGCGGCAGGGCGACGCCTTGAAATTGGTGCGGATGAAGAGACTCGAACTCTTACGCCTCGCGGCGCTGGAACCTAAATCCAGTGTGTCTACCAATTCCACCACATCCGCGCTGGAGCTCTTAAAGCAAAGGCGCCAGACGATTAATCTGGCGCCTTTTCAAAATATGGGGTGGACGAAGGGGATCGAACCCTCGACAACGGGAGTCACAATCCCGTGCTCTACCAACTGAGCTACGCC
>NZ_JAPFHC010000050.1:0-27969 GCF_059803535.1 Pseudomonas sp. RP-B7
GGTATACCGCCTTCGCGGGCAAGCCCGCTCCCACAGGGGATACCTGGTGAGCCTGTTTTTTGAGCCAGGCGCAAATTCAAATGTGGGAGCTGGCTTGCCTGCGAAAGGGTGGGTCAGCTGGCATTTTTGGCGACTGGCATACCGCCTTCGCGGGCAAGCCCGCTCCCACAGGGGATACCAGGTGAGCCTGTTTTTTGAGCCAGGCGCAAATTCAAATGTGGGAGCTGGCTTGCCTGCGAAAGCGGTGGTTCAGCTGGCATTTTTGGCGGCTGGCATACCGCCTTCGCGGGCAAGCCCGCTCCCACAGGGGATACCTGGTGAGCCTGTTTTTTGAGCCAGGCGCAAATTCAAATGTGGGAGCTGGCTTGCCTGCGAAAGGGTGGATCAGCTGGCATTTTTGGCGACTGGTATACCGCCTTCGCGGGCAAGCCCGCTCCCACAGGGGATACCTGGTGAGCCTGTTTTTTGAGCCGGGCGCAAATTCAAATGTGGGAGCTGGCTTGCCTGCGAAAGCGGTGGTTCGGCTGACATTTTTGGCGACTGGCACGGCGCGATCGCAATCAAGCTAGGTCCCAGATTTTTTAGTTATATTTCAGGCAGTTAATAGAGCGATCCACCGTGGTCTTGGCAATTTCCAGCAAATGCCACACTGCCAGGATCTTTGCCCGCTCGGGGCTTGTCAGTTGTTCACCACAATCAAGTGCGGTGGCCGACGCGCTGTCGAGCAGGCTGGCGGTGTAGAGCAGGGCGTCTTCGAAGCTCAGGTCTTCGTTGACCGAGTGGAAACCTCTGGTGGGCAGGTAGTGATCGATGGCGCGGTTGAAGGCGGCGCGGTCTTTGGCGGGGTCGAAGGGGGGATCTGGCACTACCTTATTCATCGTGTATCTCCAACTGGTAGGTGAGGAGCCGACCCCTCGCGACTAAACGAGGGTGGCGGCTGTACGCAGGTTAGTCGACCGGCCAGTTGGATCCGGCGCACCCGAAGGTGCCCTGCGCACAGCCACCATGAACACGGTGACAGCTTGCGCACAACTGGAAGTCGGGCGACTAAACCCGGTCACTGATAAGCAGTGACGGACCGCAGACTAGCCACCGATTCCAGCAGGCACAAGGCGGCAGGGATTGTCTAGGAAACGTCCTGCAATTTAAAGCGACACGGCTTGCTGGCCCTTTACAAACCATGACAAAACGCCAGTAACCCAGCGAAGTCCCCTGATGCATGGAGATCAAAATGTGGGAGCTGTCGAGCCCCAGCGAGTCTGCGAAGGGATCACCGCTATAGTTGCGGTGAACCGCAGCATCAGCATCGCTGAGGCCCGACCTCAGCGCATATGCAAAATAATCGGGCTGCTGCTCGCCGGATCGGTATGCCCACGCAGCTTGCCCACCGCCTGCGCATCCACCGGGCCGCCGTGATTGCCCCAGGTGCTGCGCATGTAGCTGAGCACTTCGGCAATTTCCTGATCCGACAGTTGTTCGCGAAAGGCCGGCATGCGGTAGGCGTCCGGCACGCCGGCGGCGACGACGCGTTGCGAGCCGTTGAGGGTGATGTTGATCGCCGAGGCGCTTTCCTTGGCGAGTGCCGAGGTGGCGCCCGCCAGGGGCGGCATCCATTCGGGCTGGCCCTTGCCGTCCAGGCCGTGGCAGGACGCGCAGCGGGTCGCATAGGTGTGGGCGCCGGGCGCGTTGCTGGCGGCCGCCGCCTGGTATTGCCACGGCGCGCCGTCACGCTGCGGGTCGCCGGGCAGCGACTTGAGGTAACGGGCGATGGCGGCCAGGTCGGCGTCTTGCATGAACTGGGTGGAGTTGTTGAACGCCTCGGTCATCGAGCCGTAGACCACCGCATGGGCGTTGCGCCCGGTCTTGAGGAATTGCACGATCTGCGCCTCGCTCCAGCGTCCCAACCCGCTGTTGGGGTCCTGGCGCAGGCTGGGGGCGTACCAGCCGTCGAGCAGGGCGCCGGCGAGGAAGGGCGCGCCGGACTCGTCCAGGGCCTTCTCATTGAACGCCAGCCCTCGCGGGGTGTGGCAACTGCCGCAGTGGCCGGGGCCTTGCACGATATACGCGCCACGGTTCCACAGTTCGTCCTGCGCCGATTTGGCCGCGTAGGGCGTGCTGGGGGCGAACACGCCGTTCCACAACGCGATGGGCCAGCGTAGGTTCAGCGGCCAGGGAATGTCGCTGGGGATGTTCGGCAGGTTGGCCGGTTGCACACCTGCCATGAAAAACGCGTACAGCGCCCGGATGTCGTCGTCACTGAGCTTCACATAGGACGGGTAGGGCATCGCCGGGTAGAGCCGGCGCCCGTCCGGCGTCACGCCATGGCGCACTGCGCGGTCGAAGTCGGCCAGGGAGTAGTTGCCGATGCCGTTGTCGCGGTCCGGCGTGATGTTGGTGGCGTGGATCGCGCCCAGCGGCGTGGCCATCTCCAGGCCGCCGGCGAACGGCGCCTTGCCTGGCAGGCTGTGGCAGGCCACGCAGTCACTGAGCCGGGCGACGTACTCGCCGCGACTGACCAATGCGGCATCCACACTTTGTGTTTGCTCAAAGGGCGAAGCGGGCTGGCGGGTGACATACCAGGCCAGCACGGCGGCGGCGACCAGGCAGGGCAGCGCCAGCCAGCCTGCGGTTCTTGCGAATCGACGGTTGTTCATGGGCGGTTCCTGGCGTTAGCTGAAGGTGTGGCGACTCAGGGGCAGGCTGCGGATGCGCTGGCCGGTCAACTGCGCCACCGCATTGGCCACGGCCGGCGCGACGGCGGGCAGCGGCGGTTCGCCGATGCCGCCCATCTTTTCGCCGCTCTCGACAATCCGCACATGCACCCGCGCCATCCGCGACGGCGGCAGGATCGGGTACAGGTCGTAATTGCGCGCCCGCGGCTTGCCGTCGACGAACACTGCTTCCTCCAGCAGCGTCTGGGACAAGCCCAACGCCACCGCGCCATTCACCTGGGCTTCGACAATCGCCGGGTTGACGATGCTGCCCGGGTCAATTGCTTCCCAGATGTCATGCACCTTGACCTGGCCGTGTTCAATCGACACCTCGGCGATCACCGCCGCATGGGAGCCGAACGGCGAGGCCATGGCCACGCCCCGCGCACGGCGGCTGCCGTCCTCGGCGGTGAACGGCCCGCGTTTCCAACCGCCGGACAACTCGCCCACCGCTTGCAGCAGGGTGGTCAGCCGTGGGTTGTCACGCAGCAGGTGCAGGCGCAACTCGTAAGGATCGTGGCCGCCCTTGTCCGCCAACTCGTCGAGGAATGCTTCGTAGAAAAAGTCATTCAGCGAATTGCCCACCGAACGCCAATAACCCAGCATCGCCGGGCCTTTGACGTAGATCTGCGCGATGCGTTTATTGGGGATCGCATAGGATTTTCCCGACAATCCTTCCAGGGCCGTGGGGTCGAGTTTGGCCCCCTGTTTACCGGCGATCGCTTCCGTTGGGCCTTCGGTGGCGCTGACCGCCTCGATGGCCACGGGAAAGCCTTTGTCATCCAGCGCGGCACGGAACTTGACCACCGCCACCGGGCGCAGCACGTCGCGCAGGAACTCTTCCTCGCGGCTCCAGATCAGCTTGATCGGGCGGCCGACCGCCTTGGCCAGCGCGATGGCCTGGGGATACGGGCTGGCCGAGTCATACAAGAAATGCCGGCCAAAAAAACCGCCCAGCAACGGCGAGTGCAGGTTGACCTGCGCCGGATCGAGACCCGCGCGCTTGGCGATGTCGGCGCGGAACATGTCCGGCGCCTGGTTGGGCAGCCAGATGTCCAGGGTGCCGTCGGGGTTGAAGCGGGCGAGGGCAGAGGGCGGTTCCAGCTGGGCGTGGTTGACGTACTGGTTATGGTAGGTGGCTTCGACGCTGGTTTTGGCGCCTTTCAGCGCGGCGGCGACATCGCCTTCGTTTTCATCGTCACGCCCCGGGCCTTGCTGTGCCGCAAGCACATCGCGCCAGCCATCGCTGGAAAAGTCCGCGGGCATCACCCGAACGGTCGCGTCTGCACCAGCCTCTTGCCACTCAACCTGGAGCGCCTCCACCGCACGCTTGGCATGCCACCAACGTTCGGCCACCACGGCGACGGCGCCGGGCAGTTGATGCACCGAGTGCACGCCCTTCATCGCTTCGACCTGCGCCTGGTTGCGCAGGCTGCCCACCGTCATGCCCAGGCGCGGTGCGTGTTGCACCGCGGCGTGGAGCATGCCGTCGACCTTGAGGTCGATGCTGTATTGCGCCTTGCCGGTGGATTTTTCGTAGGCGTCGACGCGACGTACCGGCTTGCCGATCCAACGGAACTGGCTCGGGTCGCGTAGCTTGATGCCTGCCAGGTCGGGCACCGGCATGTCCAGGGCGCGTCCGGCCAACTCGCCGTAGCCCAGGGAACGCCCGGACGCCGCGTGTACCACGCGACCGGGTTGGGTGCTCAGTTCGGTCAGGGGCACGCCCAACTGCTCGGCGCCAGCCTGCAACAACATGGCCCGGGCCAGCGCGCCCAGGCGGCGCATGGTGGGGTAGCTCATACGCACCGACATGCTGCCGCCGGTGATGCGCATGCCGTTTTCCATCACCACGTAGGCCTCGCCCGGTGGTGCGGCCTCGACGATGAAGGTCGCGGGGTCAGCGTCCAGTTCCTCTCCGACAATCTGCGCCATCGCCGTGTGCGTGCCTTGCCCGCCTTCCATGAAGGGGCTGAGCAATCGCACGCTACCGTCCGGGCGAATCTCCAGGAACGCCGGCACCTGGGTACCGCGTTCCGCCGTCGCGGCCTGCACCCTGGACGTACCCAGGGGCAAGCCGAAACCGATCACCAGCGCACCCACCGCCGTACTCGCCAGAAAGCGCCGGCGCGACAGGTTCACCGGGCCATCGAATAGTTCATCGCGGGTATTCATCAGGCGTGCTCCTGCTTGGCCAGGTCGTCGACCGCCGCATGAATCGCGTTGTAGGTGCCGCACCGGCACAGGTTGACCATCGCCGCGTCGATCTGCGCAGTGCTTGGCTTGGGGGTGTGCTTGAGCAGCGCGGTGGCCGCCATCACCTGCCCGGACTGGCAATACCCGCACTGCGCCACCTGATGCTCGACCCAGGCCGCGACCACGCGCTTGCCCACGGCATCGGCTTCAATCGCCTCGATGGTAGTGATGTCACGCCCGACCACCCCGGCCACCGGGGTCACGCAACTGCGCACCACATTGCCGTCCACCAGCACCGAACAGGCGCCGCACTGGGCCAGGCCGCAGCCGTACTTGGTGCCGGTCAGGCCGAGGTCATCGCGGATTACCCACAGCAACGGGGTATCGGCATCCGCATCGACCTGATAGGTCGTCTGGTTGATTCGTAATTCCATGGCTCACCTGCACGTCGACGGTAGGTGCGGCCTTTATAGGATCGGGAATGCGCTGGCCGCTTAGTGTCGAACTCTAGACCACCACGCAAGGGGCATGTGCCCGGCCGTCGTCAAATCCAGAGGATCAGGCAAGCATTCGCGAGGATTGTGCCAGTTAGACGATGTCGTCAATCAGGATATGGTGCTGCCCCCGGCTACAGCGTTCGATGCGCGCCTGAACCTTGTACACCGTGCGTAGCATGGCTTCATTGATCACCTCATGACTCGGCCCGCTGGCCTGGGCCGTGCCGTCGGCGATCACCAGCACCTGGTCGGCGAAGCGCAGCGCCTGGTTGAGGTCGTGCAGGGCGATAAATACGATCACCTGGCGCTGGCGGGCGAGGGCGCGCATAAACCCCAGCACCTGCACTTGGCGGCGCATGTCAAGGGCGCTGGTGGGCTCGTCCATCAGCAGCACTTCGGGTTCGCGCACCAGGGTCTGGGCGATGGAGACCAGTTGCTGTTGGCCGCCGCTGAGTTCACCGAGGTTGCGAAATGCCAGGTCGTGGATGCCCAGGGCGTCAAGCATCTCATCCACGAGCCGCAGTTCGTCATCGTGCACCGTCCAGCCCGGCGCGAGTTGCTTGCGCGCCAGCAGCACCGATTCGTACACCGTCAACCGGGCGCTGGCATTGAGGCCCTGGGGCATGTAGCTGATGCCCTGCACACCCTTTGTCGAACCTTGCAGGATCACCTTACCCGGCCCGTCGAGCAGCCCGGCGATGCGCTTGAACAGGGTGGATTTACCGGCAGCGTTGGGGCCGACCACGGCGACCACCTGGCCGCCGACAAAGCGTGCGGTACTGACGCCGCTGATGATGGTGCGTGGTCCGTAGCAGGCGCCCAAGTCGTCCAGCTGAATACTTACCATGAGTTTTTCTTCCCGCCGAGGATCAGGGAGATAAAGAACGGCACGCCGATCAACGAGGTGACCACGCCAATCGGGAAAATCGCGCCGGGGATCAGGGTCTTGCTCACCACCGAGCTGGCCGACAGGATCAGTGCGCCGGTCAGCAGCGAGGCGGGCAGGAAGAAGCGTTGGTCTTCGCCGATCAGCATGCGCGCGATGTGCGGACCGACCAGCCCGATAAAGCCGATGGTGCCGACAAACGCCACCGGGAACGCGGCGAGCAGGCTGACCATGATCAGCGTCTGCAAGCGCAGGCTGCGCACGTTGATGCCGAAGCTGGCGGCCTTGTCGTCGCCCAGGCGCAACGCGGTAAGGGCCCAGGCGCGCTTGGCGAAAATCGGCAGGGTGATCAGGATCACCAGGCAGATCACCCCCAACTTGGGCCAGGTGGCCTTGGTCAGGCTGCCCATGGTCCAGAACACCACGGCGGCCACCGCTTGTTCGGTGGCAAAAAACTGCACCAGCGCCAGCAGCGCATTGAACGTGAACACCAGCGCAATGCCCAGCAGCACGATGGTTTCGGCGCTCACGCCACGGCGCAGGCTGAGGAAGTGGATCAGCAGCGCGCAGAGCATGGCCATGATGAACGCGTTGAGCGGCACCATGTACTGCGCCGCCAGCGGGAACAGCGCCACACCAAACGCCAGGCCCATGGCGGCGCCGAAACTGGCGGCGGCGGACAGGCCCAGGGTGAACGGGCTGGCCAGCGGGTTGTTGAGGATGGTCTGCATCTGCGCGCCAGCCAGGGACAGCGCGGCGCCCACGGCCACCGCCATCAGCGCGACGGGCAGGCGGATGTCCCACATCACCACGCGCACTTGCGGCGCGGCGGTGTCCGGGGCAAACAGTGCGCCGAGCACTTCACTGAGGCTGTAGCGCGCCGGCCCCAGGGCCAGGTCGAGCAACACACTGCCCAACAACAGCACGGCCAGGGCGCAGAGGATCAGGCGTTTGCGCAGCACCAGCTGGCGGTAGGCGCTCATGGCTTGAGGCTCACGAAGTAGCCCGGCTCGTAGGGCACCGGCAGGAAGCGCTCGTGCAACTCGCGAAAGGCGGCCTCGGGATCGAGGTCGGCAAACAGCGTCGGGTGAAACCACTTGGCCAACTGCTGGATCGCCACGAACTGGTAAGGGCTGTTGTAGAACTGGTGCCAGATCGCGTGGAACGCTTGCTGCTCCTGGGCCTTGATCCCGGCATAGGCCGGGCGGCCGGTGTACCACGCCAGTTTGCGCCGGGCCTCGGCCATGTCGGCCGCGGGGCCGACGCCGACCCAGTGCCCACCCGGCGCGAACGCCTCCCAGTTGGCGCTGGTGACGACCACCTGGGCCGGGTTGGCGACGATCACCTGCTCGGGATTCAACTGGCCGAAGGTGCTGGGAATAATGCCTTTGGCGATGTTGTTGCCGCCGGCCAGCTCGACGAACAGGCCGAAGTTTTCATTGCCGAAACTCAGGCAGCAATCGTCGGTGTAGCCGCCGATACGCTCGATAAATACCGCAGGGCGCGGGGGCTGCTGCGCGGCGATCACGTCGGTGACACGGCGGATCTGCTTGTTGCGAAATGCGATAAACGCTTCGGCCTGCTGCTCTTTGCCGAACAACTGGCCAAACAGGCGCATGGTCGGCTCGGTGTTGGTCATGGGCTGGTTGCGAAAGTCCACGTACACCACCGGGATGCCCAGGGCGTCGAGTTTCTCGATGTAGCGCGCATCCTCGGTGGCGTGCTGCGCCTCGATATTGAGGATGATCACGTCGGGGCGCTGGGAGATGGCTTGTTCGATGTCGAAGGTGCCGTCTTCAAAGCCTCCGAAGGTGGGGATCTTGGCGATGGCGGGGAATTTGCGCAGGTAGGCGTTGTAGGTGTCCGGGTCGGACTGGATCAGGTCCTTGCGCCAGCCGACGATGCGTTCGATGGGGTTTTGCGTGTCCAGTGCGGCCACCAGGTACAGCTGGCGGCCTTCGCCGAGAATCACCCGCTGCACCGGCAGGTTGACCTTGACCTGGCGGCCGAGCAGATCGGTGACCGTGGTGGGGGTGGCAAACGCCGGCATGCCCAGCAACCCGGTGAACAACAGCGCCGCCAGGACGTGGCCGCATCGCACAATCGAAAGCATCATGTAAGCCCTTGCAGGTATCAGAAATCGACCGTGGCCGAGAGGAGGAGGGTGCGTGGCGAGGCCTGGGAGAACGCGCCGTAGGAGGCCACGCCGGACCAGTACTGGCGGTCGAACAGGTTCTGCAGCGTGGCGCGGAATGTGGTCGGTCGCTCGGCGATGCGCGTGCTGTAGCGTACGCCGACATCGATGCGGGTCCAGGGATCGAGGCGCTGGGTGTTGGCCTGGTCGACGTACTGGCTGGCGGTGTAGATCGCGCCGCCGGTCAACGTCAGCCCCTCGACTGTCGGCGTGTCCCATTCGGCCCACAGGTTGGCCTGCACCTCGGGCACGCCGACCGGGGTATTGCCACGGTTGGCGGCGATGCCGCTGCGGGTCAATTGCGCGTCCAGCAGGGTCACGCCACCGAGCAGGCGCGCGCCCTGGGCGACTTCGCCAAACACGCTCAATTCCAGGCCACGGTTGCGCTGTTCGCCCTGCACCGAAAAGCGCCCGGCGGCCAGTTCGCCGCTGGGTTTGTCGATCTGGAACAGCGCCAGGGTCGACATGAAGGTGCCGTAGTCGAGCTTGACCCCGACCTCATGCTGCGTGGACACGTAAGGCGCAAAGATCTCACCGGCGTTCGCCGCGTTGGACGGCGCCACATCGCCCTTGCTCAGGCCTTCGAGGTAGTTGTAGTAGAACGCCACGTGATCCCACGGCTTGAGCACGGCGCCGAACAGCGGCGTGGTCTTGCCATCGTCGTAGGCGCTGCTGACTGCGCCCGCGGTGTTGTAGTTGTTCGATTGGATGCGCTGTTGGCGCAGGCCGACGGTGACCTGCACGCGCTGGTCCAATATCGACAAGGTGTCGGCGATGGCCACGCCGGTCAGCTCGGTGGCCGAGACTTTCGGCGCGTCCGGCTTGGGGATCGACGGCTTGGGGCGGTCGGTGGGGTGATAGATATTCGACAGCACCGAGGCGCCGGAAATGATCCCGCGTGACAGCTCGTCGCGATAACGGCTGGCCTGCACCACGCTGGTGTGGCTGACCGGCCCGGTGTCGAAGCGTACGCGGGCACCGGCGTCCACGGTGTAGCGCTGGACTTCGAAGCGGTAGTAACCGGGTGTGGAATCGGTGTCGCCGGCGGCGTTGATGATCTTCGGCGTCTGGTCGGACATACGCGCCACGGCGGATTTGCCGCCGCCGGCGTGGGCGAACAGAGTGAGGGCATCGTTGAGGTCATATTCGCCGCTGAGCAACGCGGATTTGTCGCGGGTGCGTGACCAGCCCCAGTCCTGGCTGACATTGGTGCGGCCGTTGGCCGCGTTGGGAATGTTCACGCCGGGGGTGATCAGGAACGGTCGGGAAGCGGCGTCGAACTCTTCTTCCTGGGAGATCAGGTCCAGGCTGCCGCGCAGGCGCTCGCCCTGGTAATCCAGGGACAGCGCACCGATGCCGACTTCGCGTGATTGCGCGTCGATCACCGTGTTGCCCTGCTGCACGCCGCCGTTCAGGCGCAGGCCGAAGCGGCGCTCGTCACCGAAGCGGCGGCTGATGTCGATGCGGTTGCCGATGTGGGCGTCCTGCGTGTAGCTGGCGGTGTAGCGGGTCAGGTCTTCGTCGAGGGAGCGCTTGGGCACCACATTGATCACGCCGCCCACCGCACTGTTGGGCGACATGCCGTAGAGCAGGGCGCCGGGGCCCTTGACCACTTCGATGCGCTCGGCGTACTCGGTAAACACGCGATAGTTGGAGGCCACGCCGTAGACGCCGTCGAAGGCCAGTTCGCCGAGGTTGCCTTCGCCCACCGGGAAGCCGCGGATGAAAAACGAATCGACAATGCCGCCGGTCTGCCCGGTGGAGCGCACCGAAGAGTCGCGTTCCAGCAGATCGCCGACGGTGGTGGCCTGCTGGTCCTTGATCAGCGACGCGGTGTAGGTGCTGACGCTGAAGGGCGCGTCCATTACGTCGCGGTTGCCGAGCATGCCCAGGCGCCCGCCGACCGCGACCTGGCCGCCGGAATAGGCTGGCGGCAGGCTGTCGCTGCGTTGTGCCGTGCCGCTGACGGTGGTTTCCGACAGGGTGACCCGGCGTAGTGCCAGGGTGTAGCTGCCGTCTGCGCGCAAGACCATTTCCAGGCCGCTGCCGGCGAGCAGGCGGGTGACGGCCTCCTCGGTCGAATAGGTGCCGGACAGGCCGGGGCTGGTCAGTCCGTCGGTGAGCGCCGGCAGGAACGACAGCGCGATGCCGGCGTCCACGGCGAAGTTCGACAGCGTGGCGCCGAGGGGGCCGGGGGTGATCTGGTAGGCACGCATTGTCACCCCATCCAACTGCGCGGCCATGGCGGCGCTGGTGAGGGCCAGGCTGAGCAGTGCGCTGCGGATCACGAGCATGGATGGGGGGCCTGTGGGTTGGAGTGGGGTTTGATGTGTTTGCCAGTTGAGATTGGGAAAAGTATCAGGGTGGCAGGGGTTTATTTTTGGTGTACGTATCCATTCGGGCGGGTTGAACGGGGTCAAAACTGTGGGAGCGGGCTTGCTCGCGAATGCGGTGGATCAGCCGATGAATGAGTTGGCTGACACGCCGCATTCGCGAGCAAGCCCGCTCCCACATTTGGATCGCCATGTATCAGATGAAACTGTGGTTTGCTCTTGCTCTGGCTTTTGACCTTAGGCACACCGAGCCCAGGCGAGGCGCCGAGTGTTGGGGTGAGGACCTTTTGGTTACTTTCGGGCCTTTCCAAAAGTGACCCGCTGCAAGAGCGGAACCCTAAGCCGCCGACAACGTGAGCCAATACCCACTCAAATGCCCACTGACAACCACCGGATATGTCTGCACCAGCATGTTCAACGTGCGCTGTGTATCACTGATGGGAAACGCCCCAGAGATACGCAAATCAGCAATCGCAGGATCACAACGCACAAAACCACGCCGATAACGCGCCAGTTCGGCAACGAAATCCGCCAAGCGCATCCTGTCAGCCATCAACATGCCCTGGGTCCAGGCCCCCACATTACGGTCGGTAGCCGCCACTCCACCAAAGGTCTGCGCAGAAAAGTCCATGCGCTGCCCGGCGTTGACGATCAGCGGTGTGCTCTGGTTGTTCTCGGCCAGCATCACCTTGACCGCGCCTTCGAGCACCGCCAGGTGGGTGAGCGGGCTCAGTTCGCGCACGGTGAAGCGCGTGCCCAGGGCCTGCATGCGGCCCTGGCGGGTGCTGACCAGGAATGGGCGCGAGGTATCCGCGGCGGTCTGCACCAGCATCTCACCTTCGCGCAAGTGCACCAGACGCTGCTGGCTGTCAAAACGCACATCGATGGCCGTATCGGTGTTGAGCGTGATACGCGAACCATCGGCCAGCACCAGTTCACGGCGTTCGCCGACGTGGGTGCGGTAGTCGGCGGTCCATTGCTGGGATTGCGCAAGTTTCCAACTGCCCCAGCCGACCGGCATCACCGCCAGCAACAACGCGAGCTTGCCCAGCGCCGCGCGGCGTTCCGGGTGGCTTGGACGATCCAGCGCCGACATCGCCAGGGCCGGCGGCAGCCCGCCGAGCTTGCTTTGCAGCAACTGCGCCCGGGCCCAGGCGCGATCACGTTCGGGGCTGCTGGTTTTCCAGCGTTCCCACTCGGCGCGTTCGCTGGCGCTGAGGTCGTTTTCGCTCAGGCGCATCAGCCATTCGGCGGCCTCTTCGAGGACATCGGCGGCGAGCGGTGGCTGTTTGCGCAGGCTGAGCATGGGCTTATTCCACCAGCATCAGGCACTGCACAAACGCCTGTTTCATGTAGCGTTTGACGGTGATCAGCGACACGCCCAGTTGCTCGGCAATCGCGTCGTACTTGAGGCCGCTGAGCTGCGACAGCAGGAACGCGCGCTTGACCAGTGGCGGCAGCGCGTCGAGCATCGCGTCGATTTCGTGCAGGGTTTCCAGCACCATGAAGTGGGTTTCCGCCGACGGTGCTTGCTGTAACGGCGCGCTGGCGAGGGCTTCCAGATAAGCCCGTTCCAACGCCTTGCGCTGATACCAATTGACCAGGATGCCCCTGGCCACGCAGGTCAGGTAGGCACGTGGCTGGTCGATCACCGTGACCTGGGAGGCGAGGATCCGGGTGAAGGTGTCCTGGGCCAGGTCGGCCGCATCCATGGCGTTGCCGAGTTTGCGTTTGAGCGTGGCGTACAGCCAGCCGTGATGCCCGCTGTACAGCGCCTCGATTGCGCGCAGGTGGTGGTTGTGATCGGCGTCGAGGATTTCGCTCATGGCGCACATCCGTGCAATTGAGAAGTATTCCCAATGCTAAGGGACAACCCGGCGTGAACGCAACGCGAGAATCGCAAGCAGTGCCAGCCCATACGCCGCGCAGACGAACAGGTAGGTATACGCCAGGCCATACACCTGGCTGAGCAGGCCACCGATGGCGATACCGGCAATCGAGGCGAATTGCGCAGTGCCCTGGGCGATCCCCAGCACGTGGCCCTGGCTTGAGCTGTCGGCGCTCTTTGAAATCAACGCCATCAGCACCGGCGTGGTCGCCCCGAGCAACACGCCCCACACCAGGTAACCGAGGGCGAACACCAGCGGGTTGCGGGTGATGCCGGCGATGCCGGTGAGCGCAATGCACGCGAGTACCACCCAGGCGATGCGCCGCAGGGAATCACCCTGGTCACGCCCTTCGAAATGCCGCGCCCATGTCGTTGCGCTCAGGATGAAACCCAATGCCAGCAGGCCGTAGCACAGGCCGACCCAGGCGTTGCTGACGTTGAATGTGCTGCTCACATACAGCGCGAACGAGGTCTGCGGCAGCATCCGCGCCAGCAGCAGAATGCCCATCACCACCAGCAGCGGCAGCAGCGCCGAACCGCGCCATACCACGGCGCTCGACGCGCTCACGGGTTTCTTCTGCGGCGGCACGTCCGGCAGGCTCAGCGCCGCAACCAGCGTGCACACCGCGCAGAGTGCCGAGGCGCTGAGGTTGATCCAGAAAAACGTCGCGTGATCGAGGATCAAGCCGCCGACCACCGCACCGAGCAGCGAGCCGACGTTGGTGGAAATCTGCAACAGCGCAAACAACCGCGCGCGCCGGGCCGGCGCCTCGATACTTACGCCATACGCCTGGGCCGGGGCGATATACCCTGCACACGCGCCCTGCACAAAGCGCAGCAGCAGGATCGCCCAGATGTCGCTGATCAAGGCCAGCGCCAGTTGGGTCAGGGTCAGGCCGATCAGGGCGCGGATCATCATCAGCTTGTGGCCATGACGATCACCGACGCGCCCCCAGAACGCGCTGGTCAGCAGGATGCCGAGCATCGGCCCGACATACACGGCGATGCTGGCGAAGCTGAACAACGCATCGGAGTCGGTCAGCCCACGCAAGTGCACTGGCCAGAACGGGCCGCTCATTTCCATCGCGCCCATCGACACGAGCTGGATCGCGAACAGCAGGGAAATCAGGATGCGGGTCGGTGGCATGGATCAATCTCGTTGTAAAAAAAACGGCGGGGGGCTGATACTTTTTCGTCGGTTGGCTGGCATCAGGAGTAATTCTCATCTTCTCTCGATGCAAGGACCCCACCGTCATGCCCGTTGCCAGCCGGTTAACATTCGCCATTCGTACCGCCCTGTTGTTGGCCGCCGCCAGCAGCAACGCCTGGGCCGCCACCGCCGAGCCGAGCGACGACAGCGCGCAGAGCCTGACCCTTGACGCGACGAACGTCAACGCCGTGTACAACGGCCCCAGCGCCTTGCCCGAGGTGCTTGCCGGCGGCCAGGTGGCGCGGGGCGCGCGCCTGGGCATGCTGGGCAACAAGGACGTGATGGACGCCCCGTTCAGCGTCACCAGCTACACCGCCAAGACCCTTGCCGACCTGCAAACCGTGACCGTCGCCGACGCACTGGAGCGCGACCCTTCGGTGCGTTCCACCGGGCAGAACGGCGGCATCGTCGACTCGTTTTTCATCCGTGGTTTCGCGATTGGCGAGGGCAACCTCGGCGAGCTGGCCTATGACGGCGTCTACGGCGTAGCGCCCAACTATCGCGCATTTACCGAGTACGCCGAGCGCATCGAAGTGCTCAAGGGGCCGGGGGCGCTGGTGTACGGCATCTCGCCCAACAGCGGCGTCGGCGGGGTGATCAATATCGTGCCCAAACGTCCGCTGGACGAGGACCTGACGCGCTTTACCGGCAGTTATGCGTCGGACAGCCAGGTTGGCGGCCACCTCGACCTGAGCCGCCGTTTCGGCGCTGAAAACCAGTTTGGCGTGCGCTTCAACGGCAGCCTGCAAGGCGGCGACACGGCCGTGGACAACCAGCATCGCGACGTGGGCATCGGCGCGATTGCCTTGGATTATCGCGGCGAGCGCCTGCGCCTGAACCTCGACTACCTGAGCCAGAAGGAAAGCTGGGAGGGCGCCTCGCGTCCGTTCACCATTCAACCGGGCGTGCAGGTGCCGTCCGCGCCGAATGGCCGCACCAGCCTGCCGCAGAAGTGGGGCTGGTCGGACACCAAGGAGCAATCGTTGCTGCTCGGCGGCGAATATGACCTGAACGACAACCTGACGGTGTTCGCCCACGCCGGTGGCGGGCGTTCGGATGTGAAGCGCCTGTCCGACCAGGTGCCGCGCATCCTCAATGACGCCGGTGACACCAAAAACACGCCGGGCTATTACAAATTCAACGTCGACCGTTCGACGGCCGACATCGGCCTGCGCAGCCTCTTTGCCACCGGCCCGGTGACGCATACCACCACACTGATGGCGAGCCGTTATAGGGATGAGCTGTCGCGGGGCATCATCAACGGCAAGGACATTTACTCCAACATCTATCACCCGGTGGACACGCCCCAGCAGTACATCAACACGCCGAAGGTGCTGCGTATTTCCGAAACCGAGCTGTCCGGCGTGGCGTTGACCGACACCCTGGGCCTGTTCGAAGACCGCCTCCAACTGACCCTGGGCATGCGTCACCAAGCCATCGAATCGCGCAACTACAACAGCACCGGCGGGGTCAGTGCGCGGTATGACGCCAGCGCCAATACGCCGCTGCTCGGTGTGGTGGTCAAGCCCTGGGATGACGTGTCGCTCTACTACAACTACGTCGAAGGCCTGAGCAAAGGCGATGCCGCACCCGGTACGGCGAGCAATGCCGGCGAGACCTTTGCGCCCTACGAGTCCAAGCAACACGAACTGGGCGTGAAGTATGAACACGGCAGCTTCATGACCAGCGTGGCGTTGTTCCAGATTGAAAAGCCCAGCGGCGAAGTCGGTGCCGGCAATGTGTTTTCGGTACAGGCCGAGCAGCGCAACCGTGGTGTCGAGCTGAGCCTGTATGGCGAAGTGGCGCCCGGCACGCGCCTGATGGGCGGTGTGACCCTCCTCGATGGCGAGCTGACCAAATCCGCCACCGCCGCCAACCGTGGCAACAAACCCGTGGGCGTGCCGGACATCCAGGCCAACCTCTGGGCTGAGTGGGACACGCCGGGGCTGGAAGGTTTCACCCTTACCGGCGGCGCGATCTATACCGACCGCCAGTACGTCGACCAGGCCAATACCCAGCAGTTGGATGCGTGGACGCGCATCGACATGGGCGCGCGCTACGCGACCAAGATCGAAGGGCGGCCTACCACCTTCCGCGCCACGGTGCAGAACGTGTTTGATCGTGAATACTGGTCGGGGGTGGCGTCGTACGGCGCTTTCTCGCCGGGTTATCCGCGCACGTTGCAGCTGTCGGCCAGCGTGGATTTTTGAGGCCAGCGTCAAGCACGAATGTCGATATCAGGCACATTCGTGCCGCCCTCAGGCTATTTTCGCGCAAGCCGGCCCGCGTAAGGTGACTCATCATTAAGAGATGATGATCGCCTGACTGATCAGTCAGTACGCCTCAACGTCGATCACCGAGAATAAAAACAACGATGAATAGCCTGAGTTCCAAGGATTTGAACGGTCAATTGGCGCAAGGCTTCAAGCCGCGCCATGTCACCATGTTGTCTATCGCAGGGATTATCGGCGCAGGGCTGTTTGTCGGCTCCGGGCACGCGATTGCAGCGGCGGGCCCGGCCGTGATGCTGGCCTATCTGTTTTCCGGGTTGCTGGTGGTGCTGGTCATGCGCATGCTTGGCGAGATGGCGGTGGCCAACCCAGACACCGGTTCGTTCTCGACCTATGCGGACCAGGCCATCGGGCGCTGGGCCGGCTTCACCATCGGCTGGCTGTACTGGTGGTTCTGGGTGCTGGTGATCCCCATCGAAGCCCTGGCCGCCGGGCATATCCTCAACCAATGGTTCCCGCAGATCGACGCTTGGCTCTTTGCCTTGCTGTCGATCTTTTTGTTGGTGGTCACCAATCTGTTCAGCGTGTCCAAGTACGGCGAATTCGAGTTCTGGTTCGCCATGGCCAAGGTGGTGGCGATCATCGGCTTTATTGGCCTGGGGTTTGCCGTGCTGATGGGCTGGATCCCCGAGCGCGAGGCCAGCGGGCTCGGCCGCTTGATGGAGGAACACGGTGGGTTCGCGCCGAATGGACTGTCGGCGGTGGTCGGCGCGTTCATTACCATCATGTTCAGCTTCATCGGCACCGAAGCGGTGACCATCGCGGCCGCGGAGTCCAGCAACCCGGCGCAGAACATCGCCCGCGCGACCCGTTCGGTGATGTGGCGTATCGGTGTGTTCTATGTGTTATCGATTTTTGTGGTGATCTCCGTGGTGCCCTGGGATGACCCGTTGCTGGCGTCGGTCGGCTCCTACCAGCGCGCACTGGAACTGATGAACATTCCCCACGCCAAGCTGCTGGTGGATGTGGTGGTACTGATCGCCGTGGCCAGTTGCATGAACTCATCGATCTACATTGCGTCGCGCATGCTGTTTTCCCTGGGCAAGCGCGGCGATGCTCCCGCGCTGATGAAAAAGACCTCGGCGGCCAGCGTGCCCCGGGCCGCGGTGCTGGCCAGTACTGTGCTGGGCGCGGGGGTGACGCTGCTCAGCTATTTCATGCCGGCCGGGTTGTTCCAGTTTTTGCTGGCGAGTTCGGGCGCCATTGCCTTGCTGGTGTACTTGGTGATCGCGATTTCGCAACTGCGCATGCGCAAGATCCTGCAGCGGCGTAACGTGCCGCTGACGTTCAAGATGTGGCTGTTTCCCTGGCTGACGTGGCTGGTGATTGCGTTCATTTGCGGCGCGTTGACGGTGATGCTGGTGACGCCGGAGCACCGCTTCGAGGTGTCGTCGACCCTCGGCCTGGCGTTGTTGATTTCACTCATCGGCCTGATCACCGCACGACATCCCGGACCCGCGCAATTGCCCGTAGCCGCAGCCACCCAACCATGACCACCCGGGCGGTCAACAGCATTGTGTTCTTGCTGCTGGACCAGTTCACGCTGATCTCGCTGGCGTCCGCCCTGGAACCGTTGCGCATGGCCAACCAATTGGCGGGCCAGGAGCTGTACCGCTGGCACACCGCGAGCCTCGACGGCCACCCGGTCTGGGCCAGCGACGGCGTGCCCGTCACCCCGGACGGCTCGATTGTCAGCGTGCCGTCCGCAGACAGCGTGATCGTATGCGGCGGCATTGGTATCCAAGGCACCGTGACCGGCGAACTGCTCAAATGGCTGCGCGGCCAGGCACGCTATTCCAAGCGCCTGGGCGGCATCTGCACCGGCAGTTGGGTGCTGGCGCGGGCCGGCTTGCTCGATGGGCACGAATGCAGCGTGCACTGGGAATGGTTGGCGGCCATGCAGGAAGCGTTTCCACGGGTGAGCGTCAGTTCCAGCCTGTTCACCCTCGACCGTGAGCGTCTCACCAGCTCGGGGGGGACGGCGCCCCTGGACATGATGTTGCACCTGATCGGCCGCGATCACGGGCATGAGTTGTCGGCGGCGATTTCGGACATGTTCGTGTACGAACGCATCCGCAACGAGCAGGACCACCAGCGCGTGCCACTCAAGCACATGCTCGGCACCCAGCAACCGAAGTTGCAGGAAATTGTCGCGCTGATGGAAGCCAACCTCGAAGAGCCGATCAACCTCGATGAGCTGGCCGCTTACGTCGCGCTGTCGCGTCGCCAGCTTGAGCGGATGTTCCAGAAGTACCTGCATTGTTCGCCGTCGCGCTATTACCTGCGGCTGCGGCTGATCCGTGCGCGGCAGTTGCTCAAGCAGACGCCCATTTCCATTGTCGAGTTGGCGGTGCTCTGTGGCTTTGTGTCCACGCCGCACTTCTCCAAATGCTACCGCGAGTACTTTGGCGTGCCGCCCAGTGATGAGCGCTCGGTCACCGACGGTGAGCGCTCGCAGGTGTTGAAACCGATGATTCAACTGCGCCCCGCACCGGCACCGATGAATGTGTTGGAGCAGGCGCGAGGGGAGTCGACGTTTGCCAGTGTCAAAAATCTGAAGTGACGCCGATGTTGGCGTAGCGGGCCTATGAAAAGTGCAACAGTCCCCGCGAAACGTCCATTTCGCCCCACGCCCGCGCTCGCAATACTGGCCACCAACTCCAATAAAAACAGGTGTCCCGATGCAACCCTCCAACTCCCTGCTGGAAGACCTCAAGGCGATCCTGCCGAGCATTGCCGCGAATGCCGCCCAGGCCGAAACCGAACGGAAAGTGCCAGCGGCCAATATCGCCTTGCTTAAAAGCCTTGGCCTGCACCGTGCGTTTCAACCCAAGGCCTACGGCGGCCTGGAAATGTCATTGCCGGCGTTCTGCGACTGCATTGCGCTGTTGGCCGGCGCGTGTGCGAGCACGGCGTGGGCGATGAGTCTGCTGTGCACCCATAGTCATCAACTGGCGATGTTTTCCAAGCAGTTGCAGGACGAGCTGTGGCGGGAGAACCCCGATGCGACGGCCAGCAGCAGTATTGCGCCGTTCGGCCAGGTCGAGGAGGTCGACGGTGGTGTGCTCTTCAGTGGGCAGATGGGCTGGAGCAGCGGCAGTGATCACGCCGAGTGGGCGATCCTGGGCTGTCGCCGACACAACCCCGAGGGCGGCCAGGATTATTGCTTTGCGGTGTTGCCGCGCAGTGATTATCAGATCCTCGACGACTGGTTCGCCGTGGGCATGCGCGGCAGCGGCACCAAGACCTTGAGCGTCGATAAGGTGTTTGTGCCCAACTACCGCATCCAGAAAGCCAAGGACATGATGGAAGGCAAATCCGCCGGGTTTGGCTTGTACCCCGACAGCGAGATTTACTTCACGCCCTATCGGCCGTATTTCGCCAGTGGTTTCTCGACGGTGAGCCTTGGCGTTGCCGAGCGGATGCTCGAAGCCTTTCGCGACAAGACGCGCCACCGCGTGCGCGCCTACACCGGCGCCCAGGTCGGCGCGGCCACCCCGGCGCTGATGCGCCTGGCCGAGTCGACCCACCAGGTCGCCGCCGCCCGCGCATTCCTGGAAAAAACCTGGCAGGAACACGCCGAGCATGGCGCCCGCCATGCGTACCCGTCGAAACAAACCCTGGCGTTCTGGCGCACCAACCAGGCGTACGCCGTGAAGATGTGCATCCAGGCCGTGGACCGCTTGTTTGAAGCCGCCGGCGGCGGGGCGTGGATGGAGAGCAACGAGCTGCAACGGTTGTGGCGCGACGCCCATATGACCGGGGCGCATGCCTACACCGACTACGACGTGTGCGCGCAGATTCTCGGGCGCGAGCTGATGGGGCTTGAGCCTGATCCCACGATGGTCTGAGTCGGCGTTCAATCATAATAATCAGCGCTGCGGCACGGCTGCGGCGCGAGGAGTCTTGCATGTCTACTGAATTCGATTCACGCGCCTTTCGCCGCGCCCTGGGCAACTTTGCCACGGGCGTCACGGTGGTCACCGCCGCGACTGAGAACGGCCAGCAGGTCGGGGTCACGGCCAACAGTTTCAACTCGGTATCACTGGACCCGCCGCTGGTGTTGTGGAGCATCGACAAACGTTCCAGCAGCCATGCGGTGTTCGAGCAGGCGAGCCATTTTGCGGTGAACATCCTGGCGGCCAACCAGATCGACCTGTCGAACAATTTTGCGCGGCCCCGGGAAGACCGGTTTGCCGGGGTTGACCATGAACGCGGTGAAGGAGGGGCGCCGGTGTTCGCCGATTGTGCCGCGCACTTTCATTGTGAGAAGTACCAGCAGGTGGATGGCGGGGACCACTGGATCATGATCGGCAAGGTCGTGCGCTTCGACGACTTTGGCCGGGCGCCGCTGCTGTATCACCAGGGCGTGTATTCGATGGTGTTGCCGCATCCGCAACTGGCGAAGGCGGCCTGTTAGTCGACACAAATGCTGACTGACCCACCGCTATCTCAGGCAAGCCAGCCCCCACAGTTGGATGTGCACCATACCCCTGTGGGAGCGGGCTTGCCCGCGAAGGCGGCGTGTCAGTCAATACAAATGCTGATTGACCCACCGCTATCGCAGGCAAGCCAGCTCCCACACTTGGATGTGCGCCAAACCCCTGTGGGAGCGGGCTTGCCCGCGAAGGCGGCGTGTCAGTAGATACAAATGCTGGCTGACCCACCGCTATCGCAGGCAAGCCAGCCCCCACAGTTGGATGTGCACCAAACCCCTGTGGGAGCGGGCTTGCCCGCGAAGGCGGCGTGTCAGTCGACACAAATGCTGACTGACCCACCACTATCGCAGGCAAGCCAGCTCCCACAGTTGGATGTGCGCCAACCTCGGCAAACGAGGACCCCGCCGATCCCTGTGTTCTGGGATCAGTACACCCCACCTGCTGCCGGTCCAGGGGGGGCAATCTGCTTGAAGCGACCCGCTAGGGTTTGCAGCCCGCGCATCAATACGGTGGTATCCACGCCGACGGCGACAAAAGTAGCGCCCAATTCCAGGTAGCGGCGCGCCAGTTTTTCATCGGCACTCAGAATGCCAACCGCCTTGCCTGCTTTGCACACCCGCGCAATCGCCTCTTCGATCGCCGCTTGTACGTCCGGGTGGCCAGGGTTGCCCCGATGGCCCATGGCTGCCGACAAGTCCGCTGGACCGATGAACACGCCGTCTACGCCGTCGACCGCGGCGATGGCATCGAGGTTGGCCAGGCCCTTGGTGTTTTCGATCTGCACCAGCAGGCACATTTCTGCGTCGGCCTTGTCCAGGTAATCCGGCACGCTGTTCCAGCGCGACGCCCGCGCCAACGCGCTGCCGACGCCCCGAATGCCCTGGGGCGGGTAGGTGATGGCGCGCACCAGCTCGCGCGCCTGGGCGGCGCTTTCAACCATCGGCACCAGCAGGGTCTGCACACCAATATCCAGCACTTGTTTGATCAACGCCGTGTCGCCCTGCACCGGGCGGATGATCGGCTGCGAGGGGTAGGGCGCAATTGCCTGCAACTGGCCGAGCAGGCTGCGCAGGTCGTTGGGCGCGTGTTCGCCGTCGATCAGCAGCCAGTCGAACCCGGCGT
Source organism: Pseudomonas sp. RP-B7 (assembly GCF_059803535.1). Classification (NCBI taxonomy): domain Bacteria; kingdom Pseudomonadati; phylum Pseudomonadota; class Gammaproteobacteria; order Pseudomonadales; family Pseudomonadaceae; genus Pseudomonas; species Pseudomonas sp. RP-B7. The sequence goes on from NZ_JAPFHC010000050.1 coordinate 21,768, forward strand.
TGGCGGCCAGTTCCGCGCAGTACGCATCCGCCAGGCCCAGCCACAGGCCGATCTGCGGTTCACCCGCCTTGAGGCGGGCCTTGAACGTGTTTTTCAGCATCACTACACCCTCAGACAAAGCGGCAGGCAATGCTGCCCAGTTGGTCGTAGTCGACATGGAAGGTGTCGCCCGGACCGGCCGTCACCGGCCGCGTGAACGAGCCGCCGAGGATGATCTGCCCCGGTTCCAGGCTCACGTCGTAGGCCGCGAGCTTGTTGGCCAGCCATGCCACGCCCTTGGCCGGGTGATTGAGCACGGCGGCGCTGACCCCGGATTCCTCGATCACGCCGTTGCGGTACAGCACCGCCGGAATCCGCCGCAGGTCCACGTCGGTGGGGCGTACCGGGCGGCCGCCCATCACCACGCCGGCGTTGGCGGCGTTATCGGAAATGGTGTCGAACACCTTGCGGGTGGCGCCGGTCTGCGGATCGACCTGCTGGATGCGCGCGTCGATGATTTCCAGCGCCGGGATCACCCATTCGGTGGCATCGAGTACGTCGAATACCGTGACGTTCGGGCCCTTGAGGGGTTTGCCGAGGATGAACGCCAGTTCGACTTCCACCCGCGGCACGATGAAGCGTTCGAAAGGGATGTCGGTGCCTTCGTCGAAGAACATGTCGTCGAGCAGGGCGCCGAAGTCGGGTTCGGTGATGTTCGACGAGACCTGCATGGCGCGGGAGGTCAGGCCGATCTTGTGGCCGACCAGCTTGCGCCCGTCCCTGATCTTGCGTGCTACCCATGCGCGTTGGATGGCGTAGGCGTCGTCGAGGGTGATGTCGGGGTAGCTGAGGGAAAACTGCGCGACTTGCTGGCGCGTGCGTTCGGCCGTGTCGAGGCGCTCGGCCGCGAGTTGGATCAAGGTTGAATCGAGCATGACGGGTCTCTCTGCAAAAAAGGATTCAGCGGTTGAACAGCGGGTGCAGGCTGCTGTGTTTGCCGTCGTAGACCTGGCCCGGGCTTTCGTCGATCTGCAGGGTGATGCCGATCGGTCGCTGCAGCAGCAGGTGGCCCAGGTGTGCGTTCAACACCGCCAGCAATTGGTCGCCGACCTGTTGGTGCACCGCTGCGCTGCGCCCGGCGCCCATGCGCAGGTTGGCGTAGAGAAAGCCGTAGTCGCCGTTGCCGTCGGCCACGGCGCTGTGGGCGGCGGGGTAGGCCAGCACGCGGGTGCCGCCCTTGGGGAAGACCGCTTTGCCGCTTGCGTCGTGTTGCTCGAGCATGGTGTCGGCAAGTGCCCGGCACAGGCCCGGGATGTCGGCGCAGGGCTCCAGGTCGGCGGTGTAGAGCAGGACTAAGTGGGGCATGTCAGGTCTCTCTGTCAGAGGCGGCTGGTGGAGGCCACGGCAGTGGGGTTGGACGCGCTGGCCGGCGGCGTGGCCGAGCCGTCCTGTGGCGTCACCGGGAAAATCGCGTTGATCTGGCCGGTACCGGAGGCGGCGAAGTAGGGCGTCAGTACTTCGACTTTGGCGTCGTAGTTCGACCAGCCCATGGCCCCCAACAGCATCGCGGTGTCGTGCATGAAACCTTCGCCGTGCCCCTTGGCCGCGTACTCCGGGAGCATGCCGCAGAACTCCGGCCACTCGGCGTCCTGCCACATCTGCACCACACGCTGGTCGAGGGTTTCGAGGAACGGGCTCCAGATCCGGGTGGCGAATTCCGGGGCCTGGCCGTTCTGGGCAAAACGGTGTGACAGTGAACCGCTGGCAAGGAACGCCACGGTACCGTCGTAGTGCTCTTGCACCGCCTTGCGCATGGCCCAGCCGAGGCGGGCGCTGTCGTTGAGGTAGTGCGAGGTGCACAGCGCCGACACCGAGATCACCTTGAAATGCTGGTCGGCGTTCATGTAGCGCATCGGCACCAGCGTGCCGTATTCCGGCGCCAGGGTGGTGGCGTGGTGGGCCATGGTTTCCACGCCAAGGCGGTTGCATTCATCGGCGAGGATTTTGCCCAGCTCCGGGTTGCCGGGGAACTCGTACTCCATGTTGCTGATGAAGTGCGGCAGTTCGTTGCTGGTGTACAGGCCCTTGAAATGCGGCCCGCAATTGATGTGGTAGTTGGCGTTGACCAGCCAGTGGGTGTCGAACACCACCAGCGTATCGACTCCCAGTTCCCGGCAGCGTCGGCCGATTTCGCGATGCCCGTCGATGGCGGCCTGGCGAAAGCCCTGGCGTGGGCCGGGCAGTTCCGACAGGTACATCGACGGCACGTGAGTGATCTTGGCGGCTAGAGCAAGCTTGCCCATGACGGTTCTCCTGGCGGGGCCCTCGAGGGCCCGGATTCTTGTGATTGGTCTGCGCGAAGGTGGCCGGTGACCCTTGCCGTTTTATAAACCCGGCAGGCTCACGATAGCGAGTCGATCCTCACAGCCCCCAGCGTGGAATGTGATGGCTGCCCATGGAGATGCAGATGTTCTTGGCTTCGGTAAACACCTCGAAGCTGTATTCGCCGCCTTCACGCCCGGTGCCCGAGCCCTTGACGCCGCCGAACGGCTGGCGCAAATCGCGCACGTTCTGGCTGTTGATGAAGACCATGCCGGCTTCGATGCCGTAGGCCAGGCGATGGGCCTTGCCGATGTCCTGGGTCCAGATGTAGGAGGCCAGGCCGTACTCGGTGTCGTTGGCCAGGCGCAGGGCTTCGGCCTCGTCCTTGAACTTGATCAGGCACACCACCGGGCCGAAGATTTCTTCCTGGGCGATGCGCATGCGGTTGTCCACGTCGGCAAACACGGTGGGCTGGATGAACTGGCCCTTGGACAAGTGCGCCGGCAGATTGGCCGGGCGTTCCAGGCCGCCGGCCAGCAGGTTGGCGCCTTCTTCGATGCCGATCTTGATATAGCCGGTGACCTTGTCGTAATGGGCCTGGGTGATCATCGAGCCGACCTGGGTCTTCGGGTCTTGCGGATCGCCGACGATCAGGCGCTTGGCGCGTGCGGCGAACTCGGCGACAAAGCTGTCGTAGACGGTTTCCTGGATAAAGATGCGGCTGCCGGCGGTGCAGCGTTCACCGTTCAGCGAGAAGATAGTGAACAGCGCTGCGTCCAAGGCGCGATCAAGGTCGGCATCGTCAAAAATCAGCACCGGGCTCTTGCCGCCCAGTTCCATCGAGTACTTTTTCAAGCCTGCGGTCTGCATGATCCGCCGCCCGGTGGCAGTGCCGCCGGTGAAGGAAATCGCGCGCACATCGGGGTGGCGTACCAGCGCATCGCCGGCCGTTGCGCCGTAACCCTGAACGACGTTGAGCACGCCGGGCGGGATGCCGGCTTCCAGTGCCAGGCGCCCGAGTTCATTGGCGGTCAGCGGCGACAGTTCGCTCATCTTCAGCACCGCTGTATTACCCAGGGCCAGCGCGGGCGCGGTCTTCCAGGTGGCGGTCATAAACGGTACGTTCCACGGCGACACCAGCGCGCAGACCCCCACCGGCTGGCGCAGGGTGTAGTTGAGCATCTGGTCGTCGACCGGGTAGCTGTGGCCGTCCATGCGCGTGCAGACTTCGGCGAAGAAATCGAAGTTATGCGAGGCACGCGGGATTAGCACGTTCCTGGTCTGGTGGATCGGCAGGCCGGTGTCGAGGGTTTCCAGTTCGGCCAGGTTCGGCACGTTCTGCTCGATCAACTCGCCGAGCTTGCGCATCAGCCGCGCGCGCTCCTTGGCCGGGGTGTTGGCCCACTTGGGGAAGGCCTGCTTGGCCGCCGCGACGGCCAGGTTGACCTCCTCGACACCGCCGCTGGCGACTTCACCCAGGGCTTCGCCGGTGGCCGGGTTGTAGTTGGTGAAGGTGTCGCGGCTCTCGACTTCGCGGCCGTTGATCCAGTGCTTGATCATGCTGTGCTCTCTGTTGTTGTGTTCAGCCGCGCGCGGCAAAGAATTCGGATTCGCTGACGATGCGATTGACCAGGCGGCCAACGCCTTCGACTTCCACCACCACTTCATCCCCCGGCACCACATCGGCCAGGCCTTCGGGCGTGCCGGTGGCGATCATGTCGCCGGGTTGCAGGGTCATGAAGCTGGAGAAGTATTCGATCAGGTAGGGGATGTCGAAGATCATGTCGGCAGTACTGCCTTGCTGCTTCAACTCGCCATTGATCCAGGTGCGCAGGGTCAGTCGCGACGGATCGGGCACGTCGGCGGCGTCAACGATCCACGGGCCGACTGGGGTGGTGCAGTCGCGGTTCTTCACGCGCAGGTTGGGGCGGTAGTAGTTTTCCAGGTAGTCGCGGATCGCATAGTCGTTGCACACCGTGTAGCCGGCCAAATAGTCCAGCGCGTCCGCCCGCTTGACGTTGCGTGCCGGCTTGCCGATCACCGCCACCAACTCGCACTCGTAGTGCATGTACTTGACGTTGTCGGGGCGCCAGGTCACTTGGTTGTGGCCGGTGTAAGTGCCCGGCGACTTGATGAATGCCAGCGGTTCGGTGGGCGCGTTGAAGGCCAGTTCGGCGGCATGGTCGGCGTAGTTCAGGCCCAGGGCGAACATGCTGCCCTCGGCAGGCGGCAGCCATTGCACCTGATGTTCGGCGAGCAGGCGGCCATCGGCGAGGCGCACGGCGTTGTCGGCTTCTACGGTGACGGTGTGGATCTGGTTCTGATAACGGATGCGTGCGTGTTTCATCGGTGATTCCTCACTCGGCCACGATTGAGTTGCGCAGGCGACCGAGGCCGCTGATTTCCACCACGACGTCATCGCCGGGCACTACATCGACGCGGCCTTCCGGGGTGCCGGTGATCAGCACGTCGCCTTCATGCAGGGTCATGAATTCGCTGAGTTCGGCAATCAGCCGGGGAATGCTGCGCACGAAATTGGCAGTGCTGTCTTCCTGGCGCACTTCGCCGTTGACCAGCAGCTTGAGTATCAGGTTGTGGGCGTGCGGAACATCGCGGGTGGGGATCACCTCGCTGCTGAGTGCACAGAAGCCATCGCGGCACTTGGCTTTGACGGCGGGGCGGTAGTAGCTGTCTTCGGGCAGGCTGAATTCGTTGACGATCAGGTAGCCAGCGACGTGGGCCAGGGCGTCCTGCTCGGCGACGCGGCTGGCGGTCTTGCCGATTACCACGCCCAGCGCCGGGCCGGGTTGCAGGCGCTCGCCGGCGGGGGCGGTCACGGCTTGGCCGTCGGTGGTGCGGGTGTTGGGGGTCTTGATGAACAGGACCGGTTTTTGCGGTGGCTGCTGGTAGGGCGGTTGGTTGAATTCGGCCAGTCGGCTTTGCAGCAGACCGGTGTAGTTCAAGGCAACGCCGAACAAGGTGCCTGTGGCGATTTCGCTGGCGGCGCGGGGCATGCGGATCTCCTGAGTCTGGCTGGATTGGTTAACATGTTAATCTTATGATTAAGATGTTAACAATGCCTGGGTGGGTTTTTTTTCAGCAGGTCAAGTCAGCGGCGAAAAGATCAATCGCAGCCTGATCGACGTGTTTGCCCGCACGCCCGGTGTGTATAGCCAGGCTGGTAACGAAAGATTCGCCCAAGTACAAAGTCTCGGTGGGCGGCATCTACCGCTTCAACGAGCATTTGACCTTGAACACCGACGTTACGTACCAGAGCACGGCGCCGTCGGAGTATGAGTTCGACACGGCAGGCAAGGTGACGGGCGAGCGGCGCAGCGACAACTATGTGCTGGCCAACTTCAGCGGTGAGTACAAGGTCACCAGGAATGTGGCGGTGTCGGGCTTTGTGAAAAATGCCTTCGACAAGGAATACGTGACCAACAACCGTGGCGGCGACATTATCGATGCGGGTGCGCCGCGTACGTTTGGGGTGGCGGTGAGTTACGACCTGTAACCGGGTCGCCCTGTGGGGCTCGGATCAAGTGTGTCGAGCCTTCGAAGGCGTGGCATGGCTGGCAGGGATGTCGCCTGAGCCACCGCTATCGCAGGCAAGCCAGCTCCCACATTTGAGCGGTGTCGTTCGGCAGAACGCGTCCGGCTGCAGATCTCCCAAACAACACCAATCCTCTGTGGGAGCTGTCGAGCTTTAGCGAGGCTGCGAAGGCGGCGGCACTGTTGGTAGACGTGTTGGCTGAAGCACCGCTTTCGCAGGCACGCCAGCTCCCACATTTGAGCTGTGTCGTTCGGCAGAACGCGTCCGGCTACAGATCTCCCAAACAACACCAATCCTCTGTGGGAGCTGTCGAGCTTTAGCGAGGCTGCGAAGGCGGCGGCACTGTTG
>NZ_JAPFHC010000051.1:0-27612 GCF_059803535.1 Pseudomonas sp. RP-B7
GGTGGGTGATGACGGGATCGAACCGCCGACCCTCTGCTTGTAAGGCAGATGCTCTCCCAGCTGAGCTAATCACCCTTTGCTTCGTTGAGGCCGCGAAATTTACGCAGGTAACGGACCTAAGTCAATAGCCTGCTTGAAGTTTTTCTGAAAAAGACAAAATTACTTCAAGACGGCCACCTGCCCTACTCGCTGTAAATCATCTTCTTGCTCATGCCACCGTCCACGACAAACTCTTGGCCGGTGACAAACCCGGCCTGACGCGACAACAGCCACGCCACCATCGCCGCGACGTCCTCCACCGTGCCAACCCTGCCCGCTGGATGCTGGGCGTGGTCAGCGTCCGTCAAAGGCTCGGCGCGCCGTGCGGCAGGATCACGCGCATCGATCCAACCCGGGCTGACCGCATTGACCCGCACTTCCGGCCCAAGGCTCATCGCCAAGGCGTGTGTCAGGGCCAACAAACCGCCCTTGCTCGCCGCATAGGCTTCGGTGTCCGGCTCCGATTGACGGGCCCGGGTCGACGCCAGGTTGACGATGGCACCGCCATGGGCACGCAGGTACGGCGCACAGTGCTTGGCAAGCAACATCGGCCCACTCAGGTTGACCGCCAGCACACGATTCCAATACGCCAGATCAAGGCTTTCCAATGTGATATTGCGCGGATCGGCCACCGCCGCATTGCACACCAACGCATCCAGGCGCCCAAACTGCCCAAGCACCTCGGCAACGCCCTGCGCAACCTGCTTCTCGTCGGCCACGTCCATACTGATAAACCAGGCATTCTCGCCCAGCACTTTGGATACTTTGGAACCGCGCTCACGGTCCAGGTCAGTCAGAACCACCTGCCAGCCTTCGCTGATCAGCCACGCGGCAATCCCGAGACCAATACCCCGCGCCGCGCCAGTCACCAGCGCGACGCGCCCGTTACTGGCTGCCGCCGCCTCCAAGGACCACTCGATCACAAGGCCGCCAGCCCGCGAGCCAGGTCAGCCTGCAAGTCAGCCACATCTTCCAGGCCCACCGCGATGCGGATCAGGCTGTCACGGATACCGGCCGCCTCACGCTCTTGCGGCGCCAGGCGCCCATGGGAGGTGGTGCTCGGGTGCGTGATGGTGGTCTTGCTGTCCCCCAGGTTGGCGGTGATGGAGATCAGGCGTGTGGCATCGATAAAGCGCCAGGCGCCGTCCTTGCCACCCTTCACTTCGAAACTCACCACCGCCCCGAAACCACGCTGCTGGCGCTGAGCCAATTCGTGTTGCGGATGACTCTTGAGACCGGCGTAATGCACCTTCTCGATACCGTCCTGCTGCTCCAGCCACTCGGCCAGGGCCTGGGCGTTGGCGCAATGGGCCTTCATGCGCAGGCTCAGGGTTTCCAGGCCTTTGAGGAAGATCCAGGCATTGAACGGGCTCAGGGTCGGCCCGGCGGTACGCAGGAAGCCGACGATTTCCTTCATCTGCTCACCGCGACCGGCAACCACACCCCCCATGCAACGGCCTTGGCCGTCGATGAACTTGGTGGCCGAGTGCACGACAATGTCCGCGCCCAGCTTCAGCGGCTGTTGCAATGCAGGCGTGCAGAAGCAGTTGTCGACCACCAGCATCGCGCCCTTGGCGTGAGCCACTTCGGACAGCGCGGCAATGTCCACCAACTCGGCCAGCGGGTTGGAGGGCGACTCGACAAACAGCAACTTGGTGTTGGCCTTGATCGCCGCATCCCAGCCGGACAGATCCGCCAACGGCACGTAGTCCACTTCGATACCGAAGCGCTTGAAGTACTTTTCGAACAGGCTGATGGTCGAACCGAACACACTGCGTGACACCAGCACATGGTCGCCGGCGCTGCACAGGCTCATCACCACCGCCAGGATCGCCGCCATGCCAGTCGCCGTCGCCACCGCCTGCTCAGCACCTTCCAGGGCCGCAATACGCTCTTCGAACGCCCGCACGGTCGGGTTGGTGTAACGCGAATAGACGTTGCCCGGCACTTCACCGGCAAAACGCGCAGCTGCATCGCCAGCGGTGCGGAACACATAGCTGGACGTGAAGAACATCGGGTCGCCGTGCTCGCCTTCCGGCGTGCGGTGCTGACCGGCGCGCACAGCCAGGGTATCGAAAGCTACGCCATCGAGGTCGCTGTCCAACCGACCGGCATCCCATTCCTGACTCATGCTGCGACTCCTTACTCAATTCTTTATTTAAGATACAAAACCGGCCCCTCAGGGCCGGTGTCTACTCAGTTGTTGTACAGATCGATGATCGCGCTGACCGCCTGGGTCTTGATCTTCGACGAGTCGTTACGCGCCTGCTCGATCTTGTTCAGGTAGGCCTCATCGACGTCACCGGTTACGTACTTGCCGTCGAACACGGCGCAGTCGAACTGCTCGATCTTGATCTTGCCGCCACCGACCGCTTCGATCAGGTCTGGCAGATCCTGATAGATCAGCCAATCGGCGCCGATCAGGTCGGCTACGTCCTGGGTCGTGCGGTTATGGGCGATCAGCTCGTGGGCGCTCGGCATGTCGATGCCGTAAACGTTCGGATAACGCACGGCTGGGGCTGCCGAACAGAAGTACACGTTCTTCGCACCGGCTTCGCGAGCCATCTGGATGATCTGCTTGCAGGTGGTGCCGCGCACGATGGAGTCGTCCACCAGCATCACGTTCTTGCCGCGGAACTCCAGCTCAATGGCATTGAGCTTCTGGCGCACCGATTTCTTGCGTGCTGCCTGGCCCGGCATGATGAAGGTACGACCGATGTAGCGGTTCTTCACGAAGCCTTCGCGGAACTTGACGCCCAGGTGGTTCGCCAGCTCCAGCGCAGCGGTACGGCTGGTGTCCGGAATAGGGATCACCACGTCGATATCGTGCTCAGGCCGCTCGCGCAGGATCTTCTCGGCCAGCTTCTCGCCCATGCGCAGGCGCGCCTTATAGACCGAAACGCCGTCGATGATCGAATCCGGACGCGCCAGGTAGACGTGTTCGAAGATACAAGGGGTCAGTTTCGGTGCCACGGCGCACTGACGGGTGTGCAGCTTGCCGTCTTCGGTGATGTACACCGCTTCGCCCGGCGCAAGGTCGCGGATCAGGGTGAAGCCCAGCACGTCCAGGGAGACGCTTTCGGAAGCGATCATGTACTCGACGCCTTCGTCGGTGTGACGCTGGCCGAACACGATCGGACGGATGCCGTGCGGATCACGGAAACCGACGATGCCGTAACCGGTCACCATCGCCACGACGGCGTAGCCACCCACGCAACGGTTGTGCACGTCGGTGACGGCGGCGAACACGTCTTCTTCGGTCGGCTGCAGCTTGCCGCGCTGGGCCAGCTCGTGAGCGAACACGTTGAGCAGCACTTCCGAGTCGGAGCTGGTGTTGACGTGGCGCAGGTCAGATTCGTAAATCTCCTTGGCCAGCTGTTCAACGTTGGTCAGGTTACCGTTATGCGCCAGGGTGATGCCGTAAGGCGAGTTGACGTAAAACGGTTGAGCTTCGGCCGAAGTCGAGCTACCGGCAGTCGGGTAACGCACATGGCCAATACCCATGTGCCCGACCAGGCGCTGCATGTGACGCTGATGGAACACGTCACGAACCAGGCCATTGTCCTTGCGCAGGAATAACCGGCCGTCGTGGCTGGTCACAATACCGGCAGCGTCCTGGCCGCGGTGCTGGAGGACGGTTAGCGCGTCATACAGCGCCTGATTGACGTTCGACTTACCGACGATACCGACGATGCCACACATGCGACGCAACCCCTACTTAATGAATCTTGACTGAACACAGCTTACTGAGGCGTTTTGGCCGGCAAGAGGTGTTCCTTGAACGGAAGATCAGCGGGTACGCTGATTCCGCTGGCCAGCCACTGACTGCTCCACCCCAGAATGAGGTTCTTGGACCAATCCGCAACCAATAGAAATTTTGGCACGAGTACCGACTCCTGCCACCACGAATCCTGCTGTACCGGCCCCAGGCTCAACAGCCCGACTGCCACAACCACCAGCAACGCGCCACGCGCGGCGCCGAAGGCCATGCCGAGGAATCGATCGGTCCCGGAGAGGCCGGTGACACGTATCAACTCGCCAATAAGATAATTGACCATTGCCCCCACCAGCAGCGTGGCGATGAACATGATGGCGCAGCCCGCAATGACGCGAGCCGAAGGTGTCTCGATGTATCCGGCCAGGTAGACCGACAGTGAACCACCGAACATCCAGGCTACGACTCCTGCGATAATCCAGGTCAGCAACGACAGTGCTTCTTTTACGAAGCCGCGGCTTAGACTGATCAAAGCGGAGATGGCGACGATTGCAACGATCGCCCAATCAACCCAGGTAAATGGCACAGTGCAGCCTACAGACGGATAAGGCGGCGCATTTTAGCAGAGCGCTGGGCTGTCGGTAAGCTGTGATTGTCGGCGCCTTGCAAATCAGTAGTTTGTGGCGAAGGAATCCCATTTCAACCCCACTTTAAAACGAGTGTGGGAGCGGGCTTGCTCGCGAATACGGTGGGTCAGCCAGAACATTTGGCGACTGAAACACCGCTTTCGCGAGCAAGCCCGCTCCCACATTTGAACCGCATTGCCAACCGGAGGCGGCAGCTATTCAACCGCGCTCAGGCTGGAACCGCACCACAAAACCATTGAGGTTCTGCTGGCGCCCCAACAAATCGCGCAGGCGATCCGCTTCGGCACGCTCGATCAACGGCCCGATAAACACCCGGTTCTTGCCATCGGCACTGCGGATGTAGGCGTTATAGCCTTGAGCGCGCAGTTTTTTCTGCAAGGCTTCGGCGCTTTCGCGATTGGCCAGGCTGGCGAGCTGGATCGACCAACTGATCGGCAGGCCATTCGGATCAATACGGCTCTGGCCCACATCCGGCTTACCCGGCGCGGCCGGCTGCGGCGCTACAGGCTTGGGCGCAGGTGCCGGCGCAGCAGGCTTGGCCGCCACGACGGGCGCCGGCGCAGGCTTGACCACCGGCACACTTGGCTGCACCGGCGTCGACGGTGCGGCTTGCGCGGCCACTTCCTCATCGGTCGGCACCGGCTCTTCCTCAGGCAAGGCCTGCGGCTCAGGCACCACCACCGGCTCCACCTGCACTTGAGGCACCACCGGCGCCTGGGGCGCAGCCGGCGCCTCAACCACAACCTGGCGCTGCTCGTCCTGACGGGAAAACAGCATCGGCAGGAAAATCACCGCCAATGCCACCAGAACCAGGGCTCCAACCATTCGCTGCTTGTATGCGCTATCCAGTAATGCCATGTGCAGCTTCCTCCGTGGAGCGCCGGGCCAACCACTCAAGCGCCTCGGCAACACAATAAAATGATCCGAACAACAGAATTTCGTCGTCAGGCGTGGCAACCGCGCACTGCGCTTCAAGGGCAGCGGCGACGCTTGCATACGACGCCACCGGCGCGCCAAGGTTCTGCAAGGCCTGTTCCAGCTCAACAGCCGGACGACTACGCGGCGAATCCAACGGTGCGACCGCCCAGGCCTGGACATCGCCCAACAATGGCGCAACCACGCCATCCAGATCCTTATCGGCCAGCAGCCCGAATACCGCAAGACGACGACCGACCGGCGGCGTGCGCGACAGGCGGCGCGCCAGGTATTCAGCGGCGTGAGGGTTATGCCCCACGTCGAGCAACAGGTTCAGGCGCTTGCCTTCCCATTCGAATACACGCCGATCCAGGCGCCCCACCACGCGGGTCGCCAGCAATGTCGCAGCGATCTGCTCGACATCCCACGGCAGATCCAGCAACAGGTAGGCTTGCAGAGCGAGCGCGGCGTTTTCCATCGGCAGATTCAACAGCGGCAAATCGCGCAGCTCTACAACCTGGCCACGCGCATCCCGCCCGCGCCATTGCCAGTGCTGCTCGCCGATCTCGAGATTGAATTCACGCCCACGCAGGAAGAACGGGCAATCCAGCTCGCGCACCTTGTCCAGCAAGGTATGCGGCGGGTCCAGGTCACCACACAGGGCTGGCTTGCCCTGGCGAAAGATCCCAGCCTTTTCATAGGCCACCGACTCACGGGTATCCCCCAGGTAATCGGCATGATCCACGCCAATACTGGTCACCAGCGCGAGATCGGCATCCACCACGTTGACCGTATCCAGACGCCCACCCAGGCCGACTTCCAGTACCACCACATCCAGCTGCGCACGCTCGAACAGCCAGAACGCCGCCAGGGTGCCCATTTCGAAGTAGGTCAGGGATGTCTCGCCACGCCCGGCATCAAGCGCGGCGAAGGCTTCGCAGAGTTGCTCATCAGTGGCTTGGACGCCATTGAGTTGCACCCGCTCGTTATAACGCAGCAGGTGCGGAGAATTGTAGACGCCCACTTTCAGCCCTTGGGCCTGCAGCAGCGCCGCGACAAAGGCACAGGTGGAGCCTTTGCCGTTGGTGCCGGTCACCGTGATCACACGCGGTGCCGGCCGTCCCAACCCGAGGCGGGCCGCTACCTGTTGCGAGCGCTCCAGGCCCATGTCGATGGCGGACGGATGCAACTGCTCAAGGTAGGCGAGCCATTCGCCCAGGGTACGTTGGGTCATAGGTTTGCAGGCACCGGCGGTACGACGATTGGCTCTACCTTTGGCGCGACGTATACAGGCGTCGGCAGGCCCATCATTTGCGCAAGCAGGCTACCCAGGCGCGGACGCAGCTCACCACGCGGGATGATCAGGTCGATCGCACCGTGCTCCAGCAGGAACTCGCTGCGCTGGAAGCCTTCCGGCAGTTTTTCACGCACGGTCTGCTCGATCACACGCGGGCCGGCAAAGCCTATCAGGGCCTTTGGCTCGCCGACGATCACGTCGCCCAGCATCGCCAGGCTGGCGGAAACGCCGCCGTAGACCGGGTCGGTCAGTACGGAAATGAACGGGATGCCTTCTTCACGCAGACGCGCCAGTACCGCGGAGGTCTTGGCCATTTGCATCAGGGAGATCAGGGCTTCCTGCATACGCGCTCCACCGGAGGCAGCGAAGCAGATCATCGGGCAGCGGTTTTCCAGGGCGTAGTTGGCGGCGCGAACAAAGCGCTCACCGACGATGGCGCCCATGGAGCCGCCCATGAAGGAAAACTCGAACGCCGAAACTACCACCGGCATGCCCAGCAGCTTGCCGCTGACGGAGATCAGCGCATCTTTCTCACCGGTCTGCTTCTGCGCGCCGGTCAGGCGATCCTTGTACTTCTTGCCGTCGCGGAACTTGAGACGGTCAACCGGCTCGAGGTCAGCACCCAGCTCGGCACGGCCGTCGGCATCCAGGAAGATGTCGATGCGGGCGCGGGCACCGATGCGCATGTGGTGATTGCACTTGGGGCAAACGTCCAGGGTCTTTTCCAGCTCCGGGCGGTACAGCACCGCGTCGCAGGATGGGCACTTGTGCCACAGACCTTCAGGAACCGAGCTTTTCTTCACCTCGGAACGCATGATCGAAGGGATCAGTTTGTCTACTAACCAGTTGCTCATGCTTTCTTTCTCCAGTACCGGTGGCTTGAACACAGCCCCGCGTATGCCCTTGAGCTAAATTCATATGTGGCGATGACACATGCTGGACGGGGTCAGACGTTCGACCAGCCATTTCCCGCATGCATCCTCAGCCTTCCAGACAACCTGCCAGCGCAAGGTTGCCACTTCATTTCCGGGCCACCTACAGGCGGCGCCGGACTGTTTTACACAGTGGTAGTTATGGACGGCGGCAGACTGCCAGCCGTCACATCCCGCGCACAGCCTGCATGAATGCGCGGATCTTGCCGTGATCCTTGATGCCCTTGCCCTGCTCCACTCCACCACTGACATCCACGGCGTACGGGCGCACCTGCTCGATAGCGGCCGCGACGTTCGCGGGATTGAGCCCGCCCGCCAGGATGATCGGCTTGCTCAAGCCTTCGGGAATCAGTGACCAATCAAACGCTTCACCCGTACCGCCCGGCACGCCTTCGACATAGGTGTCCAGCAGAATCCCGCGAGCGCCCGTGTAGATGGCGCAGGCCGCGGCGACATCGTCCCCGGCCTTGACCCGCAGCGCCTTGATATACGGACGCTGGTAGCTCTCACACTCGTCGGGGCTTTCGTCGCCGTGGAATTGCAGCATGTCCAACGCAACGGCATCCAGGGTCTCATTGAGTTCGCAGCGGCTGGCGTTGACGAACAAGCCCACCGTAGTCACGAACGGCGGTAACGCGGCGATGATCGCCCGCGCCTGCAATACATTAACCGCCCGCGGGCTCTTGGCATAAAACACGAAACCGATGGCGTCCGCGCCCGCTTCGACTGCCGCCAGCGCGTCTTCTATGCGGGTAATCCCGCAAATCTTGCTGCGAACGGCTGGCATGTCGTGGAAACCTCAGGGGTTGGGCCGAGAAAGTCCCGGATGGTAACAAATGCTTTTCCGGGCGTCAGCCGCCAAGTTCGCTGAAACCTGTGAGGAAGTGTGGCCCGATAAAACGTTCCGGCAATTCGAACTCGTCGCGGTACTCCACATCCACCAGGTACAACCCGAACGGATGCGCCGTCACCCCGCCGGTACGGCGGATGCGGCTTTCCAGCACTTCCCTGGCCCATTCCACAGGGCGCTCGCCCGTGCCGATGGTCATCAGCACGCCAGCAATGTTGCGCACCATATGGTGCAGGAACGCACCGGCACGAATATCCAGCACGATCATCTTGCCGTGGCGCGTGACCCGCAGGTGGTGGACTTCCTTGATCGGCGACTTGGCCTGGCACTGGCCCGCCCGGAACGCGCTGAAATCATGTACACCGACCAGGTGCTGCGCGGCCTCGGCCATGCGCTCGGCGTCCAGCGGGCGGTGGTTCCAGGTGATTTCTTCGTTGAGATGAGCCGGGCGGATCTGGTCGTTGTAGATCACATAACGATAGCGCCGGGCAATGGCCTTGAAGCGCGCATGAAAGTGCGCAGGCATGACCTTGGCCCAACTGACACTGACGTCATGGGGCAAATTGATATTGGCGCCCATCACCCACGCCTTCATCGTGCGCTCGGCCTGGGTGTCGAAGTGCACCACCTGGCCGCAGGCATGCACGCCAGCATCGGTACGCCCGGCGCACATCAGCGACACCGGCGAGTCAGCGACTTTAGACAGGGCCTTTTCCAGGGTTTCCTGCACCGTCGGCACACCCGACGCCTGGCGCTGCCAGCCGCGATAGCGCGAACCTTTGTATTCCACGCCCAGGGCGATGCGGTAAAAGCCTGCGGCCGCCATTTCGGCGGCCGCGTTATCTATATTTGCCAAGAACTGAGAGCCTGATGAGTTACGCAAAGGCGGCCATTATAAAGATGACCGCCCAAATGTGGGAGCGGGCTTGCTCGCGAAGGCAGTCACTCAGTCACGACATCATTGACTGACACTACGCCTTCGCGGGCAAGCCCGCTCCCACAGTGGATTTTCGTTGCCCTTCAAATGCGGCCTAGCATTTCCTTGGCCTCGCCGCGCTGAGACTCGTCACCTTCGGTCAGCACTTCGGACAGGATGTCCCGCGCGCCATCAGCATCACCCATGTCGATGTACGCCTGGGCCAAGTCCAGCTTGGTCGCTACTTCATCGGTTCCAGACAGGAAGTCGAATTCCGGCTCATCACCACCCAGCGCCGCATCTTCAGCGGTGAAGGATGGCTCGATAGGCGGATGCTCCAGGCTCTGGGACAGACGATCCAGCTCAGCGTTGACGTCATCCAGCTCGGACGCAAAGGCATCAGGCTTGGCAGCCGCTTCAGGCTCGTCGGCCAGGGACAGGTCGAAGTCTTCCGGCAGGTCAAAATCGTCCAACGCAGCGGGCGTCAGGGTTGGCGGCTCGACGGCAGGCACATCCTGCATCTGCTCTTCGAGGCCAGACAGGAAGTCGTCATCGGCCTGCGCCGAAGCCGGCTCATCGAGTTGCAGGTCCAAATCAAAGTCGGACAGGTCGTCCGGGCTGGCCTTGGCTTCGGTCTGCTGTTGCAGCACCGATTCAAAACTCAACTCATCGTCCAGACTGGCAGGCGAAGCGGCTTCCAATTCATCCAGGCTCAGGTCGAAATCAGTCTCGAAGGCCTCAGGTTCTGGCGCCGGTGCCGGTGCCGCCGGCTTGTCTTCCAGCAGGTCCTTGACGTATTGAGCGTCCAGGGCGGCGGCGGCCACTGCGGCGCTGACACCCGCCGCGAGCACGGCCATGGCCGGGAAGCGTGACTTGAGCTGCTCGACCTGGGCATGGTTCTCACCGTTGGCTACCAGCTGGCGCTCCTGGGTGACAAAGCCGTCCTTGTCGTTTTGCAGGCCATAGACCTCCATCAGCTTCAAACGCAAATCGCTGCGCTTGGGTTCGTGCTTGATCGCTTGCTCCAATACGTCGGCGGCCTGGTTCAGATGGCCGCGGTCGACAAGGGATTGGGCCTGGGCCAGCGCATCGTTGGCGTTGACCGGGGCAACGGCCACTGCCAGCGGCGAGAGCACCGAGGCGACGGTTGGCACGACTGTCTGCTCGACCACAGGGGCAGGCGCAGGCGCCGGAGCGGCTGACAGCTTGACGTTCGGCGGCGGGACTTCCAGACCCTCGAAGCTGTCCGGTGGCAGATCCTGGTCAATATCGGAGGTGAATACCGGTTCTTCGGCCAGGGCACGGGCCATGCGCAGGTGCTTTTCCTCTTCGCGACGGGCATTGCGATGGCGCGCCCACAGCAGCAGGAGCAACAACACCACCAGGCCCGCCGTGCCACCGATCACACCCAGCACCACCGGATTGGTCAGCAGGTCGTTGAATTTGTCATCCGCGCTGGCAGGTGCCACTTCAGGCTTGATCGGCTCAGGCGCAGGCGCCGCCGGGACAGGCGCAGGAACAGGCGCCGCTACCGGAGCAGCAGGCGTCGCCGCGGCCGGCTCGCCAGCCAATTGTGCAGAGATGGGTGCCGTTGCAGCTGCCGCTGCGGGATCACCTTTTTCAGCCTGCAAACGCGCCAACTGGTCGTTTTTCAGTTGAATCAGCTTTTGCAGCTTGTCCAACTGGCTTTGCAGGTCCGCCGCACGGCTTTTCAGCTCGGCGTTGTCGCGACGGGTGGTGTCCAGCTCTTCCTGGGTCATCGCCAGCTTGTCGCTCAGGGCGCGGCCGTCAGCGGCCTTGCCTTTTGCGCCCTTCTTGGCGGACTCGGCCGAGACCAGGCTCAGGTTGTCCTTGGTCGTGGTGCTCGACGGCGCATTGCCCGCCTGGGTGCGCTTGGTGGCATCCAGTTGCTGCTTGCCCGCGACTTGATTGGTCGCCGAGCGACGGCCCTGGCGCCAGGCAGCGTTTTGCGCGGTGACTTCGGCAATCGCCTGTGGCTGTGGCAGTGCGGTGCTTTGTACGGTATCCGGCAGGCGCAGGACCTGGCCGGTCTTCAAGCGGTTGATGTTGCCATCGATAAAGGCGCCAGGGTTGAGTGCCTGGATCGCCAGCATGGTCTGTTGGACCGAGCCGCCGTTGCGGTTCTTCGCGGCAATTTCCCACAAGGTGTCGCGAGAAGTCGTGGTGTGCTGGTTCGGCTTGCTTACAACAGGGGCGGCAGGTGCAGCGGGCGCGGCACTCGCCGGCGCCGACAAGCGCGGCGCTGGGACGGCAGCTGCCGGTTGTTCAAATTTGGCGGGATCAAGCAGCACGCTGTAGTCGCGCATCAGGCGACCATTGGGCCACTGCACCTGCAACAGGAAACGTACGTAGGATTCCGGCAGCGGCTTGCTGGAGGTGACGCGCACCACGCTGCGGCCACTGGGGTTGATCACGGGAGTAAACGTCAGGTCATTGAGGAACGCCTGGCGATCCACGCCCGCATCCACAAACGCCTGGGAGGAAGCCAGGCTCGGCGTGATCTCGGACGCCGTGAGGCCGCCGACATCAAGCAATTCGATTTCCACCGACAAGGGCTGGTTCAACTTCGACTTGAGGGTCATCTCCCCAAGTTGCAGCGCCTGCGCCATACCGGAGGACAGCGCCGAGGCGGCCGCTATTGCTAACACCAGTTTGCGAACTTGAACCATAGCCTCATCCTTTGTTTGAACACTCCCCGGCCTGCGAGAAGGTTGGTAACCGCTGCCATTAGGCATGGCGAGCCGATAGGTCACCGACGCGCAACTTTTCCAGCTTGGGGCCAAGCATAGCGCCTGGTTAGAATCAATCTACAAATTGCCGCCAAGTATCTTTTACGCAAGGTCTTTTATCAACAACTGTGCCAGCTGTACGGCGTTCAGTGCCGCGCCTTTGCGTACGTTATCTGACGTCAGCCACAGATTTAGTTCCGACGGATCATCCACACCTGCGCGAACCCGTCCGACATACACCACGTCTTGCCCGACTGCATCGCCAACAGCGGTTGGGTAATCACCCTCCTCCACCAGCTCTACACCCGGCGCTGCGTCGAGTGCGCGGTTGACGGCGGCAAGGTCGACCGCGGCACCCAGCTGCAATGACACTGTCAGGCTATCGCCAAAAAACACCGGGGCTTGAACGCAAGTTGCGGAAATCTTTAGTAAAGGAGTTTCCAGCACCGCGCGCAGTTCGTGTACGAGACGCTTCTCAAGGGCTGTATGACCTTGGGCATCTGGCGTACCGACTTGTGCCAACAGGTTGAAGGCCATTTGCCGATCAAAGAACTTCGGCTCCAGCGGGCGCACGTTCAGCAGTTCGGCGGTTTGCCGCGCCAGCTCGCTGACGGCTTCGCGCCCCTGGGCAGACACGGCCAGGCTGGCGGTGACGCTCACGCGCTGGATGTCCAGCAAGCCACGCAATGGCGCCAGGACCACCGCCAGGTTGGTTGCGGACGGGCTCGGACTGGCGAGCTGGAAGGGTTTTTTCAGGCCCTTGAGAACCTGCGCATTCGCCTCCGGTACCACCGGCGGCGCCTGTTCGGCAGGCAAGGCACCCGACAGGTCGATCACCGCACACCCGGCCGCCGTGGCGCGCGGGGCGAAACTCAGGGTGACGGCCGGCCCGGCTGCAAAGAACGCCAGCTGCGCCTTGCTGAAGTCAAATTCGTCGACTTCCTTGACCCGCACGTTCTTGCCGCGAAACGGCACCGATGCCCCCGCCGAGTTGCTGCCAGCCAGCAGATACAGGGTACCCACCGGGAAATCCAGTTCTTCGAGGATCTGCACCAGGGTTTCACCCACGGTGCCGGTGGCGCCGATCACGGCGATTTCAAAGGTCTGGGTCATGGGAGCTGCCTCGGGCATTGCGGGGGGAGCGGCACTTTACCGGGTGGTTGGGGGTGAGGCAATTGGACCGGGTCTTGGGGTGTCGCTGATGGCCTCTTCGCGAGCAAGCCCGCTCCCACATTCGACCGAGTTTCTCCAATTGAAATGCAATCAAATGTGGGAGCGGGCTTGCTCGCGAAGAGGCCCGAAAGCACAACAAAAAACCCGCGCCTGTCACCAGAACGCGGGTTTCCTGATTGCCTCAAGCGATCAACGCTCCAGCAAGATCCGCAGCATGCGACGCAGCGGTTCAGCCGCGCCCCACAACAGTTGGTCGCCAACCGTGAACGCGCCCAGGAACTGGCTGCCCATGTTCAGCTTGCGCAGACGGCCCACGGGTACGTTCAGGGTACCGGTGACCTTCGTCGGACTCAGCTCCTGCATGCTGATGTCGCGGTTGTTCGGCACCAGCTTGACCCATGGGTTGTGCGAGCTGATCAACGCTTCGATATCAGCGATCGGCACGTCTTTGTTCAGCTTGATGGTCAGCGCCTGGCTGTGGCAGCGCATCGCGCCGATACGCACGCAGATGCCATCCACCGGGATCGGGCTCTTGAAGCGACCGAGGATCTTGTTGGTCTCGGCCTGGGCCTTCCACTCTTCGCGGCTCTGGCCGTTCGGCAGTTCCTTGTCGATCCACGGGATCAAGCTACCGGCCAACGGCACGCCGAAGTTCTCGGTCGGGTACGCATCGCTGCGCATGGCTTCAGCCACACGACGGTCGATGTCGAGGATCGCGCTGGCCGGGTCGGCCAGTTGATCGGCGACAGCCGCGTGGGTCGCGCCCATCTGCTTGATCAGCTCACGCATATTCTGCGCACCGGCACCGGAGGCCGCCTGATAGGTCATGGCGCTCATCCACTCGACCAGGCCGGCTTCGAACAAGCCACCCAGGCCCATCAGCATCAGGCTGACGGTGCAGTTGCCGCCGACGTAGTTCTTGGTGCCCGCATCCAGCTGCTGGTCGATGACCTTGCGGTTTACCGGGTCCAGGATGATCACGGCGTCGTCCTGCATACGCAGGCTCGATGCAGCATCGATCCAGTAACCCTGCCAGCCGGCTTCACGCAGCTTGGGGAAGACTTCACTGGTGTAGTCGCCACCCTGACAGGTCACAATCACGTCGAGGGTCTTCAGCTCTTCAATGCTGTAGGCGTCCTTGAGCGGGGCAATATCCTTGCCCACGGACGGGCCTTGGCCACCAACGTTCGAAGTGGTGAAAAACACCGGCTCAATAAGATCGAAATCCTGCTCTTCCAGCATCCGCTGCATGAGCACGGAACCGACCATACCGCGCCAACCGATCAGACCTACACGTTTCATCGCAACTACACCTTGTTAAAAAGTGGGCCGCCTTGCAGCAACAACTGCAAGCGGGCCCGAGAGATTACAGATTCCGCAGCGCGGCGACTACTGCGTCGCCCATTTCTTGCGTCCCAACCTTGGTGCAACCCTGCGACCAGATGTCGCCGGTGCGCAAACCCTGATCCAGCACCAGGCTCACGGCCTTCTCGATGGCATCCGCCGCTTCGCTCAGGTTGAAGCTGTAACGCAGCATCATCGACACCGACAAGATAGTCGCCAGCGGGTTGGCAATGCCCTGGCCCGCGATGTCCGGCGCCGAGCCGTGGCAAGGCTCGTACATGCCCTTGTTGTTGGTGTCCAGGGACGCCGACGGCAGCATGCCGATGGAGCCGGTGAGCATCGACGCCTGGTCGGACAGGATGTCGCCGAACAGGTTGTCGGTAACGATCACGTCGAACTGCTTGGGCGCACGCACCAACTGCATGGCGGCGTTATCGACGTACATGTGGCTCAGCTCGACATCCGGGTAGTCCTTGGCCACTTCTTCGACGATTTCGCGCCACAGTTGGCTGGAGGCCAGCACGTTGGCCTTGTCGACCGAGCAGACTTTCTTGCCACGCACACGGGCCATGTCGAAACCGACACGGGCGATACGGCGGATTTCGCTCTCGCTGTACGGCAGGGTGTCGTAGGCCTGGCGTTCGCCGTTTTCCAGCTCGCGCACGCCACGTGGCGAGCCGAAGTAGATACCGCCGGTCAGCTCACGCACGATGAGGATGTCCAGGCCCGCGACCACTTCCGGCTTGAGGCTCGACGCGTCAGCCAGCTGCGGGTAGAGGATCGCCGGGCGCAGGTTGCCGAACAGGCCCAGTTGCGCACGGATTTTCAGCAAGCCGCGCTCAGGGCGGATGTCACGTTCGATCTTGTCCCACTTCGGGCCACCCACGGCGCCGAGCAGCACGGCGTCGGCCGCGCGGGCGCGGTCCAGGGTTTCGTCGGCCAGTGGCACGCCATGCTTGTCGATGGCGGCGCCGCCGATCACGTCGTGGCTCAGTTCAAAGCCCAGGCTGTACTTGCTGTTGGCGAGCTCCAGCACCTTTACCGCTTCGGCCATGATTTCCGGACCAATACCGTCGCCAGGGAGAATCAGAATCTGCTTGCTCATGGGTTCCTCATTTCATCAAGCGACCCGCCCGCGGGCAGGTCGGGAAAAATTGCTCAGCGCTCGGCAAACACCACCAGCACGTCGGTGCTGAAGGTGCCGTCGGCTTGAATCTCGTAGTAATCGCGTACTTCCTGGCCCATCGCCCGTTGCAGTTCAAGGATGGCAGCGCGCAGCACCTCGGGCGTGCGCATGCGCTCGACCCACGAGGTGTATTCCAGGCGCAGGCGCTGGCGGCTGCTGTTACGCACATGCAGGCCGGACTCGCTGAGCTGCTGCATCCATTCGGCGGCGGAGTAATCGCGTACGTGGCTGGTGTCGCGCAGTACTTCGACGGTTTGCAGGTAAGTGTCCAACAGCGGGCTGCCCGGTGACAAGACATCGACAAACGCCACTACCCCGCCCGGCTTGAGCACCCGGCGCACTTCGCGCAGGGCCAGGCCGACGTCGCTCCAGTGGTGCGCCGAGTAGCGGCTGAACACGAAGTCGAACTCGCCATCGGCGAACGGCAGGCGCTCGGCGGCGCCATGGACGGTGCGGATATTGTCCAGGCCCCGATCGTTTGCAGCGCCCGCGACGACATCGAGCATCTGCTGGGACAGGTCGTAGGCCACCACCTCTTTAACCAGAGGGGCGACGTGAAAGCTCACATGACCGGCACCGCAGCCCAGATCCAGCAGTCGTGCGGCGCCCTGCCCGGCCAGTTCGGCCTGGAGCAGCGCGAATTCGGTGCCCTGGGCGTGCACGGCACTGCTCAGGTAGGCCGAGGCTTGTTCGCCGAATTGCTTTTGCACGACTTGGGTGTGGGCGGTGCTGGTCATGAGGGTTTCCTTGGGACTTATGGTGTTTGTGCTGCCGTCTTCGCGAGCAAGCCCGTTCCCACATTTGGCCGCATTTCAACTGAAGGAACTCGGTCGAATGTGGGAGCGGGCTTGCTCGCGAAAGGGCCAGTCCTGCTTACATCAAATCAGGCATCGCGAAACAACCAAGGCTGGCTGGCCCGGTGCTTGGCTTCAAAGGCGGCAATTGCATCGCCGTCCTGCAAGGTCAGGCCAATATCGTCCAGGCCGTTGATCAGGCAGTGCTTGCGGAACGCATCGACCTCAAAGTGATACACCTTGCCATCCGGACGGGTCACGGTTTGCGCGGCCAGGTCGACGGTCAGCTGGTAGCCCTCTTCGGCTTCCACCTGCTTGAACAACTCGTCGACTTCTGCGTCGCTCAAGATGATCGGCAGCAAGCCGTTCTTGAAGCTGTTGTTGAAGAAGATGTCGGCATAGCTCGGCGCAATGATGCTGCGAAAGCCATATTCTTCCAGGGCCCACGGCGCGTGTTCACGGCTGGAGCCGCAACCGAAGTTCTCGCGGGCGAGCAACACGCTGGCCCCCTGGTAACGTTCGGCGTTGAGTACGAAGTCCTTGTTCAGCGGGCGCTTGGAGTTGTCCTGGTAGGCGTAGCCCACGTCCAGGTAGCGCCACTCGTCGAACAGGTTCGGGCCGAAACCGGTGCGCTTGATCGACTTCAAGAACTGTTTGGGGATGATCTGGTCGGTGTCGACGTTGGCGCGATCCAAAGGGGCGACAAGGCCGGTGTGTTGGGTAAAAGCACGCATCGGGTATTCCTCAGATCAATTCGCGAACGTCGATGAAACGACCGTTGACGGCCGCCGCAGCAGCCATGGCCGGGCTGACCAGGTGGGTACGCCCACCGGCGCCCTGGCGCCCTTCGAAGTTACGGTTGGAGGTGGACGCGCAATGCTCGCCCGACTCCAGGCGGTCCGGGTTCATCGCCAGGCACATCGAGCAGCCCGGCTCGCGCCACTCAAAACCGGCTTCGAGGAAGATCTTGTCCAGGCCTTCGGCTTCGGCTTGTGCCTTCACCAGGCCCGAACCCGGCACCACGATGGCTTGCTTGATGGTCGAGGCGACTTTGCGGCCCTTGGCGATCACCGCCGCAGCGCGCAGGTCTTCGATCCGCGAGTTGGTGCAGGAGCCGATGAACACGCGGTCCAACTGGATGTCGGTGATCGCCTGGTTGGCCTGCAAGCCCATGTACTTCAGGGCACGCTCGATGGAACCGCGCTTGACCAGATCGACTTCCTTGGCCGGGTCCGGCACGTTCTGGTCGACGGCCAGGACCATTTCCGGCGAGGTGCCCCAGCTGACTTGCGGCTTGATCTGTGCTGCATCGAGTTCGACCACGGTGTCGAACACCGCGTCGGCGTCGGAGACCAGGTCTTTCCAGGCTTCGACGGCAGCGTCCCAGTCTGCGCCGGTCGGTGCGAATGGGCGGCCCTTGACGTATTCAACGGTCTTTTCGTCCGCCGCCACCATGCCCACACGGGCACCGGCTTCGATGGACATGTTGCAAATAGTCATGCGGCCTTCGATGGACAAGTCGCGAATCGCGCTGCCGGCGAATTCGATGGCATGCCCGTTACCGCCGGCGGTGCCGATCTTGCCGATCACGGCGAGGACGATGTCCTTGGCGGTCACGCCGAACGGCAATTGGCCTTCGACGCGCACCAGCATGTTCTTCATCTTTTTGGCGACCAGGCACTGGGTCGCGAACACATGCTCCACCTCGGACGTGCCGATGCCGTGGGCCAAGGCACCGAAGGCACCGTGGGTGGAGGTGTGGGAGTCGCCGCAGACCACAGTCATACCCGGCAAGGTTGCACCCTGCTCCGGGCCGATCACGTGGACGATCCCTTGACGCACGTCATTCATCTTGAATTCGGTGATGCCATATTCGTCGCAGTAGTCATCAAGGGTTTGCACCTGCAAACGCGACACGGTGTCGACGATCGCGTCGATGCCGCCCTTGCGTTCCGGGGTGGTCGGTACGTTGTGGTCCGGGGTGGCGATGATGGAGTCGACGCGCCAAGGCTTGCGCCCTGCCAGCCGCAGGCCTTCGAACGCTTGTGGCGAGGTCACTTCATGGATGATGTGACGGTCGATATAGATCAGCGACGAGCCATCGTCGCGCCGTTTCACTTCATGGGAATCCCAAAGTTTGTCGTAAAGCGTTTTGCCGGCCATCAGTCGGTCCTCATCATCGGTCTTTCTATGCCCTGGGCATTTCAATAACCCTTTGGCTTGTGAGGCTGATGGTATGGCGCTACATTAAATAACTCAAATTCATATTTTTTATGCTTTGGATTACCAACTGGAATACAACCATGGACCTGGCCAACCTCAATGCCTTTATTGCCATCGCCGAGACCGGCAGCTTCTCCGGCGCCGGTGAGCGCCTGCACCTGACCCAGCCGGCCATCAGCAAACGCATTGCCGGCCTGGAGCAACAATTGAAGGTGCGCCTGTTCGACCGCCTGGGCCGCGAAGTCGGCTTGACCGAGGCCGGGCGGGCCCTATTGCCACGGGCTTATCAGATTCTCAACGTGCTGGACGACACCCGTCGCGCCCTCACCAACCTGACCGGCGAAGTCAGCGGGCGCCTGACCCTGGCCACCAGTCACCACATCGGCCTGCACCGCCTGCCGCCCGTGTTGCGCACCTTTACCCGCAAATACCCGAACGTGGCGCTGGATATTCAGTTCCTCGATTCGGAAGTGGCCTACGAGGAAATCCTCCACGGCCGCGCCGAGGTGGCGGTGATCACCCTCGCGCCCGACCCCCATCACCTGGTGCGTGCGACCCCGGTCTGGGATGACCCGCTGGATTTTGTCGTGGCGCCGGAGCACAGCCTGACCAGCAACGGCCACGTCAGCCTGGCCGATATTGCCGGTCATCCGGCGGTTTTTCCCGGCGGCAACACCTTTACACACCATATCGTCAGGCGCTTGTTCGAAGCCCAGGGCCTGACGCCAAACATCGCGATGAGTACTAACTACCTGGAAACTATCAAGATGATGGTGTCCATCGGCCTGGCCTGGAGCGTCTTGCCGCGCACCATGCTGGATGATCAGGTGGCGAGCATCGCTTTACCGGGCATACAACTCAGTCGCCAGCTAGGCTATATCGTGCACACCGAAAGGACGTTGTCGAACGCAGCGCGGGCTTTCATGAGCCTATTGGATGCACAGGTCGATCTGCCAGGAATACCGGCATGAAGCCGTGCGGCCTCAGGTTTACGTGAAACCGCGCCTTACGCCCATTGAGCCAAGGCCCTTTGATAATGCGCAATCCCGTCGATTCCGTGCCACCCCTGCCCCGCATTTACGCTCTGGACCCCCAAGAGGCGGAACAGAGCTGGGACAGCGCCCCGCAATTGCTGGCAGCCCTCAACGGTGCCCGGCTGGGGGCATGGTGCTGGGAAATCGACACCGGCAGGATCAGTTGGTCACGGGGGACCCAGGCGCTGTTCGGCTTCGACCCGCGCGCGCCACTGCCCAAAGACCTGGATTACCTCGACCTGCTCGCCCCGGCCGACCGCGCCAAGGTCGTGCGGGCCTTTCATGCGGTGCTGGCCGGCGAACCGTTCGAGCAGGCGATGCGCCACCGCATCCAGTGGCCCGACGGCAGCTATCACTGGCTGGAAATCAACGGCAGCCTGGCGCCGGACAAGACCGGGCGGCGTCGGATGATCGGGGTGATCCGTGAGATCACCCAGCAGCGTGAACGGGAAACCGCCCTCGGCCACTCCGAAAAGCGCTTCGCCACGCTGTTTCACCTATGCCCGAACATGGTGCTGCTGACCCGCCAGGCCGACGGCCTGATCAGTGAAGCCAACCAGTATTTCGAGATCCATTTCGGCTGGCCGGTCGCCGATGCCATCGGCCGCACCACCCTGGACCTGGGCCTGTGGCGCCACCCCGAGCAGCGCGCGCAGCTGGTCAAGGCTACTCAGCGCAAGGGCGAGCCGATCACCATGGAGGTGCAGTTTTGCGCCAGCAACGGCCAGATCCACGATGGCACCCTCAGCGCGCAAAAGGTCGAACTGGAGGGTGAGGCTTATCTGATCAGCACCTTTCTTGACACCACCGAGCGCAAAAACGCCGATCAGGCGCTCAAGGACAGCCAGGAACGCCTCGACCTGGCGCTCAATTCCGCGCAACTGGGCACCTGGGACTGGCACATTCCCACCGGCATGCTCTACGGCTCGGCTCGCGCCGCGCAACTGCACGGCCTGCCGCCCGAGCCGTTCCACGAGTCCTTCGACGCGTTTTTCGAAGGCATGCCCGATGAAGAACGCGACAACATGCGCAATGCCTATCGCACCCTGCGCGAAGGCCCGGCCGGCAACTACCAACTGACCTACCGCGTGCCCATGGAGGACGGCAGTTCGCGCTACCTTGAAAGCCGCGCGCGCCTCTACCGCGACGAAAAGGGCGCGCCATTGCGCATGGCCGGCACCCTGCTGGACATCACCGACCAGGTCGAACGCGAGCAACGCCTGAGCGCCTCCGAAGAGAAATTCGCCAGCCTGTTCCAGGCCAGCCCCGATCCGATCTGCGTCACCGGCCTGGACAGCGGCGTATTTATCGAAATCAACCCCGCGTTTACCCAGACCTTTGGCTGGACCGCGGCCGAAGTGCTCGACAAAAGTGCCGAGCAGATCGGCCTGTGGGACGACTCCAGCAAGCGCCTGCAACGCATCGAGCGGGTGATTCGCGAACAGTCATTGAACAATGTGGCCATCACCGCTCGCCACAAGGATGGGCGAAGCCTGACCTGCGTGATCGCCAGCCGGCTGATCAAGGTCGGCGACCAACCGTGCATCGTCACCACCTTGCGCGACATCACCCAGCAGCAACGCTCGGAAGCCGCGCTCAAGGCCAGCGAAGAGAAGTTCGCCAAGGCGTTCCATTCCAGCCCCGACGCCATTTCCATTACCGAGTGCGACACCGGTCGGTATGTCGAGGTCAACGATGGTTTTTGCCGCCTCACGGGTTACCGCGCGGAAGAAGCCATCGGGCTCACGCTGTATCAAATCGGCATCTGGGCTGATGAAAACCAACGCTCGGCGCTGCTGGCTGAATTGCAGATCAAGGGGCGCATCCACCACCTGGAAATGCTTTGGCACAACAAGCGCGGCGATGTGTTGGCGGTGGAAGTTTCGGTCGAGCCGATCACCCTGAACGAAACGCCGTGCCTGCTGCTGACCGCCCGCGATGTGAGCCTGTTGAAGAATGCCCAGGCGCAGATCCGCCACCTGGCCTACCATGACCCGCTGACCAACCTGCCCAACCGCGCCCTACTGATGGACCGCCTGAGCCAGCAGATCGCCCTGCTCAAGCGCCACAACCTGCGAGGCGCGCTGCTGTTCCTGGACCTGGACCACTTCAAGCACATCAACGATTCCCTTGGCCACCCGGTCGGCGACACTGTGCTGAAAATCGTCACCGCCCGCCTGGAAGCCAGCGTGCGCATGGAAGACACCGTGGCCCGCCTGGGCGGCGATGAGTTTGTGGTACTGCTCAGCGGCCTCGACGGCACGCGTTCGCAGGTCAGTACCCAGGTGCAGGAATTGGCCGACACCCTGCGTGAATTGCTCTCGGAGCCGATGTTCCTCGACGGCCACCGCCTGCAGGTCACCCCGAGCATTGGCGTAGCGTTGATCCCCGACCATGGCTCGACGCCGGCCGACCTGCTCAAGCGCGCCGACATCGCCCTGTACCGCGCCAAGGATTCGGGACGCAACACCACGCAGATGTTCCACAACAGCATGCAAAGAACCGCCAGCGAACGCCTGCGCATGGAAACCGACCTGCGCCTGGCCCTGTCACGCGGCGAATTCAGCGTGCACTACCAACCCCAGGTCGATGCACGCGGCAACCACATCATCGGCGCCGAAGCCCTGGTGCGCTGGCAGCACCCGCAACTGGGCGCGCAGTCCCCTGCCGAGTTCATCAAGGTGCTGGAGGACAGCGGGCTGATCCTGGAAGTCGGCACCTGGATTCTCGATGAAGCCTGCGGTGCATTTCAGCAATTGATCTCTGACGGCCTGGTGGACCCGTTGCGCTTCAGCCTGTGCGTGAATATCAGCCCCCGGCAGTTTCGCCAGAACGACTTCGTTGAACGCGTGGTGCACAGCCTCGATCAGCACGACCTGCCCTACAGCCTGCTGAAACTGGAGATTACCGAAGGCATCGTGATCCAGAACCTGGACGACACCGTGGCCAAGATGCGCCGCCTGAAAAAGCTCGGCGTGAGCTTCGCGATGGATGATTTCGGCACCGGCTATTCATCGCTGACCTACCTCAAGCGCCTGCCGGTGGACGCACTGAAGATCGACCAGTCGTTTGTGCGCGATGCGACTCACGACCCGAACGACGCGGAAATCATCCGCGCCATCGTGGCCATGGCTCGCAGCCTGAACCTGGAAGTGATTGCCGAGGGCGTGGAAACCCTGGAGCAGTTGGCGTTCCTGCAACGGTTGGGGTGCCATGTGTTTCAGGGGTATCTGCACAGTCGGCCGTTGCCGATTGAGGCGTTCAGGCGCTTGCTGGAATAGCTGTCACACCAACTTCAGCGCCCGCAAATAAGTCCCCTTCCATCGCGACGTCTGCAGAGTGTGCCGGCCCCCATAATAATCGAGCACGCCGCCAATCACCGTCATCGAGTGACCACCGTCAGACAGGGTGCCGATAGCGCCGGCAATCAACTCGTTCACATCGCTTTCGCGGATATAGGCGTACAACCCCAACCGACGCAGCGCCTGCCCGGGGTATTCACCGTCATTGAGGGTATCGATGGCAACGTCGAAACTCTGCCCGCCACGAAAGTCGTTGTTTTCCAACTGCGCGCGCCTGGCGCTCACGGCGAACAGGAAATAGGCATCCTCCAGCATTGCACAGTCGTTGCCGCGAAAGCCGGAAGCGGCCCTCGCCTTGCGCAATTGCTCATGGGTCAGCGTCAGCCTGAAACCATCACGCATAACGACTGCATAACCTTCGGCAGTGGCAGTGACCTCCCGAAAAATATCCGCGGGGCACTGCCCGAACCTCATCATAGCCGCCTTGATTGCCGACACCGTCACGCAGTTCCCCGGTGTCCCTTGGTAGAAACCACCCCAAATATCCAGGGGTCTTCGGCCCGCAAACACCTTCGGTGTGGGTGCGCCTCCCCGAGGCTTGTCGGCGAACAGCCTGTAACCATAGCGACTGCCTACCTGACGCGGTTTGCCGTTAGCGTGCCCAAGCCCGTCCACTACCAGCGCACTGCCAAAATTATGGGTCTCCATCACCGCCACTACGCCTTCGCCAACCATCCTGCTCGGCGGCACATACTGGGAAAGCCCATACACCCCCATACCCTGCAAGCACCGCAGAGTGGTTTCGCCCTGGAGTGACTTTGTCAGCGCCGCGTGAAAATTGGCGTAGCCACCGATCTGCTGCCTGCGCTTTACAAACACCGTCAACGCAAAGTTGGCGGCGCTGAGGGCTTGCGCATCATTGCCACTGAATTTGGACACCTGCGCGACTAGCTGCAGCTCTTCGTGCGTGATGCGAGCGTTGAACTCATCCTTCATCATCACGTCGTAGCCGTTTGCGGTAGGCGTCACTTGATTGAACATATCGGCAGGCGTGGGGCCAAGCGTCGCCATCATCATTTTGATGACGGCAGCATGGGTGCTTACGTCAAAGTGCTCACCAAAGCGCCGCTCGCCGACGTCGAAGGCGTTCACGACAGACTTTATGGCCTTTGATGCAGAGAGCGTCGACGGGGCAGTGAAGGCAAAGGTAGGGGATTTCAAGTTCGAAGCGTTCATGGGCGAAGATTCCTATGAGATATGCCCAGAAGTTCGTGGGATTTTGCCTTGCCCGGTTCCGGGGATCACGTTTCACAATAAGAAAAGGGCGCCGATGGCGCCCTTGCTGCAGATCTCTTCGCGTTATGCCGCCGCCGGATGGGGCATGCCCAACAGCCGGCTGACCTGCTCTAGATCGGTCTCTCGGCGCATCGCGGTGAACAGTTCAACCGCTTCAGGGTAGTTGCGCGTCAACATTGCCAGCCATTGTTTCAAACGGCCCGGCGCCTGGCGCTCGGTCAGCTGCGCCACCGATTGGGTCCAGAACTCCTGGAGCATGGGCTGCATCTGCGCCCAGGTCATCTCCACGACTTCTTCACCGGCCCGCGCTGCTGCAATCTGCCGCGCCAGGTCGGGACGCGCCACCAGGCCACGGCCGAGCATGATGTCTTCGGCGCCGCTGACTTCGCGGCAACGCTTCCAGTCTTCAACGCTCCAGATGTCGCCGTTGGCAAACACCGGCACCTTGACCACATCCTGCACGCGCGGAATCCACTCCCAGTGCGCCGGCGGCTTGTAGCCGTCGGTCTTGGTCCGCGCGTGCACCACGATATGCGCGGCGCCGCCTTCGGCCAGGGCCGTGGCGCAGACCAGGGCGCCATCCGGGCTGTCGAAACCCAGGCGCATCTTCGCGGTAACCGGGATGTGCGCGGGAACGGCGCGGCGTACGTGCTCGACGATCTGGTTGAGCAGCTCCGGCTCCTTGAGCAACACCGCGCCGCCACGGGACTTGTTGACCGTCTTGGCCGGGCAACCGAAGTTCAGGTCGATCACCTCGGAGCCCAACTCGGCAGCGAGCGCGGCGTTTTCCGCCAGGCACACCGGGTCGGAACCAAGCAACTGCACGCGCAGCGGCACGCCCGCCGCGGTGTGGGCACCGTGCAGCAGTTCGGGAGCAAGTTTGTGGAAATACGCCGGGGTGAGCAGGCGGTCGTTGACGCGGATGAATTCGGTCACGCACCAATCGATCCCACCCACGCGGGTCAACACGTCCCGCAGGATGTTGTCGACCAACCCCTCCATGGGCGCCAAAGCAATTTGCATGGAAAACACTCAACAAAAATCGTGGCGCAGTTTACTGGGTTTCCTGCGGCAACCGTTAACCCCCTGTCAGGGCGGGGCCATAACCGTCAAGAAACTCGGCGGGCATACGCTTGGGCTTGCCGCTGGACAGCTCGATGCAGACAAAGGTGGTGTGTGCCCTCAGCAGGGTCGCGCCGTCGCGGGGGCGGACCAATTGGAAGCGGCGGGTCATTTTCAGGCGCTGGTCCCAGTCGACGATCCAGGTGGCCAGTTGCAGTTCGTCGCCTTCGTAGCCGGCGGCAAGGTAATCGATCTCGTGGCGCACCACCGCCATGGCGCGATCCAGCCTGCGGTATTCGGTGAGGTCCAGGCCCAGGCGCTGGGAATGGCGCCAGGCGCAGCGTTCCAGCCAGGACACGTAAACGGCATTGTTGGCGTGGCCCAGGCCGTCGATGTCTTCGGCGCCGACCTGCAGGTCGATGATAAACGGCGTTGCCAGATCCCAGCCCATGCCTTGCTCCAGTCGATTGATCTCGGCCGGGCAGTGTATCAGGCGGTTTGCCGCGCCTGTAGACGGCGGCCGGCCAACAGCGCCAGCACCGCGTCGGTCACCCGGGGGTCGGCCAGGACTTTCTGATGGCCGCCCTGCTCCAGACGCAACAGGCGGCTGTCGAACCAGGCTTCGTGGATCGCCTGGGAGGCTTTGACGGGGACGAAGGTGTCGTCTTCGGCATGCACGATCAGGCCGGGGATGTTCATTTGGTAGTGGGCCACATCCAGATGCTTCAACGGCATGCCGAAGGTGTGTTCGACCTCCTGGATAAACGCCGAGCGGGCCCGCGCCGGCAGGCCGACCATCTGGGTGAACCCTCGAAGCACATCAAGGAATCGCGACGGCGCGGCAATGCTTACCAGCGCTTCGGTACGCAGCCCCAGTTGCACCGCCAGCATCGCGCTGGCGCCGCCCATGGAGTGACCAATCACGGCGTGCAGCGGCGGCAACTCGGCCGCCGCCTCCAGCATCGCGCGGGCGAACAGCAGCACATGGGCTTCACGCCCGGGCGAACGCCCGTGGGCGGGGCCGTCGAGGGCAATCACGGAATAACCGTCATTCACCAATGCGCTGATCAGGCTGGCGAACTGCGTGGGGCGCCCCTCCCAGCCATGCATCAACAGCACGGCGGGCCCTTGGCCCCAGCGCAACGCCGACAGGCCGAAACGCAGGGTGATGCGCTCTGATTGCGCCAGCAACGGCAACTCCCAGTCGCGTGGCGGCAGCTCGCGTGGCGTCATGAACGCACGTCGCATCTGGTTGGCCACGGTTTGCGGCGCCAGATGCCCCAGGGTGCCGTTGAAGCGACGAATCCAGGTCAGCGTGCCCATCCTTAGAACCCTCTTCTAGCGCACGGCCGACTTGGCGGCACGCAATACACGGTCAGACAATTCACCAGGGCCGAGGGCCCGCGCCAGGGCCAGGCCACCGATCATCAACGCCATGTCGGCCAAGGCCTTGTCGGTGTCTTCGGGGCTGGCGGCCAATTGGGCAGCCATCAGCTCACAGTGCTCGTTCAGCGCCTGGCGGAATTCATCCGGCAGGCGGCTCATTTCGCCGACGGTCGCCGGGATCGGACAGGCCTGAACGGTGGAATCGCGGTGTTTGCGCGACAGGTAAAACGCCGCCACAAGGCCTCGGCGCTCTTCACCGGTCAACAGCGCATCCATATCGTCAATGGCCGCACGACGCTTGGCCAGCAATTGAGTGAATGCCTCCAGCATCAGCGCGTCCTTGCTTTCGAAGTGCGCGTAAAAACCACCGACGGTGAGCCCCGCCGCCCCCATCACTTCACCGACACTCGGCTCGGCCGGGCCACGCTGGATCAACGCCGCGCTGGCCGCCTGCAAAATGCGTTCGCGGGTTTGTGCTTTTTTATCGCTCATCAAAGCCTCCGGTCTCATGGGTTGAATATTATTACCATAATAATATTTGGCAAGCGACCGACATGACCATTGGTCTGAAGAGGAAGTAGGAAGGGAGTAAGAGAATTGGCCAAACGCCAGACAAACAAAAGGGCCATTCAATAATTGAATGACCCTTAAAAATCCCGCAGAGCGGGTAATCGTGGCGTCCCCTAGGGGACTCGAACCCCTGTTACCGCCGTGAAAGGGCGGTGTCCTAGGCCACTAGACGAAGGGGACA